>NZ_JAMYUS010000037.1:0-37145 GCF_040323255.1 Mesorhizobium sp. M0052 | reverse complement strand
AGAACAATGGTCCTTGGCGCATGCACTGCGCCTTCGAGCTTGAGCGCGAGCAGTTCGACTTCCTCGAGATCACCGACCAGAGCGAGGCCGAGCTGATCGACCGCGTGCCGGTGGTGCCGGGCGAGATCCGCATCGGTGACCGCGCCTATCTGCAGGCCGAGCGGATCGCCAAGGTGATGGCGCAAGGCGGCGATGTTGTTGTGCGCGCGTCGTGGAAAAACGCGCGATGGCTCGACGCCAACGGCAGGGCGTTCGATCTCATCGGCTACCTGGCGAACTGCCGGGAGGAAGTCTGCGAAACGCCTGCCCGGCTGGCACTCAAGAAGGGCGAGCCTGTCAATATGCGCCTGATCGCCTTGCGCAAATCCGAGGCCGCGGCACAAGAAGCGCGGCGCAAAATCAGCCAGGGCCAAGGGCAACAAGGTTCAACCGCAGACGCTGATTGCGGCCGGCTTCGTCCTGCTTGTGACCTCGCTTGACCGGGAGGAGTTTCCCGCCGATACGGTCCTCAAGCTCTACCGCATGCGCTGGCGCATCGAACTCGCCTTCAAGCGCCTGAAGAGCCTGATCGGGCTGCGCTCTCCTCCCGCCAAGGACCCAAGGATCGCAAGGCCTTGGATCCTTGCACACTTCCTCATCGCGCTTGTGACCGAACCCCTCTCGCAGGAATTGGGTGTCTCTCCCCCTTGAGCGACGGGCGCCCGCTGCTGTGGCGCGCCACCCGCCAGATCGTCGCCTCTCTGATCGCGACCATCTTTACTCAACCTTCCTTGGCGGCCCTGCGTCAAAATCTCCATGCCTTGCGATATCGCTGGCGTGAGCCACCGCGAAAGCGCAAATTTCAGTCCATGCCAAAGCTATCTTAGCGCCTATGCCCACTTTGGGGGGAGATTGGACTTCACCGCCGCGTCGCGAGCTTTCAAGTTTCTCACGTTTCTAACCTGGCGCTGTTCGTGAGACAGCCGATCTCCCCCTTGAGGAGAGATGTCCGGCAGCACAGAGGGGCGGTGAAGAATCGCGACGCTCGCGACAGGGGCCCCAAACAAAACGGCCCGCTTTTCAGCGGGCCGTTCTTGGCTGGAACAAGATGCCAGATCAGTTGGCCAGATTACGGGCTCGGCGCCGGAGCGGGCGCGGGTGCCGGGGCTGGCGCAGGAGCCGGTGCGGGCGCAGGGGCTGGTGCGGGAGCCGGTTCGGCGGGCTTCATCGGCTCAGCCGGTGCAGGTGCGGGCGCCGGTGTGCTGGCTGCCGGCGGCTCTGCGGGCGCAGGATGTTCGCCGCTTCTGCCGAAAACATAGTACGCGACAATCGCAAGGATGACGACGACCAGCGCAATCAGCCAGCCGCTGCCACCACCCGACCTGGGCGCTGGATCGTTAGGGTTCGCCATAAAAGTGTCCTCCGTGGATGAAAAGCATCAATCAACACCCCTCAACGCGCAACCGTTGAACGGGTTCATACTAGGCCTTCAAATTGACGAACGCAGAAAAATTCTGATTCGCAACCGCTTGTTGGCCTGTATTTCCCCCGCAAAATCAATCACGAACGAGGTAGAACGAGCTTAGCTGGCCTTTTCCGCCAAAAATAGGGCCAACCGCCTCCGCTTTGCGAATCAGTTGCGCACCGCACAGAGCCGGGCTTACGTGATTCGGTATTCAAGACGGGCGCTGCTCAGTCGACGGCGGTGACGGTATAGCCGGCCTTGCGAAAATCCTCGACCAGGCCTTCGGGGCCGGGAAGATGCATGGCGCCGACGGCCATGAAGGCATTGCCCTTGGCCAGGATCGGTGCGGCATGGTCGGCCATGACCTTGTTGCGGCCGGTGATCATCGTCCGGTCGAATTCGGCGTAACCTGCGTCGTCGTCTTCGTCGGGCGAGATCGAACGCAACAGCGGCCAGAAGGTGCCGGTGTCGCCGCGCTGGTAAAGCACGATCATGGTTTCGTTGATGTCGTTTATCTTGTCGCCGAGCTTCAGGGTCTCGACCAGCCCTTTGATGTGGAACGCAATCGGCAGCGAGGCCATGGCGTGCAGCTGGCTGGCAGCGGTCTCCAACCCTTCCACCGGCTTCCCCAAGGCCTTGGCGTCCTGCGCCAGCTTGACGTCCAGAACCGGTGCGCCGCCTGCCTGACGGGCGACCTCACAGACCGGCAGCGCGACCATGGCCGAAAGCAGCCACGGCTTCATCTTGGAGACGCTCGCCGGCGGAATGCCGCGCGCATCGAGCCCTTTGTTCACCACCGCCGCATCCTCCGGCGACAACAGCGACGACAACGTCGTGTTGTCGGTGAACATCATCAGCTCGGGTTCCTTGAGCATGGCCTCCATCATCTTCTGCTTGTCGAGCACGTCGGTGGTCTCGATGATGATGGTGCCGGCAGCGTCATAGGCTTTCCTGGCTGCCGGCGGCAGAGTGGTCACGCGCGGGTCGGTCATGTGCATGGTGCCGAACAGGAAGGACGGCTTTTCGCCTGATTTCTCCAACTTCCACAACAGGCCCTTGCCGTTCAGCGTCGCTGCTGCTTCCGTCTCGATCCTGGCATAGGCGGCGGGGTCTTCCTTCTGCAGGGCCGATAGCAGATCGGCGCCGGCGCAGGCCGGGGCTTCGGCATGCGCCTTGCCCATGGCAAGCAGCAACGCGACGAGAAAAGACAGGAAAAACAGGGCGTTGAGCGCGACGAGCAGCTTCAGCGACACAAGGGCCGCGCGGTCGGCGATGGCAAGGGCGCGTTTCATGGTGCGGTTCTAGGACTGAAAAGCGGCGAAACGGTTAACCGGCGTGGGGAAATTGTCTTGGACTTATACAGTGTCACGCGCGGGGATGGGCAGATTCGTAGATCTCGAGCAGCCTTGCCGTGTCGACGCCGGTATAGACCTGCGTCGTCGACAAGCTGGCGTGGCCGAGCAGTTCCTGGATGGTGCGCAGGTCACCGCCGCGCCCGAGCAGATGGGTGGCGAAGGAATGGCGCAACGCGTGCGGCGTCGCGGTGTCGGGCAGGTTCAGCGCCGAGCGCAGCCTGGCCATGTCGCGCTGGACGATGGCCGGGTTGAGCGGCCCGCCCCGGGCGCCGCGAAACAGCAGGCCCTTGGGATCGAGATGGTAGGGACACAGTTTTCGGTATTCGGCGATTGCCCTGAGCGCCACCGGCAGCACCGGCACCAGCCGTGTCTTGCCACCCTTGCCGGTGACGCGCAGCACGGTGTCGGCTTCCGATGCCAGGTCGGCGGCGCTGAGGCCCAGCGCTTCGGAAATGCGCAGGCCCGATCCATAAAGCAGCGTCAGCACGGTGGCGTTGCGGGCGGCGATCCAGGGCTCTTCAGCCAGCTGGCCTTCCACCGACACGACATGTTTGGCATCGCTGGCGGTCAGCGGCTTGGGCAGCGATTTCGGCTGGCGCGGCGCGCGCAACGCAGCGGCACCGGCGGCATTGGCGAGACCGCGCCGTTCGAGGAAGCGCAGCAGCGAGCGGATGCCGGCGAGGCCGCGTCCGAGCGTGCGGGCGCCGGCGCCGGCGTTGCGCCGCGCGGCAAGAAAGCCGCGCAGATCGGCCGGGCGCAGAGTGGCGATGTCGGAAAGACCAGGCGAGCCGCCGCAATGCCCTGTGAGGAAATGCAGGAACTGGCGCGTGTCGCGCTCATAGGCTTCGACGGTCGCCGGCGCCAGCCGGCGCTCGCGCGCCAGCATCTTCAGCCAGCTTTCGCGCGCTGCCTGGAGGTCGGGTTTTGCCGGGATGAGAAATTCCTGCATGCCGCCATTGTCAGGCAGCCGGGTTAGGAAGCGGTGAAGAACCTGTCATTGAAATGGCCACGGGCGATCATTGAAATGACGCCGGTAGGGCGTTAGAGCAGGGCAAAGGATATCAGCCATGTCGAAGCCCCAGAACCCCGTGCAAATGGCCGTGATCGGCGCCGCCCACGGCATCAAGGGCGAATTGCGGGTGAAGACTTTCACTGGCGAGCCGATGGCGCTGGCCGATTATGGGCCGCTCTATGCCAAGGACGGCCGCGCCTTCCAGATCATCGACATCAGGCCCGCCAACACCGTCGTGGTGGTGCGCTTCAAGGGCATTGCCGACCGCAACGCCGCCGAGGCGCTGGCCGGAACCGAGCTGTTCGTCGACCGCTCGATGCTGCCCGACGATGGCGAGGAGGACGAATTCTACCACGCCGATCTCGTCGGACTTGAAGTCCGCGACGATAAGGACGCGGTCATCGGCAAGGTGGTGGCGGTGCATAATTTCGGCGGCGGCGACATTCTCGACGTTACCCTCGGCGGGCGCAAAGGCGTGCTGATCCCGTTCACCCAGGTCGCCGTGCCTCAGGTTTCGATCGCCGAAGGTTTTCTCCGCGTCGACCCGGCAGCCGCCGGCCTTGTCGATGATGAGGATGGCGACGCGCCGCGCGAAGAAGATTTCGACACGAAGGGCCGACCGCGCGGGCCGAGCGAAGCCGGAGGCAACCGGTGACGTTCAAGGCCTCGGTGCTGACGCTCTATCCCGAGATGTTTCCGGGCGGGCTAGGCCTGTCGCTGGCCGGACGGGCGCTCGAAGTCGGGACATGGTCGCTGGAAGCTATCCAGATCCGCGACTTCGCCAGCGATCGCCATCACACCGTCGACGACACGCCGGCCGGCGGTGGCGCCGGCATGGTGATGCGCGCCGATGTGCTGGCCAAGGCGATCGACCACACCTCGCCGTCCGGCGATCCGCGTCCAAAATTGCTGATGAGCCCGCGCGGCAAGCCGTTGACGCAGGCGCGGGTGCGCGAGCTGGCCGCCGGGCCGGGCGCCGTCATCGTCTGCGGCCGCTTCGAGGGTGTAGACCAGCGATTGATCGAGGCGCGTGGGCTGGAGGAAGTCTCGATCGGCGATTTCATCCTCTCCGGTGGCGAGCCGGCAGCCCTGGTGCTGCTCGATGCCGTGGTCCGGCTGTTGCCCGGTGTGATGGGCAATGCGGTATCAGGCGAGGAAGAAAGTTTTGAGAACGGTCTGCTCGAACATCCGCATTACACGCGACCGCAGGAGTTCGAAGGCAGGCCAATCCCCGACGTGCTGGTTTCCGGCAATCACAAGAAGATCGCCGCCTGGCGCCGCGCAGAGTCCGAGAGGCTGACGAAGGAGCGGCGGCCTGATTTGCTGGAGAATGGCAACGATGGCGGAAATCGCCAAAGGCCGGGCTAGCCTCTGATCTTCTCTATGAGTTTTTCCTCTTCCAAAAACTCGGCGACAACCGCAAACGCAAAACCCGACGAAGTGTCGCGTGATGTGACACCATGAATGACAGCAGCAATTTCAGGCAAATAGCCTGCGACCGGAATCTCGTCGTCTGGTTCCTCGATCTCACGGTTTCGATTGATTTTTTCAGCCTGCCTATAGATTGCGGCCATGATTTCCGGATCTGCTTTTAGCAGCTCAGAGACTTGATGAAATTCGGCATCGGTCAGAAACTCGTACTGGCGAGTACCATCGGCTAACGGATTTCTGGGAATTACGACTTTGTAGTCCGACATTTCGTTTTCTCTGGGCGAAACATGAAAACCGAATCTGTTCGTCACTCAGCCCTTGGCGAAATAATAAAACGCCAGAAACAGGCCGACGGCGATGACGAAGCCGCGCACGGCGTTCTGCGGCACGCGCTTGGCGATCCAGACACCGGCATAGCCGCCGAGCGCGCCGCCGGGGATCATGACAATCGCCTGCGGCCAGGCAACAACGCCGCCGGAAACGAAGACCAGTATGGCAACGGCGGCGATGACCACGGCCAGCATGTTCTTCAGCGCGTTCAGCCGGTGATAGTCGCCGGATTGCGTCAGGCCGAGCGTCGCCAGCATCATGACGCCCATGCCGGCGCCGAAGAAGCCGCCATAGATGGCGGTAGCGAACTGCGCCAGCGAACCGGCCAGAGAGCCGACCGTGGCTTCATGCCCAGGCTTCGGCGTTGGTTTCAGCCACGGCCCGGCGGCGAACAAGGCGGTTGCGGCCAGCAGCAGCCACGGCACGAGGGCGCGGAACGACGGATTTGAGAGCGCCAGCAGGATGAGCGCACCAGCCAGCGCGCCCAAAGCCGAGATCAGGCAAAGCAGCAGCGCGCCGCGCCAGAAATGCTTGATGTCGGTCCAGTAAGCCAGCGTCGAGGTGATGTAACCGGGAAACTGCGTTACCGAGGACGTGGCGTTGGCGACGATCGGCGGCAGGCCGGCCAGCGTCATGGCGCCGAAGGTTATGAAGGTGCCGCCGCCGGCAACCGCGTTGACGGCGCCTGACAGAAAACCCGCGAGGAAGAGCAGGACTGCGTCGAAAACAGACATTGTGAGGCCGCCGGACAAGTGTGCTGCTCCCGGATTAGGAAGCTTGAAGGGCCGGCGCAACCCTGCACTGGACGATTGCGTGGTGGCATGCGACCAAAAAAGACAGGGCCAAGGCGTGACAAGTCAGTGAAATAGCTGTATGTGCCCGCCCGTACTGGCGAGAAAAATCTCCCGGACCCGTCAACAATGACGGTGTAGTCGCCCCTGCCCAATGTTTCGAAGACAAGATGTCTCGGGGACAAAGGGCATAGCCGAGCGGTCAATGGAACTGCAAGGCGAGTGTCGGACGCTCTGACTGTCGGAAGAACAAGAAGTGGACTATTGAGATGGATATCATCCGTCAGCTCGAGGCCGAACAGGCCGCCAAGATCGAAGCCAAGCGCAAGCTTCCCGAGTTTCAGCCCGGCGACACCGTGCGCGTCCAGGTCCGCGTGACCGAAGGCACCCGCACCCGCGTCCAGGCCTATGAGGGCGTCGTCATCGCCCGCGCCGGCGCCGGCTTCCAGGAAAATTTCACCGTCCGCAAGATCTCCTACGGCGAAGGCGTCGAGCGCGTTTTCCCGGTCTACTCGCCGATGGTCGAAGGCGTCGAGATCGTGCGCCGCGGCAAGGTGCGCCGCGCCAAGCTCTATTATTTGCGCGACCGTCGCGGCAAGTCGGCCCGTATTTCGGAAAACACCGGCGTGCGCGCCCGCAAGCTGAACGATGAGGAGCGCGACGCGCTGAACGCTGAGAAGGCCCGCATCGAGGCCGAGAAGATCGCCGCCGTGCAGGCGCTGGCAGCCGAGAAGGCCGCGCAGGAAGCCGCCGAGAAGAAGGCCGCCGACGAAGCCGCCAAGGCCGCCGACGAGGCTGCAAAGGCCGCGGAAGCGACCCCGGCCGAATAAGATCTCGACCAAGGATTTTGAAAAGGCGGCTTCGGCCGCCTTTTTTCGTTTCACCAGACTGTGAACGATTGCCGGCCGAGAGTTGCGCCACGGCTGTTGACTCGAATTATCTTGTACGCTAAATGATCGTATACAAAGCAAATGGAGAACTGACATGGCACTCTACACCACACAGGCTCGCGTCACCGGCGGCCGCGCCGGCCACGGCGAGACCAGCGACGGCCTGCTGAAGGTCGACCTCGCTTTGCCGAAGGAGCTCGGCGGACAGGGTGGCGCCACCAATCCCGAGCAGCTGTTCGCGGTCGGCTATGCCGCCTGCTTCGAAAGCGCCATCCGCTTCGTCGCGCGCAAGCAGAAGCTGCCGCTGGACGATGCGGCGGTAAGCGCCACCGTCAGCCTGCTTCCCAATGGTGAAGGCTTCAAACTTGGTGTCGCACTGGCCGCGGAGACCAAAGGCCTTGATCAGGCGGGGGCGGAAGCGCTTGTATCGGCAGCGCATCAGATTTGCCCCTATTCCAATGCGATCAAAGGCAATATCGAGGTGGCGCTTTCGACCGTGGCGCTTCCGGCAAAGGCAGCATGACGACGAAGACCGAAACCAGGGCCAGCGAAGTCCCGGCGGACACCGCCGGGAGGATCGCCGTTCCGCGCCTCGACCAGCAGCTCTGCTTCGCGCTCTATTCGGCGAGCGGGCTGATGACCAAGCTCTATCGGCCGCTGCTTGACCCGCTCGGCCTGACCTATCCGCAATATTTGGCGATGCTGGCGCTGTGGCAGCATGCGCCGAGCACGGTCGGCGAACTCGGCGAGGCGCTGGGGCTGGATTCGGCGACATTGACGCCTCTGCTCAAGCGGATGGAAGCGGCTGGTCTCGTCACCCGCCGTCGCGATCCGGCCGACGAGCGCCGCGTGCTGGTCGAACCGACTGCCAAGGGCCAGGCGCTGCGCGCCCGCATCAAGGACGTATCCGCAGGCCTTGCCTGCGCCATGCCGCTGGAAGTCGAGGAGCTGAAGTCGCTGCACCGGACCTTGACCGGATTTGTCGCCAAGCTGCGTGAGGCTACGTCACCATCCTGATCCGTCATCTGACGGGTTCCCGTGTCCAGGAGGGGCCTGGTTTGCCGGCGGCGCAATCACGGAATAAATTCCGACCACGGGGCGTTCTAAAACCGCGTTGGTTGAAGGCATTGGAATCCGCTTTCACCGGACGCTGAGCACCGGACCGGCTTGCAAGCCGTCTGCGGACGGCTAAAGTCGCGCCTGGATTTTCATGCGAGCCCGGCTGCAAGCGGGCTTCTCATCCTGGAGCGTGTCATGACCAAATCGAAGCTGCTGCTGGCCGCCCTCGCGGCCTGTTTCCTCGCGCCCGTCGCTGCATGGGCGGCCGATGCGCTGCCCGATCTCGGCGGCAAGAAGGTCGTGGTGGTGACGGAAAACGCCTATCCGCCGCTGCAGTTCATCGACGCCAAGACCGGCAAGCAGATCGGCTGGGAGTATGACGCGATGGACGAAATCGCCAAGCGGCTGAACTTCGAGGTGGAGTACCAGAACACCTCCTGGGACGCGATGATCCAGGCGGTTTCCGACAACCAGTACAACATTGGCATGACCGGCATCACCATCAAGGACGACCGAAAGGAGAAGGTCGATTTCTCCGACCCCTATATGCGTTCGGAGCAGTTCATGCTGGTGCGCGCCGATGAAAGCCGCTTCACCGACGCCAAGACCTTCGCCGCCTTCAAGGACGGGTTGATCGGCGCGCAGGCCGGAACGACGCCGTTCTACACCGCCGTCTACAGCGTGCTCGACGGCAATGAGCAGAACCCGCGCATCAAGCAGTTCGAGACCTTCGGCGCTTCGGTGCAGGCACTGAAATCCGGCGACGTCGATGTCGTCCTGACCGACGGCACCGCCGGCAAAGGCTATGTCGATGCCTCCGGCGGCAAGCTCAAGCTGATCGGCGGCCCGCTCGGCACCGAGGATTTTGGCTTCATCTTCCCGAAGGGCTCGGACCTGGTGAAGCCGGTCAACGCGGCGATCGCGGCGCTGAAGGCCGACGGCACGATCGAGGCGCTGAACAAGAAGTGGTTTCTCGACTACAAGATGGGGCAGTAGGCCGTCTTGGCGCGACGGCCGCTGACCCCCCTTGCGGGGGAGATGCCCGGCAGGGCAGAGGGGGGTGTGAAGGATCGCCTCCCTTTTGTTTTGAGCTTTTCCAAAGAGGCCAAAGGTTGTGACTGTAACCGTTTGACAGGTTGGAGGGACAGCACCCCCCTCTGTCCTGCCGGACATCTCCCCCGCAAGGGGGGAGATCGGCAGATCTTGCGAGCGCAGCTGTTCACCAGCGTTGGGCATTGATGCTCGCCTCAACCTCAAAACCCGATTTTCCCTGGTGGCTTGCCGCCGCGATCGCGCTCGCCGTCGTCGCTGCGCTCTCCATTGCCGCCAGCGATCTCTACGCCCAGGTTTTTGCCACCGTCGCCAAAGGCATCGGCATCACCATTCTTGTCACCGTGGTCGCCTTCGCGCTGGCTTCCGCCGTCGGGCTCGGCATTGCGCTGATGGGGTTGTCGGGGTCGCGTTGGCTCAAGCAGATCGCTCGTTTCTATGTCGAGATCATCCGCGGCGTGCCGATCCTGGTGCTGTTGTTCTGGATCGCCTTCGCCGGCGCGCCGGCCTTCGTGGCTGCGTGGAATGCGCTGACCGCGCCGCTGCAAAACGCCGGCTATCTCGGCGAGCTTTTGGTGCGCGACGTGTCGCTGTTGTGGCGTGCGATCATGGCGCTGACCATCGGTTATTCCGCCTTCATCTCCGAGGTCTTCCGCGCCGGCATCCAGTCAGTCGAGAAAGGCCAGATCGAGGCTGCCAAGGCGCTCGGGCTGACGCGCACGCAGCGCTTCCGGCTGATCGTCTTCCCACAGGCGATCCGCACCATCCTGCCGCCGCTCGGCAATGACTTCGTCGCCATGGTCAAGGATTCCTCGCTGGTCTCGGTGCTCGGCGTCGCCGACATCACGCAGATGGGCAAGATCTACGCCGCCGGCTCGTTCCGCTTCTTCGAGACCTATTCGATCGTCGCCTATATCTATCTCATCCTCACCGTCAGCCTGTCGCTGGCGCTGCGGGGGCTGGAGCAACGACTGCGGCGGGCGCAGCAGGAATAGAAGTCCGACGCGGGCACGGCTACGATCGCGGAGGACAGGATTCCGGAGGATGCAGGCGATGACGATCGACAAGGCCAATGCGGCGCTGGGTACCGTCTATTCGGCCGACACGCCGGAAGGGCTGGCCAAGGCCTATGCAGACTGGGCCGCGACCTATGACGGCGAGACCGCTTCGCTCGGCTATCTGCTGCCGTTCCTGATCACCGCCTGGGTGGCGCGCCATGTGAAGGTGGGTGAAGGCCCGCTGCTCGACGCCGGCTGCGGCACCGGCCTGTCAGGCCCGTCATTGAAGGCGCTGGGTTATCACGACATTGCCGGCCTCGACCTCTCCGACGACATGCTGAAGATCGCCGGCAGCCGCAATGCCTATGGCGATCTGAAGCAGGCCATGCTCGGCGGGCCGCTACCCTGGCCGGACGGGCATTTCCGCGCCTTCTTCTCGACTGGCGTGTTCACCATCGGCCATGCGCCGGCGTCCGGCCTGCACGAGCTTGTCCGCATCACCAGGAAAGGCGGCCACGCCATCTTCACCGTGCGCGACCAGGTTTTCGAAAGCGGCGGCTTCCAGGACGTGTTCGACGGGCTGGAGCGGGCCGGGAAATGGCGGCCGGCCGAGCAAAGCCCATGGTTCCGCTGCTATGCGATCGCCGAGCCGGACGCGCTGGTGAAGACTTTTGTGTTCGAGGTGCTTTGAGCGCCGCCCTCTTCGCCTTCTCTCACAAGGGGAGAAGCGAAAACACGCCGCAATTGCCGAAAAGCCAAAACATTGGTATGAGCCACGCCATGGAAGAGCTTTTTGGCGATCCGGCCTATAAGGGTTTCGTGCTGCAGGACAGAAAACGCCTGCCGTCGCGTTTCTCTTCGCGCATTTCCGGCGCGCTCACCAGCCGACTTAGCTAAGCCGCTTTCGCCGCGCCGAAGGCTTCGCGCGTCTGCCCTTCCCCTTTTTGCAAATCGACGGATTTACGCACATGAGCGCACCGCGCACCCTCTACGACAAGATTTTCGACGACCATGTCGTCGACCGCCAGGATGATGGCACCTGTCTGCTCTACATCGACCGCCATCTCGTCCATGAAGTGACCAGCCCGCAGGCCTTCGAAGGTCTGCGCATGACCGGCAGAAAAGTCCGGCATCCGGAAAAGACGCTGGCCGTGGTCGATCACAATGTCTCGACCTCGCCCGAGCGCAAGTTCGGCATCAAGAACGAGGAAAGCCGCATCCAGGTCGAGGCCTTGGCCAAGAACGCTAGGGATTTCGGCGTCGAATATTACTCCGAAAACGATATCCGCCAGGGCATCGTCCACATCATCGGGCCGGAGCAGGGCTTCACGCTGCCTGGCATGACCATTGTCTGCGGCGACAGCCACACCTCGACGCATGGCGCCTTCGGCGCATTGGCACATGGCATCGGCACCTCCGAGGTCGAGCATGTGCTGGCGACCCAGACGCTGATCCAGCGCAAGGCCAAGAACATGCTGGTGCGTGTCGATGGCCAGTTACCGGAAGGCGTCACCGCCAAGGACATTATCCTCGCCATCATCGGCGAGATCGGCACCGCCGGCGGCACCGGCTATGTCATCGAATATGCCGGTGAGGCGATCCGCGCGCTGTCGATGGAAGGCCGCATGACAATCTGCAACATGTCGATCGAGGGCGGCGCGCGCGCCGGCCTGATCGCGGCCGACGAAACCACCTTCGCCTATGTCAAGGGCAAGCCGCGCGCGCCGAAGGGCGCGTCGTGGGACGCCGCGCTCGAATACTGGAAGACGCTGCAGTCCGACGAGGGCGCGCATTTCGACAAGGTGATCGTGCTCGACGCGGCCAAGCTGCCGCCGATCGTCTCCTGGGGTTCCTCGCCCGAGGACGTCGTTTCGGTGCAGGGCGTCGTTCCCAATCCGGAAGAGATCACGGACGAGAACAAGCGGACGTCAAAGATCCGCGCGCTCGACTATATGGGGCTGACGCCGGGCACGAAGATCACCGACATCACGCTCGACCGCGTCTTCATCGGCTCCTGCACCAATGGCCGCATCGAGGATCTGCGTGCGGTGGCCAAGGTGGTCGAAGGCAAGACGGTGAGTGCGCATGTCGATGCGATGATCGTGCCGGGCTCCGGTCTGGTCAAGGAACAGGCGGAGGCCGAGGGTCTCGACAAGATCTTCATTGCCGCCGGTTTCGACTGGCGCGAGCCGGGCTGCTCGATGTGCCTGGCCATGAACGACGACCGGCTGAAGCCGCATGAGCGCTGCGCCTCGACCTCGAACCGCAATTTCGAAGGCCGGCAGGGCTTCAAGGGCCGCACCCATCTGGTATCGCCGGCCATGGCGGCGGCGGCGGCGATCGCCGGCCATTTCGTCGACATCCGCGACTGGAAATAGCGCAGACTGGTTCAAGCCTGATCTGAGCGTATGCAAAACCCCGAACGGCAAAACCGTTCGGGGTTTTGTTTAAAGCGCGCCGCTCTAAGACCCTTGGGGTATATGCCCTAGCCGGCACGGCGGATGATTTCATGAAATTCCTCCCGGCTGCCGGGTTCGTCGGCCGCGACCACCAGCGCCAGTTCGCGCTCGTCGAAGATCTTGAACCACTCGTCCCATTCGACCAGCTCGTAGCCGCCTGCGTTGACCGGGCGTTCAGGCTGATCCTGGTCCTGATAGGCGTGCTGGCCGAAGACGAGCCTCAGCAACGGCTGCGTTCCGGTCTCGGGCGATACATCGACGATCGCCGGAAATCCGGCGCGCCCTGCGGCCCATGAGCGAATTGCTTCGTGATCGGTCAGCGTGATCGTGTCGGCCATGAACAACTTCTCCTTGATTGCTGTCAGGAAACGCCGGCCTCAGGTCCCGGTTCCGTGCACCAGCTTCATGAGTGGCGACTTGCATATTCGTCCCGGCTTAACCGCTTGTTGGGGCTTGCGCTCTAAGGTCTTCCCTGACGTCAAGCGGGAAGTCACCGTCCTTTGGACACCGGCCTGTTCATAGCGCTGCTCAATCCGACGATCGCGCTGGCGCTCGGCGCGGCGTTCCTCGTGCTGTGGTTCTATCAGCGCCACCGGCCCTATCTGGCTGTGCTCGGCACGAGCTATTGCGTGTCCGCGCCCGGCTTCCTGCTGCAGTATTTCACGCTGCCCGGCGGCATGGTGCTGACCAAGCTGGTCTCCAACCTCTGCTTCACGCTCGCCGCCTGTTGCCTCGTCGGTGCGATCATCTCACGCTACGGCAGGCGCGTGCCCTATATCGCGATCGGCATTCTGGCGGGTGGCGGGATGGTGGCATTCTGCTGGTTCCTGTTCGTCCAGCCGGACTTGACTTGGCGCATCCTGTCGATCAATTTCGGCTTTGGCGGCCTCAGCCTGCTGGTCGCCGCCGAGCTGCGCGCCGTGCGCAAGAACGGCCCGACGGAAAAAATCCTGTTCGTATTGTCGCTGCTGTCCGGGCTGAACTTCATCGGCCGCACGCTGCTCGTCGTCATCTCGCACGGGCCGTTCACCAGCTATGACGGGTTTTATGGCTCGTCCTACTGGACGACGGCGCTTTTGACGCACGCGCTGCTGTCGTTGCTGATCGCGCTCTGCCTGTTCTCGGCAGCTGCGCTCGACGTGATGAAGGCGCTGAAGACCGAGACGCACACCGATCCGCTGTCTGGCCTGCTCAACCGCAGGGGTTTCGAGGAGCGCGCCTTGCTGGTGCTGCAGCATTGCGCTGTTACCAAGGTGCCGGTCGCGCTGGTGCTGGCCGATCTCGATCACTTCAAGGCGCTCAACGACAAATACGGACATGCCGCGGGCGACCAGGTGATCGCCGACTTCGCCGCCAAGCTTCGCGCGGCCGCCGGCACGCGTGCGGTTGCCGGCCGCATCGGCGGCGAGGAGTTCGCTGTGCTTCTGTCGCTGAGCGATCTTGCCACGGCGCGGCTGTTTGCCGAAGCCGTGCGCACGCACTATTCGGCCGGCAGTGTCGACGGGTTGCCGCCGGGCACCAGGGTGACCGCGAGCTTCGGCGTCGCGGCGCGCACCGGCGACGAAGGGCTGGAGCCGCTGATGCGGCGCGCCGACGAAGCGCTCTACAAGGCCAAGAAGAACGGCCGCGACAGCGTGCGATTGTCCTATGAGCGGGCGGAAACGGTGTTCATCCCGGATACAGGCAGCGTCGGTTAGCGTCTCGCTTAAACGGCCTCTCGGCCGTGCCGGATCATCAGCGGCAAGGGCTGAGGTTGGGCATTTCGCCATCGGAGAGGCCGTACATATAGGAGCGGCCCTTCACGAACACCGGCGGCTGGTAGCAGCCACGCCTGGAGATGTGATCCGCCTCGTCTTCATAAAGGACTTCCGGTTCCGCTTCCGGCTGCCCGGCGCTGGTGTAGTCGGACAATTTCTTGGCCAGCCTGCCTTGGCCGACAATGATGCGCTTGTAGCCGGCGGCGCTGTCGATGACGAGATTGCCTAGGGAATCGGCATAGACGCGGTCATGATGGCGCGACCAGGCCATTGCCGGGGCGGCGAAGCCGAGACTGGCTGTCGCCAGCACAAGCGCCGCAAGGCGCGCTCTTCCTGAATTCGAAAGCATGGTGTCCTCTCTGCTGTGGACCCGATCGAATCGGAAATTAACCTTTTCTTAACCTTTGTTAAGAGGGCAGGCGCATCCGGCGGCGATCTCTCGCCAAACATGGTTAATATCCGACGGGATGGAAACCCGGGCGTCATCATTCGGCCATGCTTGCCCGCACCATCGGCCGCGACGCACACAACTACGCTGACGTCGGGTGAGCTTGATCTTGGTGGAACATCGCGGCTAGTTAGCCGCGCAGGAGGACAGCATATGGCGTTACGCCGGACGTTTCGGGTGACGCTGTTGTCGATCCCCTTGCTGACTGCCGCAGCCTGCGTGCCGGAGAACGGCGCGCCGACGGCGGTGAATACCGTACCACCCACTGTCGCGCCCGTGCCGGCTCAGCAGTCCGCCGCACCTGTGGCGCCCCCGGCTTCCGCAACGGCTCCGACAGCGCCTGCCGCACCTTCAGCCAAGATCGTCACCGACCTTACCGCGCCGCGGTCTGCTGTCGGCACGGCAACTTACAGATGCGGCAATGGCGGCATGATCACCATCCAGAACCTCGGCACGGCGTTGCGCGTTGTCAGGCCCGATGGCACGACCGAGGAGTTTGCCGCATCACCCGCCAACCAGTCCAGCCGCTACCAGGAAGCTGCGTCGCATGACGCAATCGTGATCGACGCGCGCGAGGCGCTGGTGATGAAGAGGGGCTCGACACCACAGACCTGCAAACGATAGCCTGGCGTCGATTGCAAAGGAAATGCCGCACTGCAGCGAACGGTGCGCTGGCTTTCGACGGTGGCCAAATCGATTGAAGCGAAACAGCAGCCTTTTGTCAGACTAAATGACGTTTTCAAAACGATTTTCCGGCTTTGACGCGGTGCAAAAAGAGCATTAGAAACCGGCTGTCTGAAGTCATATATCGAGGCGGTAAGTGCCGCTTTCCACCGCGGCTCCGGACATCGAACTGGGGCAGCCATGAGCAAATCACCAGCCACCCGAACCGCCAGACGTGAACGGCCGCTCTCGCCGCACCTGACGATTTACCGCCCACCGATCACCATGACGATGTCGATCATTCACCGCATCACTGGCGGGGCGCTGTATTTCGGCACGCTGCTGGTCGCCGCGTGGCTGATGGCGGCGGCGAGTTCGCAAGGCGCTTTCGATTGGATCAACTGGGCCTTCGGCACCTGGCTCGGCCGGCTCATCCTGTTCGGCTACACCTGGGCGCTGATGCACCACATGCTGGGCGGCGTGCGCCATCTCGTCTGGGACACCGGCGCCGGGCTGGAGAAACACACGGCATCGAAGATCGCCTGGGCGACGCTCGCCGGTTCCATCCTGCTCACGCTGCTGATCTGGGTCGCCGGCTACATGGCGCGGGGAACCTTGTGATGAGCGGCACGAACAACAACGATATGCGCACGCCGCTGGCCAAGGTCCGCGGTCTGGGCTCGGCCCGCGAAGGCACCGGGCATTTCTGGCGACAGCGGCTGACGGCCATTGCCAACATCCCGCTGATACTGTTCTTCGTCGGGTTCCTGATCGCGCTCAATGGCGCCGGCTTCGCCGAGGTGCGGGCGGCGCTCGCCAGTCCGTTCGTGGCGCTGGTGTTGGCGCTGGTGCTCGTTTCCGGTCTCACCCATATGCGTGTCGGCATGCAGGTCATTATCGAGGATTACGTGCATGCCGAAGGCATGAAGCTGGCGCTGATCGCACTCAGCACGTTTTTCACCATAGCGGTCGGCGTCGCCTCGATCTTCGCCCTGCTCAAACTGGCATTCGGAGGCTGATTTGGCCAAGGACGCGAAATCGGCCACCGGCTATACCTTTGTCGACCACAAGTTCGACGTGGTGGTCGTCGGCGCCGGCGGCGCCGGCCTGCGCGCCACGCTCGGCATGGCCGAGCAGGGCCTGCGCACGGCCTGCATCACCAAAGTGTTCCCGACCCGCTCGCACACGGTGGCGGCACAAGGCGGCATTGCCGCGTCGCTGTCCAACATGGGTCCGGACTCCTGGCAGTGGCACATGTACGACACCGTCAAGGGTTCGGACTGGCTGGGCGACGTCGACGCCATGGAATATCTGGTGCGCGAGGCACCGGCGGCGGTCTACGAGCTCGAGCATTACGGCGTGCCGTTCTCGCGCACCGAAGAGGGCAAGATCTACCAGCGGCCGTTCGGCGGACACATGATGAATTATGGCGACGGCCCGCCGGTGCAGCGCACCTGTGCTGCCGCCGACCGCACCGGTCACGCCATCCTGCACACGCTCTACGGCCAGTCGCTGAAGAACAATGCACAGTTCTTCATCGAGTATTTTGCGCTCGACCTGATCATGGAACCGGACGGCACCTGCACCGGCGTCGTCGCCTGGAACCTCGACGACGGCACCATCCATCGCTTCTCCGCCAAGATGGTGGTGCTGGCGACCGGCGGATATGGCCGCGCCTATTTCTCGGCGACGTCGGCGCACACCTGTACAGGCGACGGCGGCGGCATGGCGGCACGGGCCGGCTTCCCGCTGCAGGATATGGAGTTCGTGCAGTTTCATCCGACCGGCATCTACGGCGCCGGCTGCCTGATCACCGAAGGCGCGCGCGGCGAGGGCGGCTATCTCGTCAATTCCGAGGGCGAGCGCTTCATGGAGCGCTACGCGCCGTCGGCCAAGGACCTGGCGTCGCGCGACGTCGTCTCGCGTTGCATGACGCTGGAGATCCGCGAAGGCCGCGGGGTCGGCAAGAACAAGGACCATATTTTCCTGCATCTCGACCATCTCGATCCGGCCGTGCTGCATGAGCGGCTGCCGGGCATTTCGGAATCGGCCAGGATTTTCGCCGGCGTCGACCTGACCAAGGAGCCGATCCCGGTGCTGCCGACGGTGCACTACAATATGGGCGGCGTGCCGACCAATTACTGGGGCGAGGTGCTGAACCCGACGGTCGAGAATCCTGACCGGGTGTCACCCGGGCTGATGGCGGTCGGCGAGGCCGGCTGTGCCTCCGTGCACGGCGCCAACCGGCTGGGCTCGAACTCGCTGATCGATCTGGTGGTGTTCGGCCGCGCCGCCGCAATCCGCGCCGGCCAGGTCATCGACCGTAATTCGGCGATCCCTTCGCCCAACGAAGCCTCGGTCGAAAAGATCATGGACCGCTTCGACCGGCTGCGCCACGCCAATGGCTCGACGCCAACCGCTGTTCTGCGTGAGAAAATGCAGAAGGCGATGCAGGAAGACGCCGCCGTGTTCCGCACACAGGAGTCGCTCGAAAACGGCTGCAAGCGCATTTCGCAGATATGGACCGAGCTCAAGGACCTGAAAGTCTCCGACCGCTCGATGATCTGGAATTCCGACCTGGTCGAGACGCTGGAGCTGGAAAATCTGATGGCCAACGCCATCACCACGGTCTACGGCGCCGAGGCGCGCAAGGAGAGCCGCGGCGCGCATGCGCGCGAAGATTTTTCGGCCCGAGACGACATTATCTGGCGCAAGCATACGCTGGCTCGGCTAAGCGAGGACGGCCAGGTGAGCCTCAGCTATCGTCCCGTGCACACCGAGCCGCTGGTGGCGGAAAAGGACGGCGGCATCAGCCTTGCCAAGATCGCGCCGAAGGCCAGGGTGTACTGACCATGGTGCCGAAGCCCGTCATCCGAAAGGACCAGAGGTAATGGTCGAACTAACGCTTCCCAAGAACTCCAAGGTGCAGCCGGGCAAGACCTGGCCGAAGCCGGAGGGCGCCACCAACCTGCGGGAATACCGCATCTACCGCTGGTCGCCCGACGATGACGAGAACCCGCGCATCGACACCTATTTCGTCGACATGGACGATTGTGGGCCGATGGTGCTCGATGCGCTGCTCTGGATCAAGAACAAGATCGACCCGACGCTGGCGTTGCGCCGCTCCTGCCGCGAAGGCATTTGCGGCTCCTGCGCCATGAACATCGATGGCTCCAACACGCTGGCCTGCACCAAGGGCTGCGACGACATTTCCGGCGCCGTCAAAGTCTACCCGCTGCCGCATATGCAGGTGGTCAAGGACCTGGTGCCCGACCTCACCAATTTCTACGCCCAGCACGCCTCGATCCAGCCATGGCTGAAGACAGTGTCGCCAGAGCCAGCCAAGGAATGGCTGCAGAGCCATGAGGACCGCGAAAAGCTCGACGGGCTCTACGAGTGCATCCTATGCGCCTGCTGCTCGACCTCGTGCCCGAGCTATTGGTGGAACGGCGACCGCTATCTCGGCCCGGCGACGCTGCTGCAGGCCTATCGCTGGCTGATCGACAGCCGCGACGAAGCCACGGGCGAACGGCTCGACGATCTCGAAGACCCGTTCCGGCTCTACCGCTGCCACACCATCATGAACTGCGCCCAGACCTGCCCGAAGGGGCTCAACCCGGCCAAGGCGATTGCCGAGATCAAGAAGATGATGGTGGAGCGCAGAGTCTGACGCCGTCGCTACCCGCCGACTTTTCGCCGGACGCCGTCGCGGCGCTGCGCGCCCGCCTCGATCTGGTGCGAAGCCAGCCTGTAAAAATCCTGTTTGCCATCGAAAGCGGCAGCCGCGCCTGGGGGTTTCCGTCTCCCGACAGCGATTATGACTGCCGCTTTGTCTATATCAGACCGGTAACCGATCACCTCGTGCTGCAGCAGGCGCGCGATGTGATCGAGTTTCCGATCGAAGGCGAGATCGATGCCGGCGGCTGGGATCTGCGCAAGGCGTTGCTGCTGGCGCTTGGCGGCAATGCCGTCATAGTCGAATGGGCGAAGTCGCCGATCGTCTATGAGGAGGTTTCGGGGTTTCGCCAGCGCCTTCTCGATTTGCTGGCCGAGATCGTCGATCCGGCGAAGGTATCGCACCACTATCTCGGCCTTGCGCGTTCGCATGTCGCCAAGATCGGCAGTTTCTCCGGCGAGGTGAAGCTGAAGAAGCTGTTCTATCTGATCCGCCCGCTCGTGGCGCTCGACTGGATGGAACAGCGCGGCTTTGCCAGCCTGCCGCCGATGAACCTTGGCGAATGCCTCGATCAGACCGAGATACCGGCTCAAGCCAGCGACGAAATCCGCGGCCTGATCGAGCGCAAAAGCCGGACGCGGGAGATGGGTCTCGGGCCTCATCCCGACCGCAATCGCGCGCTATCTCGAAGCCCGCTATGGTCACCACGAAATGAACCTAGTCGGCCCCGTCAGGGACAAAGCCGGCCAAGCGCGCAAACATGCCCTTGCAACCGAATTTTACCGCCGGGAGGCTGAACTTCAATGAGCGATGACCTTCCCATTCTCAATCCCGTCGAAGCCCGTGTGCTCGGCTGCCTGATCGAGAAGAGGGAGCTGACGCCGGATGTCTATCCGCTGACGCTGAATGCAGCACTTGCAGCCGCCAACCAGAAGACGGCGCGCGAGCCTGTCATGGCGCTGGAGCAGACGGAGGTGCATCGGACTCTCAAGCTGCTCGAGCAGAAGGGGCTGGTGCGTCAGATGTTCGGCTCGCGCGTCGAGCGCTATGAGCATCAGATGGCGCAGCGCTTCTCGCTGACCACGCCGCAGACCGCGGTGATCGGCCTGCTTTTGCTGCGCGGGCCGCAGACGGCGCATGAGTTGCTGGCGCGAGCTGAGCGCATGGCGCGGTTTTCGTCCGTCGAGGACCTGCGTGGCGAACTCGACATGCTGATCGGCCGCCGCCCGCCGCTCGTCCAGGAAATACCGCGCGGGCCGGGGCAGCGCGAGGACCGTTTTATGCATCTGCTCGCAGGACCGGTGGACGTCGCGGCGTTATCGGTGCAGCGGAGCGCGCCGGCCTTGCCTGCTTCCGACCTGGAAGCGAGATTGGAGGCTCTGGAGCAGGAAGTCGTAGCCCTTCGCGCCCGGCTTGATGCGCTGGGCGCCCAATAGTATCCGAGACGTCGGCGGGACAGCACCCCCTCTGGCCTGCCGGCCATCTCCCCCTCAAGTGGGGAGATCAGATGTCACGCCGGCCTTCGCCAATTACGAACGTCGAAAGAAGAGTGCCAGCTACCGAGCTTCCAATTTCCCCGGGAGATGCCCGGCAGGGCAGAGGGGGGCGCGAAGAATCGCTACCCCGGGCAAAATCGGCGGATCACCCCAGTTTCGCGTCGAGCGACACTTTGATGGCGCCGAGCGCCTTCGAAACCGGGCATTCGGCCTTGGCCTTCTCGGCCAATTCCTTGAACTTCGCCGCATCGATGCCCGGTACCTTGCCGATCAGGGTGATGGCGCTGCCGGTGATGCCGGTGCCGGGGACCAGCGTCACCACCGCCTTGGCGTCGAGCTCGGTGGCGGGCGTGCCGTTCTCGGCCAGGAAATGCGACAGCTGCATGGCGTAGCATCCGGCGTGTGCCGCCGCGATTAACTCTTCGGGATTGGTGCCGGATTTGCCGCTCTCGTCCTCGAAGCGAGCCTTGAACGAATAGGGCGTGCCCTTCAAGGTGCCGCTCTGGCTGTCGAGCGTGCCCGTGCCCTCCTTCAGATTGCCTTTCCAGACGGCGTTTGCGGTACGGTCCATAGAATTCTCCTTGATTACAGCGACAGCGCCGGCCACGCGGCGTTCCCTCCAACTATAGCGCGGCGGCAGGGGAAGACCACCGCGCTGTTTCGGCCGGATGCGACGCCGGCGTGCCCTGCAAATTTTTCTGAAAAAATGTGCGTGCAAAAATGTCGACTTGCATCGGCGCCGGCCGTCCTGCGAGCGTCCACGGATTCTCGTGGCGGATGGAGATCCAAGATGAACAATCTGTTTTCTGCCCATTGGAACGACGCCGACAAAAGCGCGCGTCTACACGAGATCGACTGCTCGCGACCTTCCGGCTTCGGCCGGCTGCTTGCTGCGGTCGCCGTGATCGGCATTGCGGTCTGCGTGCTCGACAACGCTGCTGCCGGCAAGGATGCCGCCGGCACCGTGATCGCCTATGGGTCGTCACAGCAAGGGAGCTGGAAATGAAATATGTCTGTCTGGTCTACGGCGAGGAAAAGGACCTCCATGCCATGACGCCGGAGCGTCTGGCCAAGCTCGACGCCGATTCGATGGCCTATGACCGGTCATTGGACCAGCAAGGCAAGCTGATCATCGCGCAGGCGCTGCAATCGGTGAAGACGTCGAAGACGGTGCGGCGGCGCCAAGGCAAGCGGCTGATCACTGACGGTCCGTTTGCCGAAACCAAGGAGCAGTTGCTCGGTTTCCTCATGATCGAAGCCGACACTCTCGACAAGGCGCTGGAGATCGCCGGCAAAATTCCGCTGGCCGAAATCGGCACCGTCGAAGTCAGGGCGATCTACGACGTGCCGGGGTCGTAAGGCAGCAGCGGCGAGGTCATGCAGGCCGGCGGATCATATCCGCCGCCTTCTCGGCGATCATCACCACTGGCGAGGCGGTGTTGCCGGAGACGATGCGCGGCATGATCGAGGCGTCGACGACGCGCAGGCCCTCGACACCGGTCACGCGCAGGTCCGGGCTGACGACGGCGCGGTCGTCGACACCCATCCTACAGGTGCCGACCGGGTGGAAGATGGTCGTCGCGATCGAGCCGATCTGGTGCAGCAGGTCCTCGTCCGACTGGTGGGTGAGGCCCGGCAGGATTTCTTCCGGATGGAAGCCGGCAAGAGCCTTGGCGGTCATGATACCGCGCGCCTGGCGCACCGAACGCAGCGCGATCTCGCGGTCGCGCACCGTCGAGAGATAGTTCAGCCGGATTTCCGGCTGCACGGCTAGGTCGCGGGTTGTGGCGTGCACCGAGCCGACGCTCTCGGGCCGCAGATTGCAGACCGACATGGTGATTGCCGGGAACGGGTGCAGCGGGTCGCCCAGCCGGTCGGTAGACAAGGGCTGGACGTGGTACTCCAGGTCCGGCGTCGCCATCGACGGACCGGACTTCGAGAACATGCCGAACTGGCTCGGCGCCATCGACATCGGTCCCGACCGGCCAAAGGCATATTGCAGCGCGATCTTCGCCTTGCCGCTCAGGCTGTTGGCTAGCGTGTTGAGCGTCAGCGCCGACGACACTTTGTAGACAGTGCGGATCTGCAGATGGTCCTGAAGGTTCTCGCCGACATCGGGGCTGGCGTGAACCACATCGATGCCGAGCGCGGCGAGGCGATCCGGCTCGCCGACCCCGGAAAGCTCCAGCAGTTTCGGCGTGTTGATCGAGCCGGCGGTCAGCAGCACCTCGCTCCTGGCCTTTGCCTCGATGGTTTGGCCGCCGACGCGATAACAAACGCCGATAGCACGCTTGCCCTCGAACAACACCGTCTCGACATGCGCGTTGACGACCAGCCTGAGGTTCGGCCGTCGCAGCGCCGGGCGCAAGAATGCCTTGGCTGTGTTCCAGCGCACGCCCTTGCTCTGGTTGACTTCGAAGAAGCCGGACCCCTCATTGTCGCCGTCGTTAAAATCCTCGCGCGGCATGATGCCGAATTCCTTGGCCGCCTCCTGCACGGTGTTCAGGATCGGCCACGACAGGCGTTGCCGCGCCACTTTCCATTCGCCGCGGGAGCCATGCAGCTCGGTCTTGCCGCCATGATGGTCCTCGGATTTGAGGAAGTAGGGCAGCACATCGTCCCAGCCCCAGCCGACATTGCCCATCTGCCGCCAGCCATCGTAGTCCGCCGCCTGGCCGCGCATGTAGATCATGCCGTTGACCGAGGTGCAGCCGCCCAGCACCTTGCCGCGGGGATAGACCAGCGAGCGGCCGTTCAGGCCGGCTTCGGGGGCAGTCTTCATCATCCAGTCGGTGCGCGGATTGCCGATGCAATAGAGATAGCCGACCGGGATATGCACCCAGTGATAATTGTCGCTGCCGCCGGCCTCGAGCAGCAGCACGCGCGTCGCCGGGTTTTCGCTCAGGCGATTGGCCAGCACGCAGCCGGCGGTGCCTGCGCCGACAATGATGTAGTCGTAGTCGCCATCGAGCCGTTGGGTCATTGCGGTGGTTTCCTCGGCGGTGTTCTACTCGGTTCTGCGGCGTGTTCGGCCCAGAACGATCGCAGCGTATCGGCAAGGCCGCAATAGGCGCGATAACGCCTGTTGTAATGGTCCTGCATGGCCGGGTTCGGACGGTAGGCGGCGCTTGACCGGGTCATGGCGTCGACGCCGGCCTCATAGTCGGCGAACAGGCCGGCCGCGACCCCGGCGCCGATTGCCGCGCCAAGCGCGCCGGTCTCGCGCGCCTCAGGCACGGTGATCGGCACCCCAAGCCCGTCGGCGAAGATTTGCGGCCAGTGCTCGCTGCGCGAGCCGCCGCCGGACAGGACCGCCTTGTCGAAGCTGACACCGGCGTCCTTCAGGACATTGATGTGGCGCCTATGCTCGAACATCACGCCCTCGAACAGCGCGCGCAGCATATGGCCTTCCTTGTGCCAGCCGGCAAGGCCGTAGAAGCCGGCGCGGTATTCCGCCCCTTGCCACGACCCGTAGAGAAACGGGTGGAACATCGGATCGTCCCAGGCCGGCGTCACCGCGCCGACAGCCGCATTGCAGTGGCCGAACGGATCGTCATAATGGGCACCGCGCTCGACGCGAAGTCGGCGTTATCGCTAAGCGGTTGCATCATTCGTGCCCGTGACGAGCGACCTGAGTCCGATCTCGGCGTCTGGATGATTAGGGGGCCAGCTCTGTTTTCTCATCAGATACAATTCTTGCGTGTTGAAGCAACGCCGGAGTTCTCCTATCGTCGCCGCAATTTTCGGGGGAATTCGACATGCCTTTCCTGATTGCTATTCTCGGCGTGCTGGGAGCCGGGGCGTTCTGGTGGTATCGCATGAAGGCCATGAACGAAGCCGCGCGCGAGGTCGCCGACGTCGTCGGCCGCGTCCAGGGCAACATAAGGCGCAAGAAGCTGCGCAAGCAGGCGGCGCTGTCGCCGCTGACGGCGATCGACGATCCGGTGGTGGCGGCGGCAACGCTGATCACCGCACTGGCAGCGGAGCACGGCCCGATCCTGCCGAAGCGCGAAACGGTCATCCGCGAGGTGATCTCGCAGATTGCGGACAACCAGAAGAAGACCGATGAAGCCGTCGTCTACGCCAAATGGGCCGCGGCGCAGATCGACGACACGACGATCGTCATCGACAAGCTGGCGCCCTTCCTGCGCGAGCGCCTCGATCCGCATGAGCGCGAAGATCTGCTGCAGATGCTGGATCGTGTTGCCAAGAGCGGCGAGCAGAGTTTCAAGGTCGCCGACCAACGCATGCTGCGACTGCGGCAGAAGCTGGGGTTTGAGGTCAACTGAGAAACAGCCCGGGCGCATGTCATTCTGGATAGCGAGCGTGGTAGGATCGGCTGCCGCTTACCTTATCGGCTCTACGCCTGCCGGCTATCTGGCGGGGAAACTGCTTAAGGGCATCGATATCCGGGAGCACGGCTCCAAGTCCACCGGTGCGACAAATGTATTGCGCACACTCGGGAAATGGCCAGCATTGGTGGTGCTTCTGGTGGACGTGCTGAAAGGGGCGGCAGCGGTCATCTTTGCCCGTTGGTTTTGTTTCTGGTCCTCCGCAACGCCGCCGTCGGCAATATCTGATATGCCCGTTTGGGCTCCTTGGATTGTATGCCTGGCCGGACTCGCTGTTTTGCTTGGGCATAGCCGTTCGATCTGGCTGAATTTCACCGGCGGCAAATCGGCTGCGACGGGGTTGGGTGTTTTGTTGGCGATGTCCTGGCCTGTGGGCCTAGGCGCGGCGACGGCATTTGCCGTGGTGTTGGCAGTTTCCCGAATTGTGTCCCTGAGTTCGATGCTGGCGGCGCTCACCGCGATCGCCCTCGTCGGCGGCATGGGACAACCATTGCCCTACCGGTTGCTGGTCATCGCCGGCGGCATCTACGTGATCGTGCGCCACCGCGCCAACATTGCGCGGCTGATGTCAGGAGCCGAGCCGCGTCTATGACAAAGCGGCACTCATTCCCGGCCTAAATCGCCTCACCCTTGAGCAGCCGTGGTGTGCCGTTGGACAACCCCGACGCCTGGCGGATGAAGAACTCCTTCAGCCTGGGCATCCGTTCGACAAGGCCGAGGCCTATGTCGCGGAGCTGGCGCAGCGGACCGATGTCGTTGGAAAACAGCCGGTTCAGCACATCTGTGGTGACGCCCATCTGCACCGTGTCGAAGCGGCGCCATTGCTGGTAGCGCTCGAGCACGTCGAGCGCGCCGATATCCTGTCCCAAGCGATCGGCCTCGACCACCACTTCGGCAAGGGCCGCCACATCCTTGAAGCCGAGATTGAGGCCCTGGCCGGCGATCGGGTGGATGCCGTGCGCGGCGTCGCCGGCAAGTGCTACGCGCGGGGCGACGAAGGCGCGCGCGATGGTCAGGCCGAGCGGCCAGGCGCGCGGCTTGTCGGTGACGCGGATTTCGCCGAGCTTCAGGCCGAAGCGCATTTCAAGCTCCTGCTCGAAGACGAGGTCGTCGCCCGAGACCAGCTTCTCGGCATCCTCGGAACGTTCGACCCAGACCAGCGACGAACGGTTGGTGCCGTCCTCGGTGGGCTTGAGCGGCAGCGTTGCAAACGGGCCGGCCGGCAGAAAATGCTCTTCGGCGCGGCCATTGTGCGGGCGCTCATGCGCCACCGTGCAGACGATGCCGGACTGGCCATATTCCCATTTCACCGTCTTGATGCCGGCCATGTCGCGCAATTTGGAATTGACGCCGTCGGCGGCGACCAGCAGCCGCGCCTTAATCGCCGCGCCGTCGGCCAGATGCACGGTGATGCCGGCGCCATTGCCGTCGAACGATGCGACCGCGACACCTTCGATGATGTCGATGCCGAGCTTTTGCGCGCGGCGGCGCAAGGCGCCGTTCAGGTCCTTGTTGGTGACCATGTGGGCGAACGGTTCGCCCGGCGCGACCTCGCCATCGAAGGTGAGAAACACCGGACGCACCGGATCGGCGGTGCGCGAATCGGTGACGATCATCTCGGTGATCGCCTGCGATTGCCCGACGATTTCCTGCCAGACGCCGAGCTGGTCGAGCATGCGGCAGGCGGCGGCGGCGATCGCCGAGGCGCGGCGGTCCTTCTGCCAGACGCCGGCGGGGGCAGCATCAACGACCGCCACGGCGAGGCCCGGCCGCGCCTGTTTCAGCGACACGGCGGCGGCGAGGCCGACATAGCCGGCGCCAGCGACCAGCACGTCGAGCGGGTTTTTTGCGTCCGTGTTGCGGTTCGCCATGTCAATTCCTTTCGAAGTCTCGACCATCCCCGCCCACTGGGGCATTCCGGCCTTGACTGCCCGCCATTCCTGTCGGAAACCGCCATAGCATCTTACGGCGAGGTCACGAAGCATGACGGCGGCCATGGACGAGCTTCTCAGCATTCTCGACCTCGAGCAGCTGGAACACAATCTGTACCGTGGTCGCAGCCCCAAGCTCGACTGGCAGCGCGTTTTCGGCGGCCAGACCATTGCCCAGGCGCTGGTCGCCGCGCAGCGCACCGTCGAGCCCGAGCGCCACGTGCATTCGCTGCACGGCTATTTCATGCGGCCCGGCGACACCAAGGTGCCGATCGTCTACGAGGTCGACCGCATCCGCGATGGCGGCTCCTTCACCACGCGGCGCGTGGTGGCGATCCAGCACGGCCAGGCGATCTTTTCGCTGGAAGCCTCGTTCCAGCAGGATGAGGTTGGCCTTGAGCATCAGCTGCCGATGCCGCGCGACGTGCCGCCGCCCGACAGCCTGTTGTCGCAGCGCGAATTGCTGGGCAAGTTCGGCGAGGCGGTGCCGGACGGCATCAAGCGCTATTGGGAGCGTGACCGGCCGATTGAGATGAAGCCGGTGATGCTGAAGCATTACACCAGCCGCGAAAAGCTGGAGCCGCAGCAGAACATCTGGATCCGCACCACCGGCCCGGTGCCGGCCGACCGCGGCATCCAGGCGGCGGTGCTTGCCTACCTCTCCGACATGACGCTGCTCGACACCTCGACCTTTGCGCACGGCCGCGCCATTTTCGACCGCGACATCCAGGCGGCGAGCCTCGACCATGCGATGTGGTTCCATCGCAGCCATCCGCTCGATGACTGGATCCTATACACGCAGGACAGCCCCTCGACGCAGGGGTCGCGCGGCTTCACCCGCGGCTCGCTGTTTGCCCGCGACGGCACGCTGATCGCCTCGGTTGCCCAGGAAGGCCTGATCCGGCTGAAACGGCCGCCTGCCGAATAGGCATTTTCGAAAAATTGCCTACTTTTTAATCAGTGACTGTCCGTTGACAGTGCGCACCGTGCCGCCGGGACTCGAGCAATCCGTTTATTTACAATGAGTTAACACCCTGCTTCGGCAACTGGCACGGAGCTTGAATCCTGTTGGGCACTCTCCGGGCTTTTTGGGATCGGTGAAGGTGTGCAAACGCGGGGGACCGCAACAGCAAAGGGTGAAACCTTATGAAAATCGTGATGGCAATCATCAAGCCGTTCAAGCTCGACGAGGTGCGCGAAGCGCTCACCGCCGTCGGCATCCAGGGCCTGACCGTCACCGAAGTCAAAGGCTACGGGCGTCAGAAGGGACACACGGAAATCTATCGCGGGGCGGAATACGCGGTCAGTTTCCTGCCGAAAATCAAGATCGAAGTCGCGGTCAGCACAGACCTGGTCGACAAGGCCGTCGAAGCCATCACGGCGGCGGCCAAGACCGGCCAGATCGGCGACGGCAAGATCTTCGTCTTCGGCATCGATCAGGCGGTGCGCATCCGTACCGGCGAAACAGACACCGACGCACTTTGAGCGGCGAACACGTATTCCAATGGAGAGTTCAATGAATATACCTTCCACCTTGAAGTCAGTGGCACGCTCCGCGCTGCTGGGCTCCTTAGCGCTCGGAGCATTGGGCACGGTTGCTGCCTTCGCGCAGGAGGCGGCTCCCGCCGTCGCGGCGGCAGCGCCAGCAGCGCCGGCTTTTACCGTCGACAAGGGCGACACCACGTGGATGATGATTTCCACCGTGCTGGTGCTGTTGATGACCATTCCCGGCCTTGCGCTTTTCTACGGCGGCCTGGTTCGTACCAAGAACATGCTGTCGGTGCTGATGCAGGTCTTCACCATCACCAGCGTGGTCATGATCATCTGGGTCTTCTACGGCTACAGCCTCGCCTTCACCCCGGGCAACGCCTTCGTCGGCGGCCTTTCGAAGATGTTTCTCTCCGGCGTCAACGTATCGACGCTTTCGGAAACCTTCAGCAAGGGCGTCGCCATTCCTGAACTGGTGTTCGTCGTCTTCCAGATGACCTTCGCCTGCATCACGCCCGCCCTGATCGTCGGCGCATTCGCCGAACGCGTCAAATTCTCCGCCTTGATCCTTTTCGTTATCCTATGGGTGACGTTAATCTACTTCCCGATCGCGCACATGGTCTGGTTCTGGGGCGGCCCGAGCGCCTATGCCGACCCGTCCGGCCTGATCTTCAGCTTCGGCGCCATCGACTTCGCCGGCGGCACGGTCGTTCACATCAATGCGGGCATTGCCGGTCTCGTCGGCGCGCTGATGATCGGCAAGCGCATCGGCTACAAGAAGGACATCATGGCGCCGCACTCGATGACGCTGACCATGGTCGGCGCTTCATTGCTGTGGGTCGGCTGGTTCGGCTTCAACGCCGGTTCGAACCTCGAAGCGAACGCCTATGCGGTGCTGGCGATGATCAACACCTTCGTCGCCACGGCGGCGGCGGCAGTGGCCTGGATCGTGCTTGAATCGCTGCTGCGCGGCAAAGCCTCCATGCTCGGCGGTGTTTCGGGCGCGGTCACCGGCCTCGTCGCGATTACGCCGGCTGCAGGTTTTGCCGGCCCGATGGGCGCTATCGTGCTTGGCATCGTTGCCACCTTCGTCTGCTACTTCTTCGTCTCGGTGGTGAAGAACACGTTCGACTATGATGACAGCCTCGATGTCTTCGGCGTCCACTGCGTCGGTGGCATCATCGGTGCGCTAGGCACTGGCATTCTGGTCAATCCCGCCCTCGGCGGCGCCGGCATCGTCGACTATTCGACGGCCGACTTCGCCGCCGGCTATGCCGGCACGGCCACGCAGCTGCTGGCGCAGGGCAAAGGCGTCCTGGTAACCCTGCTGTGGTCGGGCATCGGCAGCGCAATCCTCTACAAGGTCGTCGACTTGATCATCGGTCTGCGTCCGACAGCCGACGCCGAGCGCGAAGGCCTCGACCTGACTTCGCATGGCGAAGCGGCCTACCACTCGTAAGCACCGCGGGGCGGCTTCGGCCGCCCCGCATTCTCCCATCCCGTCGTGACGCTCCCGAAAGGAGTTCACGCTTTGAGGCCCGGGTTATTCCGGGCCTCTCTTTTTTGGCAACCGTGCTGGCAGGCCTCGGTCCCCGCGCAATCACGTTCTATGATGGCCGCCGGCGGGGAGACGTCGACCGGATTGGTTCCGAACTGTTGAGACTGCCTACAGTGGAGTGAGCAAGATCGTGGCTCTGGGTGCGTATAGTTAATGCGGCCTTAACCTTCCCCCCGATAGTCTGACATCCGAATCTGCCGGAGTGCGTCATGCGCCCGGCCAGTCCATGACAGACGGGGAACGAAGCATGCGTTCAGGGGCTTCAGCACCGCTCGCGCTGACCGATACGGGGCACGGCATCCAGGCATTCGCGCGGCGCCAGGTCGGGCGGCTGGTCGGCGCCGGCCTGTTTGCGCTGGTCGCCTTTGGCGTCGCGGCGCTGGCGACCTGGAACGTCGCCGATCCCAGCTTCTCGCACGCCACCGACAACATCGTCACCAACGCCATGGGCTATGCGGGCGCGGTATTCTCCGACCTCGCCATGCAGTTCTTCGGCCTTGCCGCGGTCGCCGCCCTGGTGCCGGCGGTGATCTGGGGCTTTCTCCTGTTTTCGGCGCGCGGCGTCGACAGGCTGCCAAAGCGCGGCCTTGCCTGGTTCGGCTTCGCGCTGCTCGCGGCGGCGATGGCCGGCTGCGTGGTGCCGCCCAAGACGTGGCCGTTGCCGACCGGCCTCGGCGGCGTGTTCGGCGACATGGTGCTCAATATTCCGGGCCTGGTCATTGGCGGCTACCCGACCGGCATCGTTGCCAGCATCATTGCCATGGTGCTCATTGCGCCGGCGCTGTGGCTGTTTGCCTATGGCTCGGCGCTGATTGCGCGCAAGAACGGCTTTGCCGTCATGGAGCGCACCGCGGAGCCCGATCCCCGAGAGGACGATCTGCTCTTCGACGAAGACGAGGACGAGGGCGACGAGGGGATACTGGCGCTCGGCGCCGTTACCCACTGGTGGCTGTCTTTCCGCGCCTGGATGCATCGCCGGGCTGTGCGCCGCCAGCAGGAGCGCGACGAGTTCGAGCCGGAGATGGAGCAGCGCTCCACCGCATGGCGCCGCGCCGCCGAACGGGTCGAATCGGCGGAATTCGCCGAAGCGCGGATGAGCCCGGATGGCCGCGCCCGCGTCGAGCCGGAATTCTTCGCCGCCATGGTCAACGACCGCAGCGTTTCCGTCGATCCGGACGATGACGACGTCCTCGATGCCGGTTTCGACAATGGCGACGAGGAGGTCGAACTCGACGACGAGCCGGTCCAGCGCCGTGCCGCGCCGAACGCCAAGGTGCAGAACTTCCGGTCAGATGCGGCGACCCGCGTCGCCGCACCTGCGCCGCGTCCCGCTCCCGGCGCGCGCGTCCAGCGCGAGGCGCAGACCTCGCTGATCGGCTCGGAAACATTCGAAATGCCGTCGCTGCATTTCCTGTCGGAGCCGAAGAACGTGGTGCGCGACGCCAGCCTGTCCAAGGACGCGCTGGAGCAGAATGCGCGCCTGCTCGAAGGCGTTCTGGAGGATTTCGGCGTCAAGGGCGAGATTATCGCGGTACGGCCCGGCCCGGTGGTCACGCTCTATGAGTTGGAGCCGGCGCCCGGCATCAAATCGTCGCGCGTCATCGGCCTGTCCGACGACATCGCCCGCTCGATGAGCGCGATTGCCTGCCGCGTCGCCGTGGTGCCCGGCCGCAACGCCATCGGCATCGAATTGCCGAATGCCAAGCGCGAGACCGTCTATCTCCGGGAGATCCTGGCCAGCCGCGATTTCGAGACGACCAAGTCCAAGCTGGCGCTGGCGCTGGGCAAGACCATCAATGGCGAGGCGGTGATCGTCGACATCGCCAAGATGCCGCATGTGCTGGTCGCAGGCACCACCGGCTCCGGCAAGTCCGTCGCCATCAACACCATGATCCTGTCGCTGCTCTACAAGCTGACGCCGCAGGACTGCCGGCTGATCATGATCGACCCGAAGATGCTCGAACTTTCCGTCTATGACGGCATCCCGCACCTTCTGACGCCGGTGGTCACCGACCCGAAGAAGGCCGTGGTGGCGTTGAAATGGACGGTGCGCGAGATGGAGGACCGCTACCGCAAGATGTCCAAGGTCGGCGTGCGCAACATCGACGGCTTCAACGCGCGCGTGCAGTTGGCTGAAAAGAAGGGCGAAAAAATCTCGCGCACCGTGCAGACCGGCTTCGACCGCCAGACCGGCGAGGCGATCTACGAGACCGAGAACCTCGATCTCGAGCCGATGCCCTACATCGTCGTCATCATCGACGAGATGGCCGATTTGATGATGGTCGCCGGCAAGGACATCGAAGGCGCGGTGCAGCGCCTGGCACAGATGGCGCGCGCGGCCGGCATCCATGTCATCATGGCGACGCAGCGTCCGTCGGTCGACGTCATCACCGGCACCATCAAGGCCAATTTCCCGACCCGTATCTCCTTTCAGGTGACGTCGAAGATCGACAGCCGCACCATTCTGGGCGAGCAGGGCGCCGAGCAGCTGCTCGGCATGGGCGACATGCTGTACATGGCCGGCGGCGGCCGCATCCAGCGCGTGCACGGCCCGTTCGTCGCCGACGACGAGGTCGAGAAGATCGTCGCCCATCTGAAGCTGCAGGGCGTGCCCGAATATCTCGACGCCATCACCGAGGATGACGGCGAGGACGATGACGAGCCGTCGGGCAAGGGCGGCGCTGGCGGTGGTGGCAACAGCAATTTCGAGGATTCCGACGATCCCTACGACCAGGCGGTCTCGGTCGTGCTGCGCGACGGCAAGGCGTCGACCAGCTATATCCAGCGCCGGCTCGGCATCGGCTACAACCGCGCCGCCTCGATCATCGAGAAGATGGAGAAGGAAGGCATTGTCGGCCCGGCCAACCATGCCGGCAAACGCGAAATTCTGGTGCCGACCGAGGACGACAAGTTCTGATCAGCCGATACGGCCCGGCGGCAACCTTGAACCTTTTGGCGCGTTACAGCGACTGAGCGCTGTCCGGCCCGCCAAACTTAAGTCTAACTGGGGGTCCACGGACTGCAACGAGACACACACCACACGAGAGTGACCGGCATGAAAAACGATCTTTCCGCGATCAGCGATTTCGCTCCAAACCGTCGCCAGTTGCTTGGCCTTGGCCTGATGCTTGCCGGCGCCGCGGCCATCAACGTCGTGCCGGGGTTCCAGCTCTTGGCCTCGGCGCAGGCGGCGGTGCCGCCGACGGCGCAAAAGATCGCCGACCATTTCTCCTCGGTCAAATCGATGAGCGGCGAGTTCGTCCAGTTCGGCCCCAACAACCAGCAGACCGGCGGCAAGTTCTTCCTTGAGCGGCCAGGCAAGATTCGCTTCAACTATGACGGCAAGTCGAATTTCCGGGTGATTTCCGACGGCAAGTCGGTGGTCATCCTCAACAAGCGGCTGAAAACGTCCGATCTCTATCCGTTGTCGAAGACACCGCTGAAGCTGTTGCTCGACACCAAGATCGACCTCTCGGGCGGCCGCGTCAAATCGATCAAGGAAGAGAGCGACCTCACCACCATCCAGCTTGCCGACAAGTCGGTGTTCGGCAATTCGAAGATCACCATGATGTTCGATCCGAAATCCTATGATCTGCGCCAGTGGACCATCACCGACGCGCAGGGCAAGGACACCACGGTGATGATCTACAACACCAAGGAAGGCGTCAGCTTCCCTGCGGATACGTTCGCCATCGACTATACGGCGAACCGCGAGCTGAACACCAACCACCGCTAGATCCGGTGAGGCCGGCCTGCAAATGGCGATCTCCTGCGCTTCCGGTGCTCACGTGGTTTAAGTACGCTCCGCTCCGGTTCTCGGAGACCACCATTTTCGACTCGGCCTGACCTGAATCAGGGCCGCCGCCCGCAAAGGCTGGCTTGTGTTTGTGGCGCTCGGCTGGCAGTAGATCGGCGACCTTGTTCGGATCGCCGCATGCCCTTCTCCATCGCCACCTGGAACATCAATTCCGTGCGCCTGCGCATGCCGATCGTCGAGCGGCTGCTGACGGAGCAGGCGCCCGATGTGCTTTGCCTGCAGGAGACGAAGGTTCCCGACGAGCTGTTTCCGGAAAAGGCGTTCCGCAAGGCCGGCTACGAGCACATCGCATTCCATGGCCAGAAGGGCTATCACGGCGTTGCGACGGTGGCGCGGCGGCCGATCGAGATTGTCGAGAAACGGCGCTTCTGCGAGATCGATGACAGCCGGCATCTGTCGGTCAAGGTGCAGGCCGGCGGCAAGGCAATCCTGGTCCACAATTTCTACGTGCCGGCCGGCGGCGACGAGCCCGATCCGGAGATCAACCGCAAGTTCCGCCACAAGCTCGATTTCGTTGCCGAGATGAACGCCATCCACGCCGCGCATGACGAGGTGTCGGCTTCGATCCTGGTCGGCGACCTCAACATCGCGCCGCAGGAGCACGATGTCTGGTCGCACAAGCAATTGCTCAACGTCGTCAGCCACACGCCGGTCGAGACGCAAAATTTCGACGCGATGCGGATCGCCGGCGACTGGGTCGACCTGATGCGGCTCGACGTGCCGCCAGAGCAGAAGCTCTACACCTGGTGGAGCTATCGCGCGCGGGACTGGGAAGCCTCGAACCGCGGCCGCCGGCTCGACCATGTCTGGTCGTCACCGAACCTGGTGCCGAGCTTTGCCGGCTATGAGATCCTGCGAGAGGCGCGTGGCTGGGAGCGGCCCTCGGACCATGTGCCGGTGATTGCGCGGTTCGACCTGGATTAGGCGTGCCGATATTCAGGTGAGGCCGGCCTGCAATGGCCGATACCTGCGCTTCCGGTGCGTACTTTGAGTACGCCCCGCTCCGGTTCTCGGTATCAGCCATTTTCGACTCGGCCTGACCTGAATCTCGACACACCCAAGCGTGAGCGCGGTCGCGGGGACCTACCCGCCAAACCTTGGGGCCAACTTCTCGATGCGGGCGATCATGGCCTGAAAATCATCGAGGATTCGCTGGTGCAGTTTCACCGCCACTTCGGGATATTCCTCCAGGATGCGGCGAAACATCTTGCGGCTCAACCTTATCACTTCCGAATCGGTCTCGGCCGAGGCGCTGGTCAGCCGTCTTGAGTCGGCGATCAGCGCCAGTTCGCTGAGGATCGTGCCGGGGCCGGCGGTGCCGATCGGGATGCGGTCGCCGTCATGCTCGCGGTAGAGCACGATGCGGCCACTGACCACGATATAGGCTGAGTCGGCTTCGTCATCCTCGCGGTACAGCTTGCGGTCGGCCTGCAGATGGGTGGCTTCGGCGCCGAAGGCGAGCAGGCGCAGCTGTTCCTGCGTGAAACCCTCAAAGAGCTTCACGGCGGACAGGATGCGGATGTCGTCATCCAGCGCCATCTCTAGCTGCGTCCCCGAACGGTCAGTCCAATCCCTCCCTTAGAGCGCCGCGCGTCCAATTGGACGCGCAAAGGACGCTCTAACACTTCAATCTGCGCAGCGGGCCGATCCAGGCTCCCCCAGCCGGATCCTCCCCGAAACAGTCCCGCCCCGACCGCTTATTGAACAATGAAAAGTTTAAGGAACCAGCTTGTAGCCGCCGCTTTCTGTCACAAGAATTTCAGCATTGGAAGGATCGCGCTCGATCTTCTGGCGCAGCCGGTAGACGTGAGTTTCCAGCGTGTGCGTGGTGACGCCGGAATTGTAGCCCCACACTTCCTCGAGCAGGACGTCGCGCGTCACCACCTTCTGGTCGGCTCGATAGAGATATTTGATGATCGAGGCTTCCTTCTCGGTCAGCCGCACCTTGCCGCCGCGCTGGTCGATCAGAAGCTTCTGGCTGGGCTTGAACGTGTAGGGCCCGACCGAAAAGGTGGCGTCCTCGCTCTGCTCGTGCTGGCGCAGTTGTGCGCGTATGCGGGCGAGCAGCACGGCGAAGCGGAACGGCTTTGTGACATAGTCGTTGGCGCCGGCCTCGAGGCCCAGAATTGTGTCGGAATCGGTATCGTGGCCGGTCAGCATGATGATCGGCGCCTTGTAGCCGCCCTTGCGCAGGATCTTCACCGCCTCGCGGCCATCCATGTCGGGCAGCCCGACATCCATGATGAGCAGGTCGATGAGCCCGCCGCGCGCCGCGGCGACGCCTTTGGCGGCGGTCGCTTCCTGCAAGACGTCGAATTCTTCGTAAAGGGCCAGTTGCTCGACGAGGGTTCCGCGCAGGTCGTCATCGTCGTCAACGATCAGAATGGTACGTGATGTCATGGATCAATCCATTGTTTTGAAAAGAATTTTCAGTTGACCGCCCCCCATTTATGCGGAAGCTGACCGGCGCAACAGTCCGATCACAGTGATTTGTTCCGTGACACGATCATACAAGAAAAAACGCGATCGCAATGCAGCCGGCGCAATTTTGCCGAAAGGGCTGCGTGTGCTGGTGGTTCGGGCGAGGCCGGGCAACCCCAGCCAGGGGATATTGCAGGCCGGCAGCAAGGTGTTTGCCTGTGCGCTCGGACGCGGCGGCATCTCGGCCAATAAGCGCGAAGGCGACGGTGCGACGCCGCTTGGCGAGATGCGGATTTTGTCAGGATATTTTCGGGGCGATCATTTCGCGGCCGGCCGCAAAACCCGGCTGGCGATGGCGCCGATCGGCGCCGATCTCGGCTGGTGCGAGGTGCCGGACGACCGCAACTACAACCGGCCGGTGAAAATCCCCTATGGCGCCAGCCATGAGCGAATGCGGCGCGACGACCGCCTCTATGACGCCTGCCTGGTGCTCGACTGGAACATGGCGCCGCGCCGGCGCGGCCGTGGCAGCGCCATCTTCTTCCATCTGGCGCGCCCAGGCTTCACACCGACGCAAGGCTGCGTGGCGGTGACAGCGCGGACAATGGCGCGGCTGTTGCCGCTGGTGTCGGACCGGACGGTGGTGAGGGTGGTGAGGTAGGGAGTAGGGAGTAGGGAGTAGGGAGTAGGGAGTAGGGAGTAGGGAGTAGGGAGTAGGG
>NZ_JAMYUS010000036.1:0-38363 GCF_040323255.1 Mesorhizobium sp. M0052 | reverse complement strand
CGCGGCGGGGGGCCCGCCCGGTTGTTAACCCCCCCCCCCCCCACCCCCCCCCGCGCGGGGGCGGGGGGCCCCCCCCCCCCCGGGGCGGGGGGCCGGGCACTTCACCCCCACCCGCGCCTGCGGCGCGACCTCCCCCATCGAGGGGGAGGTAAGAGTGCGCGATCTTGACGACCGCCAGCCAGGCATAGCCGCGATAAAGCGCGCGGAAACAGAAGCTTGCGCCGGTTCGCCGAGATTCCGATTCCAAGACTTCGCGCAATGATTCACGTGGCGTGACATGGAATTTCTTGAGCCAGCCGCGCAGCAATGGCCGGAACCAGTTGGGCAAGCCTTCCTGCTGGCCGAAATCGACGACATGCAGCGAGCCGCCGGGCGCGAGTGCCGCAAGGGCTGCCGAAACCGTCTTTTCCCAACCGGGGATCATCGACAGCGAATAGGACACGAAGATGCGGTCGAAGCGCTCGACGCCGAACAGCGTCTTGGCGTCGAAATCGGTGGCGTCGCCGCGCGCCAGCACGGCGCGGCCGGACAGGCCGTCGCGGCCGATCGCCTTGCTCGCCGTCTCCAGCATCTCGGCCGAGATGTCGAGGCCGTAGAGGCGGGCGTCGGGATAGCGGCGGGCGGCAAGCGCGATGTTGCGGCCGGTGCCGCAGCCAAGTTCGAGCACTCTGCCATTCGCCGGCACATCCAGCCCGGATATCATCTGGTCGCGGCCGAGCAGGTAATATTTGCGAGTCAGGTCGTAGATGTGGCGCTGCCAGCGATAGACGCCGTCCATCAGTTCGGCATGGTCGGCCGGCAGCTCGCTCGCGCTCATGCCGCGCGCTTCACATAGAGGTGGAAGCCGCCATAGATGGCCGAGCGGTCGCGGGCCGAACAGTCGCGCGAGGCCTCGTCCTCGTAGGTCCACTGGTCGAGCAGCGAGATCGAGACGCGGCCCGGCAGCAGGCTGGGCTCGGCGGCGGTACGGAAGATGACTCGGGCGCCGACCGAGGCGGTGCGGGTGATCTCCGACCAAAGGGCATTGAGCTGGTCGTTCGTCATCCAGTCCTGCGCGTCGAGCAGGACGAAACGGTCGACGGTGCCTGCGTCCTTGCCGGCCAGAAATTCGATCAGATTGGAGTGGTGGATGCCGACGCGATCGACATTGTTGCGGATCGCCTTGTAGTTGGCCTCTTCTAGATAGGCGGGCAGGGCGGCCTCACCCGGATTGGGATAGCGACGGGCGAAGGCTTGCCAAGCGAAGTAGTTGTTCTTCAGCGGAAAATCGCAAGCGAGCTTTTCCAGCCGGGCCTTCAGCACGCTGGCCATCGAACCATCGCCCGAGGTGATCAGCGAATACTGCGCCGGCGGAATGCCGAGGCCGAACAGCGAAGCCTTGCGCGAGGTAGCCCAGCGCAACAGCTTCTTGTCGAAGACCGGCGCCAGCTCTTCGTTGAAGAAGCGGCGCTGGTCGGCGAGGCTCTTCGACGCCATGATACCGGCGGGATCGACGCCGAAGAATTTGGCGATGCGGTGGCCCATGGCGATGAACAGGCCGAGCAGGCCGGTCTGGTAGAAATTGCGGTCGAAGACGGTGATGCGCCGGCGGCCGCGCCAGCTGCGACGCTCCCAATAGTGGCGGCTGACCGGGTCGAGATGCGGCGCGATGAAGCGGTCATAGGCTTGCGAATTGTGGTTGGTGTCGGCGGCGCCGAAGAAACGGAACAGATCGCCCTGCGAGGGCAGATGCCGCACCGCCTCCAGCTTCATCCGGTTCAAGGCGATGTGGGCGGCGTTGAGGTCGACCGCATCGACGCGTTCAGGCGAGCGGGTGAGGTAGGCGAGGATGTTGCAGCCGCCCGAGGCTATGGTGACGACGCGGTGGCCCTGGCCAAGCTGCATGGCCTCCATGTCGAGTTCAGGGTCTTCCCAGATCTGCGGATAGACGAGACCGGAGAACAAGAGGGCGAACAGCCGCTCCGAGATGCCGGCCTTCGACAGCGGGCGGTTCCGGTAGACGGCTTTTCCAACTTCCTTGCCGCGGCGAAAAACGAGATCTGCCGAAACGTCCGTCATGGCTAATGATTCCCCGTTTGCTTTGGCGCAAGCGGGTAGCGCAGGGGCATGACAGGCGGGTGACAGGCTGTTGACGCGAGTTCAGGCCTTGCCAAATCCCCCCGGTGTCGGCGTTGTCAGGATGACGGCGTCGCCGGCGTCGAGCACGGTCTGGTCGCAGGCCTTCAGCGTCTCGACGCTGCCGTCCTGGCGGCGGACCTTGGTCGAGCCGACCTGGCCGTCACCGCCGCCATCGAGGCCTTGCGGCGGGCGGTTGCGGTGCGAGGACAGTATGGCGCATTCCATCTTTTCGAGGAAACGGATCGTCCGCCTGGTGCCGTCGCCGGCATCCCATTTGCCTTTGCCGCCGGAGCCCTCGCGAATGTGAAAATCCTCGAGCAAAACGGGAAAGCGCAGTTCCAGCACCTCAGGGTCAGTGAGTCGCGAATTGGTCATGTGGGTGTGAACCCCCGATGTGCCGGCAAAGCCACGGCCGGAGTTCATCTGTCCGGCCGGCGAACCGGAGCAGATCGTCTCGTAATACTGGTACTGCTTGTTGCCGAAGGTCAGGTTGTTCATCGTGCCTTGCGCATTGGCCATGGCGCCCATGGCTCCGAACAGCGCGTTGGTGACATGCTGCGAGGTCTCGACATTGCCGGCGACGACTGCTGCGGGGTAGGCCGGCTTCAGCATCGAGCCGTCGGGGATGATGATGTTGATGGGCCTGAGGCACCCGGCATTCATCGGGATCATGTCCTCGACCATGACGCGGAAGGCATAGAGCACGGCGGCGCGGGCGACGGGCTCGGGCGCGTTGAAATTGTTCTTCTCGACCTTCGAGGTGCCGGTGAAGTCCACGGTCGCCTCGCGCTTTTGCCGATCGACGGTAATCTTCACCTTGATCACCTGGCCGGTGTCGGTCGGGTATTCGTACTCGGAACTATCGGGCAGCCGCTCCAGCACGCGGCGCACGCTTTCGGCGGCGTTGTCCTGGACATGGCCCATATAGGCTTCGACGACATCGAGGCCGAAATGGCCGACCATCTTGCGCAATTCCGCCACGCCCTTTTCGTTCGCGGCGATCTGCGCCTTGAGGTCGGCGATGTTCTGGTGCGGGTTGCGGGCGGGGTAGGCGTGGTCGGTGAGCAGCGTTTGCAACTCCGTCTCGCGGAATTTTCCACGATCGACAACGCGGAAATTGTCGAACAGCACGCCTTCCTCGTCGACCGTGGTGGCAAGCGGCGTCATCGAGCCGGGGGCAGTGCCGCCGATATCGGCATGATGGCCGCGTGAGGCTACGTAGAAGATTACTTCCTCCCCCCTTGAGGGGGAGGTGGCGGCGGAGCCGCCGGAGGGGGTCGTTGCGGCAGTGCTCGACGCTCTTGCGGTGCCTTCTGAGAGGACCCAACCCGGCCGCTGCGCGGCCACCCTCCCCTCAAGGGGGAGGGAAAACACCGGCGTCACCACCGTGATATCAGGCAAATGCGTGCCGCCATTGTAAGGGGCGTTCAGCGCAAAGACGTCGCCGGGATGGATGTCGCCGGAGTTCAGCCGGATGATGGTTTCGACCGAGCGGTCCATGGAGCCGAGATGCACCGGCATGTGCGGCGCGTTGGCGACCAGCGCTCCATGACGGTCGAAGACGGCGCAGGAAAAGTCCAGCCTTTCCTTGATGTTGACGGAATAGGCGGTGTTCTGCAGCGTGACGCCCATCTGCTCGGCGATCGACATGAAGAGGTTGTTGAAGACCTCCAGCATCACCGGATCGGCTTCGGTACCGAGGGCAGCCGTGCGAACTTTCCGTTCCGTGCGGCGAATGACGACGTGATTGAGGTTGGTGATTTCGGCCTGCCAGCCCGGCTCGACGACGATGGTCTGGTTCGGCTCGATGATCAAAGCGGGGCCTGGGACCAGATTGGATGGGCGCAGGTTTTCGCGGCGATGGATGCCGGCCTCATGCCAGCGGCCCTCGGTGTAGATGCGCCGCGTTCCGGACGCACCCGCTTCAACCCTTGCCGGTCCGGCGGGCGCAACGGCTTCGGCCGTGGTCTCGACGATCTCGGCGCCTTCCACGCCAACGGTCTCGACGATCATCGGCTTGTCGTCATAGACGAAACCGAACTGCGCCTTGTGGGCCAATTCGAAATCGCGCCTGGCCTGGAAGATAGAGTCCTGTTCGAAATTCACCGGCAGCGTGGTGTCGGTGCCGTCATAGCGGATGTGCAGCACCGGCTTTGCCGCAATCTTGTCCTGCGCAATGCCTTGCGCTGCCAATTCGGCGATGACGGCTTTTTTCAACGTGCCGATGAGGCTGGCGATCTCGGTCCTGGATTCTTCGGCAAGCGGCTTCAGGAGCGCCTGCTGGCGCGACGCGAAAACCGACGACAGGCCGATACCATAGGCTGAGAGCAGACCGGAAAAGGGGTGGATCAGTACCGCCTCCATGCCGAGCGCGTCGGCAACCAGGCAGGCATGCTGGCCGCCGGCGCCGCCAAAACAGTTCAAGAGATATTCAGTGACGTCATAGCCGCGCTGCACGGAGATCTTCTTGATGGCATTGGCCATGTTTTCCACCGCGATGGTGACGAAGCCTTCGGCGACGGCTTCCGGCGTGCGGCCATCGCCGATTTCGACGGCCAGCGCAGCGAATTTTTTGCGCACGGCGGCCACATCGAGCGGCTGGTCCTGGCCTGGGCCGAAAATTGCCGGGAAGAAATCGGGCTGCAGCTTGCCCAGCATGACATTGGCGTCGGTGACGGCCAGCGGGCCGCCGCGCCGGTAGGCGGCGGGGCCAGGATTGGCGCCGGCGGAATCCGGGCCGGCGCGGAAACGGCCGGCTTCGTAGTGCAGGATCGAGCCGCCGCCGGCAGCGACGGTATGGATGCGCATCATCGGCGCACGGATGCGCACGCCGGCGACCTCGGTGTCGAAGGCGCGCTCATACTCGCCGTCATAATGGGCGACGTCGGTCGAGGTGCCGCCCATGTCGAAACCGATGACTTTCTCGAATCCGGCGAGTTTCGCCGTCTCGACCATGCCGACGACACCGCCGGCCGGGCCGGACAGCAGCGCGTCCTTGCCCTGAAACATGTCGGCGGCGGTAAGCCCGCCCGACGACATCATGAACATCAGGCGAGGAGATTGGCCAATCTCCCCCCTCGTGGAGGAGATGCCCGGCAGGGCAGAGGGGGGCGTGACGGAATGAGGCGCTGGCGGGACAGCGCCCCCCCCTGTCGGCTTTGCGGACTGCCCTTCGCTATGGCTCCGGGCGTTCGTCGCTGAAAAAGCCAAATCGTTGGCTTTTTCTCGGCCTTTGGCCGACCGCTCCTCACCCCCCACAAGTGGGGAGATTGGCGTCGCGCCCAGTTCTCCCGCCACCCTTTGCACATAGCGCGACAGGATCGGCGACAGATAGGCATCGACCACGGTGGTGTCGCCGCGGCCGACCAGTTTGATCAGCGGCGAGACTTCATGGCTGACCGAGACTTGGCTGAACCCGATCTTGCGGCAGACTTTCGCCACCGCCTTCTCGTGGTCGGGATATTTCCAGGCATGCATGAAGACGATGGCCACCGCATCGATGCCGTCGGCCTTCGCCTGTTCGATGGCGGGCCGGCAGGCGGCGATGTCGAGCAAGCGCTCGACCTCGCCATTGGCGCGCACACGCTCGTCGATCTCGATGACTCGCTCGTAGAGCTGTTCGGGAAGGATGATCTCCTTGGCGAAGATGTCCGGCCGCGCCTGATAGGCGATCTTCAGCGCGTCGCGAAAACCCTTGGTGATGAGCAAAAGCACACGGTCGCCCTTGCGCTCCAGCAGCGCATTCGTGGCAACGGTGGTACCCATCTTGACGTCACCGACCAGGCCCGGAGGAATAGCGGTGCCGGATTTCAGCCCCAGAAGCTCGCGGATGCCGGCTATGGCCGCGTCGGGATAGGCTTCGGGATTTTCCGACAGGAATTTCCTGGGATGCAAACCGCCTTGCGGATCACGTCCGATCACGTCGGTAAAGGTGCCGCCGCGGTCGATCCAAAAATCCCATTTCTTGTCCACGCAGAACTCCGGCATTGCATTTGGGTCCAGACTGTTAGTTCGGCATCGCCCGGCCCGCAATCGGTAGTGCGCGGATGTTACATCAGGAAACGCAACGTTACGAAACTCATGGCCGTTTGATGCATTTTGCCTTCGACCGTTCACCGCAACGTGAGCGTGTGTTGAAGGAGAGATGTCATGAAAAAGCTCATTCTTGCTTCCGTTTCCGCCCTGGCCCTGTTCGGCGTTGCCGCCTGCAGCGACAGCGGTACGGATAACACCACCACCCAGAGCACCAATCCGCCAGCCGCCGAGCCCATGAAGCCGGCGACGCCGGATGCACCGAAGCCTGCAGAACCGGCTCCGGCAACACCTGCTCCTGCCCCCGCGCAGTAGCAGCAGTCTCGGTCACTTTGACGTACGAGAGAGGAGGCCGGCTTCGCGCCGGCCTTCCTGCGTTTAGGTCGATTCGGGGCTCAAGGGCCTTGAACCGGCTCTTTCCTACGGTTTGGGATCTGGCGCGTCGGTTGCTTGCGTAAATTCGGTCCACTCTGCGGCGCTGTTTTGGCTTGATAGCAATGGCCGGCGGCCCTAATAAGCGCTCATGTCGATTTGGGATCGCCTCGGCGACTTCATCACCCGCGTTTCATCTTCAGCCACGTCCGGCGTAGCCGATGTGGTTGAGGCCGTGCGCACGGTTTTCTCCGGTGACGCTGATCTGCGCCGGCGTGTTGCCTTCTCTGTGGCGATGATTGCGCTGTCAGCCAAGATGGCCAAGGCCGATGGCATCGTCACCCAGGACGAGGTTCGCGCGTTCCAGGAAATATTCGAGGTGCCGCGAGAACAGACCCGCAATGTGGCGCGGCTTTACGATCTGGCCAAGCGCGACGTCGCCGGGTTCGAGACCTATGCCGAGAGTATGGCGCAGATGTGCGGCTCGGGCCATTCGAACTGCGTCATGCTGGAAGACATACTCGACGGTCTGTTCCATATCGCCAAGGCGGATGGGCTGGTGCATGAGCGCGAAGGGATTTTCCTGCACCGTATTGCCGAGATTTTCCGCATCGACGAGGTGCACTACGAGGCCATCATGGCCAGGCACGTCAATCTCGGCGCCGGCGATCCCTATATCGTGCTCGGCATTGAGCGCGGCAAGCCGTTCGAGGAGGTCAGGAAGCGATACCGCAAGCTGGTCTCCGACAATCATCCGGACCGGCTGATCGCGCGCGGCCTGCCGCAGGAATTCATCAAGATTGCAACGACCAGGGTCGCGGCGATCAACGCGGCCTATGAAATGATCGAGCGGGGCCTCAGGCACGCATGACCGGCTTCTCGCCCGACGAGCCAAGCGCGGAGGTCAGGGTATCGCCGAATTTCGGCCCGCGGCGCGAAACGCTCAGGCCCGACATGATCGTGCTGCACTATACCGGCATGGCGACTGGTGCTGCCGCGGAAGCCTGGTTGTGCAACCCCGCAAGCGAAGTCTCGTCGCACTACCTCGTCCATGAGGATGGCCGCATCATCCAGATGGTGCGCGAAAGCGACCGCGCCTGGCATGCCGGTGCAAGTTCCTGGTTCGGTCGTCGCGACATCAACTCCTGTTCGGTCGGCATCGAAATCGTCAATCCCGGCCATTCGCTCGGCTATTCGGCCTTTCCCAAGCGGCAGGTGGAAGCGGTGATCGGGCTTTGCCTTGGTATCATCGAACGCCATTCCATTACGGCGCAAAGGGTGCTTGCCCATTCCGACATCGCGCCGGGGCGCAAGATCGACCCGGGCGAGAAATTCCCCTGGAATGCGCTGTTTGCGGCCGGGGTCGGCCATCTCGTGCCTGCGGCGCCGGTCCGGCGCGGCGCGGTGCTGAAAGCCGGCGATACCGGCGCCCAGATCGAGGCACTGCAGTCTATGCTGGCGCTCTATGGCTATGGCGTCGAGATATCAGGTGTCTTCGACCGCCAGACCGAAATCGTCGTCGAAGCTTTTCAGCGGCATTTCCGACCACGCCTGGTGGATGGCGTCGCCGACGGCTCTACGTCTAGCACGCTGCAAAGCCTGCTGACTTCCCTTAGGTCAGTTGCGTCTAAATAATCTTTTCCTGATATTCAAGTTACAGCCTGTCACTGAAAGTGAATTGCCTCGCCTTGTTCGACACAAATTCCGCCCTCAAAGGCAGTTCGTGCAAGTTATCGGACCTCCAGCCCCCCGGATGCTCCGATATTGATTAGGCGTTGCTGCGTGAAGATCTTCGCGCGGCCAAACAGAACAGGACCACATGCAGAAATTGACCGTTGTAACGGCAGCTATTGCTGCCGGAGTAATGACTTTTGCCTTCAGCACGGCCGATGCCGCACCACTGAGCCAGAGGGCAGACCAGGGCTTCATCGCCGCACCCGCCAAGGCCACCATGACGAAGGCAAACCCGAAAGCAAAAAGGGCAACCACCGCGAAAGTGCGCAAAGCAGCCGTGGTGAAGGCCAGAAAAGCCACGGCCAAGAGGCATTTTAAGCGCAACAGGAAGAGCGTCGACCTGACGACGACCGCATCGATCCGCCCAAGCACCGCTGCGGAGTCGACTGCGGCAGCCGCGCTTGGCGGCCAGTATTCGGCAATCATTGCCCGCTATGCTGCGGCCGAAGGCGTGCCGGTGTCGCTGGCCCAGGCGGTCATCAAGATCGAGAGCAACTACCGGCCGAACATCGTCGGCGGCGCGGGTGAAATCGGCCTGATGCAGATCAAGCCGGCAACGGCGCGGATGATGGGTTATAGCGGCTCCGCCAAGGGTCTGTTCGATCCCGACACCAACATCAAATACGGCATGAAGTACCTTGCCATGGCGCGCAATCTCGGCGGCGGCACCACCTGCGGCACGATCCTGAAATACAATGCCGGCCATGCCGCGACGAGGATGAACCCGGTGTCGGCGGCCTATTGCGGCAAGGTCAAGGTGCAGTTGGCGGCATTGGGATCGCCGGCATAAGTCTGCTTTTTCATTTGCGTTTTGGAACGTGAACCCCTTTATACGCTCTGCCAGCTGGCCGGGCGGCCGCACCCGCAAAGCCGAAAGGCTGCGGGTGAGGAAAGTCCGGGCTCCATGGAAACACGGTGCCGGTTAATGGCCGGCGGGGGCGACCCCAGGGAAAGTGCCACAGAAAGCAAACCGCCACGATTTATCGGGGCAAGGGTGAAAGGGTGGGGTAAGAGCCCACCGCGCGACTGGCAACAGGAGCGGCACGGTAAACCCCACCGGGAGCAAAACCGAATAGGGACGGTGCGAGGGGAAACCTTCGAGGGCTGTTTCCGGCTCACCGTCCGGGTAGGTTGCGTGAGGCGCATGGCAACATGCGCCCAAGATGAATGGCCGCCACGTTCTCGCCCCGAAAGGGGCGAGGGCCATACAAAACCCGGCTTACAGGCCAGCTGGCAATTTCTCCCCCATATCGCGATTAATCCTTTGGATCAGCAGTCTGCGCCTTCGGGCGCAGCTGGCGATTCAGGTGCTTGAGCGATTGAATCAAGTACGCATGCTGGGGTCGAGACAAACGCATCCTTGAAGCTGGTACGATTTAATCGTACCATGATTGTCATGGTTTGATCAGGAGCGCATCATGGGTCACGTCGACAAACGCAGCATCACGCTTTCGCCGGAACTGGCGGCGGCGGTCGACGATGTCGTGGCCGCCGGCGAATATGCCTCGGCCAGCGAAGTCATCCGTGATGCGCTGCGGCAATGGAAAGACCGCCGCGATCTTCTCGGCTACACGGTCGAGGAATTGCGCAGGCTGGTTCAGGAGGGGATCGACAGCGGACCGGCGGTGGACGGCCAGCCCTTCATGGACCGGCTGCGAGCCAAATATCACAGGATGTCGGAAGCTGCAGGCTCGGAAGAGTGAAATATCGGCTGCTTCCTCAGGCGATATCAGATGTCGAAGGCATCGGTGACTACATTGCGGAACATAGCCAAAGGGAGCCATGCGCCTTGTGGACGCTTTGGAGAGGCGCTGGACACTGCTCACCTTGCACCCGTTCTCAGGTGCGCCGCGCGATGATATCGCGCCCGGCATTCGTCATCTGATCGTCGGCGAATATGTCACTCTGTATCGCATGGGCGAAGACGCGATCGAGATCGTCCGCGTTTTGCACGGCAGGCGCGATATTGGCGCCGACGACTTGGTGACCTAACCGCCAGCTCAGATGCCGATCTTGTCCAGCGATGCCTCGATCGCCTGCCAGAGTTCTTCCACCGGCTCGCAGCCCACCGACAGGCGCACGAAGCCGGGCGGAACCGAATCTCCTCGCTTGGCCCGCCGCTCGGCGGAGGTGTGGACACCCCCGAACGACGTTGCCGCCTGCATCAGCGTGCAGTTGTTGATGAAATCCTCGGCCTTCTCCTGGGAAGCGAGTTCGAAGGACACGAGGAAGCCGAAGCGCTCCATCTGCGCCCGGGCGAGGTTGTGCGACGGGTCGCCCTCCAGCCCGGGGTAGCGCAAGCCGCTAACGGCGCGATGGTTTTTCAGGCGCTTCGCGATCACCTCGGCAGAAGAACACATGCGGTCGAAGCGTACCTCCAGCGTCTCCAGGCCGCGATGCACCAGCCAAGCCTCGAACGGGCCGGGAATGCCGCCCGCGGTCTCGCGCCAGCCGGTGACGTCCGCGATGATGTCTGGATTGCGGCTGGCGACATGGCCGAACAGCACGTCGGAATGCCCGTTGGCCGCCTTGGTGTCGGCAGCAACGACGATGTCGGCGCCGAGATCGAGCGGGCGCTGGCCGAACGGCGTCATCGTGGTGTTGTCGACGACGACGATCGCGCCCGCTTGGTGCGCGGCCTCGGCGACCGCTGTGATGTCGCAAATGTCCAATCGCGGATTTGACGGGGTTTCAACGTAGACAAGGCGGTAGCCGTCGAAGCCGCCGTCGAGGAATGTAGCTGTCGGCCGCAGATCATAGGCGACGCCGAAGGGCTTGAGGAAACGTTCGGCCAGCGCGCGCGTGGCATGGTAGCCGTCCGAAGGCAAAAGCACGCGGTCGCCGGATTTCAACAGGCCGAAAAACACCGCCGAGATTGCCGCCATTCCTGAGGGGAAGCCGACGCATGGCGCGTCTTCGAGATGCGCCAGCATGTGCTCGACTGCATCCCAGGTGACGTTGCTGTAACGGCCGTACTGACTGTAGCCGGCGCCGTCGCCCGGGTTGTGGAAAATAGCGGCCATGGTCAGCGGCAATGGGATGGGGTCGCCTTTGGCAAGTCCGTCGCGACGCAGATGGGCAAGGGAGGCCGCGCGGGACCTGGCTGTTTCGGACATGGATTTCTGACCTTGTTGCTCAGCGAAAAGACTGACGACGCTATTCGCGGCAGTGATGCGCGGCAAGCCGCTTCCGCTTGGGCCAGCCCGCTCTAAACGGTTCGTTAGGCTTAATGGGAGATAAAGACGGGAGTGTTGTCAGAGCTGCTCTCACCGGTTGTGGCGCGCGCGTTTGTGAAGCCTGTTCCCGTTGACGCCCATAGTGCCCCATGATATCCCATTTCGATACCAAAGCCTTCGTTCCGCGTCAGGGTAAAGCGTACGCCAATCGGGCAGCCGCGGCGGCTGTGCGTTTGCGGGTTTTTGCCGCTGGGATCGAAGCGGATTTTCGGCAGGGGACGCGCTTCGGCGCGGACGAAAACATGGAGAGGGGTGCGGCGGCGGAAGCGGCTGCAGCGTGTCATGGACCGGTTTCTGTCAAGCGCGGTGAACAGGATCGATGCGAAGGGGCGGGTCTCCGTTCCGGCGCATTTCCGCGCTGTCGTGCAGAAGCGCGGCTATTCGGAACTCTATGCGCTGCGCGGCCTGGACGTGCCTGCGATGGATGTCGGCGGGCTCGATCTGCTCGACCGCTACGAGCAGCGCATCGCGCTGGAAGACCCTTTTTTGCAGACGGCGGACGATATGTCGTTCTTCTGCCATGGCGACGGGACGTTCCTGAAGCTCGATCAGGATGGCCGCATCACGATGAGCGATTTCATCCGCGAGCATACGGGCATCACGAGCGAAGTGGCCTTTGTCGGCCGAGGCAATTTCTTTCAAGTTTGGGAGCCTGGACGGCTGGCCGCCTATGGGGCGCAGGCGCGCGCTCGGCTTTTGCAGCTTCGGCAGGGGACGAAGGCTCACGAGGCCAAGGCTGGGGAGCGGCCGGAATGATGGCGGATCACGGCGATGATCTCAGCGCCGTTGGCGGACCGGTCCGCCACATTCCGGTCCTCCTCGCCGAAGTGCTGGAGGCGCTCTCACCCAAAGCCGGCGATGTGATCGTCGACGGCACGTTTGGCGCCGGCGGCTACACCAAGGCGATCCTGGCGAGCGGCGCCTCGGTGGTGGCGATCGATCGCGATCCCGATGCGATTGCCGCCGGGCGCGGCCTGGAACAGCAATCCGGCGGCAGGCTAAGGCTGGTGCAGGCGCCATTTTCGACGCTGGACGAGCAGGTCGAAAGCGCCGACGGCGTTGTCCTCGACATCGGCATTTCCTCCATGCAGGTCGACCAGCCCGAGCGCGGCTTCTCGTTCCGCACCGACGGGCCGCTCGACATGCGCATGGCGCAGGCGGGCTTGAGTGCTGCCGACGTCGTCAATTCGTTCAAGATAGGCGACCTTGCCCGCATCTTCGGCTTCCTTGGCGAAGAGCGGAATGCCGGGCGCATTGCCCGCATGATCGAGTCACGCCGCGAAAAACGTCCGTTCGAGCGCACGCTCGATCTCGCCGACGCCATCGAAACGCATATCGGCCGCGCGCCGAAGGACAAGATTCATCCGGCCACCCGCGTCTTCCAGGCGCTGCGCATTTTCGTCAATGACGAGCTGGGCGAATTGGCCAAAGCCCTAATGGCGTCCGAGCGGGTATTGAAGCCCGGCGGGCGGCTTGCGGTGGTGACGTTCCATTCGCTGGAAGACCGCATCGTCAAGCGCTTCATCGCCGACCGCGCCGACGTCGCCACCGGCTCACGTCATTTGCCCGAGGCGCACGCGCGCACTGCGACCTTCCGCAAGGCTGGTGGCGGCGTGACGGCAGGCGATGCCGAGGTCGCTGCCAATCCGCGGGCGCGCTCGGCCAGGCTGCGTACCGCCATCCGCACCGAGGCGCCGGCGCGCGCCGGTGATCTCACCATTTTCGGCCTTCCAAAGCTTCCCGGCATCCAGGCGCCGCGAGAGAGGTGAATACGTGTTTCGAACCAGCGACATAGTCCTGATCGCCGTCATGGTCTCGGCCGCGGCCCTGACCTACAAGGCCAAGCGCGAGGCCGAGGAACAGCTGGCTTCGGTGCAGAAGATCGAGGCGCAGATCCGCTATGAGGAGGACACGATCGACCTGCTCAAGGCCGACTGGAGCCTGCTGACCCAGCCGTCGCGCCTGCAGAAGCTGGCTGAAATCTACAAATCGCAGCTCGCACTCGAGCCGGTCAATGCGCGGCAGATCGTCGGGCTCGACGACCTGCCGGCAAAACCGCTCAACATCGAGGACCTGTCGTCGCAGCGGCTTGGCGGCATGGCCGACAATTCCGGCAAAGGACCAGCCGACAAGGATCCCGTGGTCACCGGAGCCATCGTCCAATGATCGCTGGATTTCCAATGCGCGCCAAATTTCCGTCGGTCGGCAAATTGCTGAAGCGCCGCGCACGGACCGGCGAGGACGGCTCCATCGTCGTCGAAGGCGCGCGCAAGGCGACCGGCGGCAAGGCCAAGACCCGCATCGTGATGACCATGGCGGTGTTCTTCGGCATCTATTCGACCATCGCCGGGCGGCTGGTCTATCTCGGTTTTCAGTCCCCCGACATGTCGAATGGGCCGCAAAGCCGGGTGACGGCGTCGCGTCCCGACATCGTCGACCGCAACGGCGAGGTGCTGGCGACCGACATCAAGACGGCATCGCTGTTTGCCGAGCCGCGCCGCATCGTCGATGCCGACGAGGCGATCGAAAAGCTGTCGACCATTCTGCCAGATATCGACCCCGAGCAGACCTATCACAAGCTGAAGAGCGGCGCCGGCTTCGTCTGGCTGCAGCGGCAGCTGACGCCCAAGCAGCAGGCCGACATCATGCAGCTCGGCATTCCCGGAATTGGCTTTCGCACCGAAAAGCGCCGCTTCTATCCGGCCGGCGTGACCTCGTCCTACATTGTCGGCCTCACCAACATCGACAATCAGGGCATCTCCGGCATGGAGAAATACATTGACGAGCAGGGCCTGAGCGACCTGCAGGCCTCAGGCCTTGCGATCGCCAAGGATCTGAAGCCGGTTCAGCTGTCGATCGACCTGCGCGTCCAGCATGTGGTGCGCGACGAGATTGCCGCCGGCCTCGAGCGCTATCGCGCCATGGGCGCCGGCGCCGTCGTGCTCAACATCAAGACCGGCGAAGTGGTGGCGATGGCCTCGGTGCCGGATTTCGATCCGAACAATCCCTTCAATGCGCAGGACAAGGATCGGCTGAACCGCATGTCGGCCGGCCTCTACGAGATGGGATCGACCTTCAAGAGCTTCACCTCGGCCATGGCGCTCGATTCCGGCAAAGCGAACATGAACAGCCGTTTCGACGCCTCGCACCCAATCCGGGTCGGCCATCAGGCCATCCACGATTTCCACGGCAAGAACCGCGTGCTGTCATTGCCGGAGGTGTTCCTTTACTCCTCCAATATCGGATCGGCCCGTGAGGCCGAAATGGTCGGCATCGAGGGGCACCGCGAATTCCTGCATCGCCTTGGCCTTCTGGACAGGATGCAGACCGAACTGCCTGAAGTCGCCCGCCCGACCGAACCGAAGGTCTGGAAGCAGGTCAACTCCTTCACCATCGCCTTCGGCCATGGCGTGTCGACGACGCCGCTGCAGGCGGCCGTCGGCTGCGCGGCGCTGATGCAGGGCTACCTGATCCCGCCGACTTTCCTGGTCCGCAGCGAGCAGGATGCCATGGCGGTGGCCAAGAGAGTGGTCAGCGAAAGGACTGTGGAGGGCATGCGCTACCTCTATACGCTCAATGCCGAGAAGGGCTCGGCCAGAAACGCCAGGGCCCCCGGCTACCGCGTTGGCGGCAAGACCGGAACCGCCGAGAAGGTGATCAATGGCCGCTACTCGAAGGAACTGAATTTCAACACCTTCGTCGCTGCCTTCCCGATGGACGATCCGCAATATCTGGTGTTTACGATCGCTGACGCTCCGCACCCGGAAAAGCCCGGGATGACCGACGTCGCCGCCAACAATGCGGGTGTCATGGCCGGAAACATCATCAGGCGGGCAGCCGCCATGCTTGGCGTGAAGCCAGATTTCAGCCATGAAAATGGCGCAACGCTGGTTTCCTATCAGTGATTCTTAGGGCGCGCCGGCAACTGCGCGCCATTTTGTTGAGATAAACGGGGTTCGATGCACCTGAGAGATTTAGCCGGTATCCTGCCTGTCGAGGGAACATCTTCCCGCGATGTGGAGGTAACCGGGATTTCGTCGGATTCCCGCACGGTCAAGACCGGCGTGGTCTTTTTCGCGCTCGCCGGCAGCAAGGCGGATGGTTCGGCCTATGCCGCCGATGCGGCAAAGCGCGGCGCAGCGGCGGTTGTCGTGGGCAAGGCCAGCGCCGTTTCCGGCCTGTCCGTCCCGGTGCTCAGCGTCGACGACCCACGCCTGGCGCTGGCGCTGAGCGCGGCACGTTTCTTCGGCAGCCAGCCGGAGACCATGGTCGCGGTTACCGGCACCGCAGGCAAGACCTCGGTCGCCGCCTTCACCAGGCAGATCTGGGAGCAGGCCGGCTTTGCCGCCGCGTCCATCGGCACCACCGGCGTGGTGGCGCCGGGCCGCAACGATTACGGTTCGTTGACCACACCCGATCCAGTGGCTTTGCACCAGTTGCTCAAGGAATTGGCGGAGGCCGGCGTCACACACGCCTCGATGGAGGCTTCCAGCCATGGTCTCGACCAGCGCCGTCTCGATGGCGTCAAGCTCGCCGCTGGCGGTTTCACCAATCTCGGCCGCGACCATATGGACTATCATCCGACGGTCGAGGACTACCATCGCGCCAAATTGCGCCTGTTCGACACGCTGCTGCCGAAAGGCGCGCCGGCGGTCATCTTTGCCGACGATCCGTGGTCGGCGCCGACCATCCAGGCTGCGCAGGCCGCGGGGCTCAATGTGCTGACCGTCGGCCGCCATGGCGATTTCCTGCGCCTGAAGCGGGTCGAGCACGAGCGCCACCGCCAGCGCGCCGAGGTCGAAGCTGACGGCGTGCTCTACGAGATCGACCTGCCGCTCGCCGGCGACTTCCAGATCGCCAATGCCCTGGTTTCGGCCGGGCTGGCCATTTCCACCGGAACGCCGGTCGCCAAAGCTTTGATGGCGTTGGAGAAACTTCAGGGGGCACCGGGACGGCTCGACCTTGTCGGCGCCACCGCCAATGGCGCGCCCGTCTATGTCGACTATGCCCACAAGCCGGATGCGCTGGAAAATGTGCTGGCCGCGGTGCGCCCGTTCACCACCGGCCGCGTCATCGTCGTGTTCGGCTGCGGCGGCGACCGCGACCGGGGCAAGCGGCCGATCATGGGCGAGATCGCCACGCGGCTCGCCGATGTCGTCATCGTCACCGACGACAATCCGCGCTCGGAAGTGCCGGAAACGATCCGTGCCGCGATCCTGGCGGCCGCGCCCGGCGCCATTGAAATCGGCGACCGCCGCAAGGCGATCCACGAAGCGGTCGCCATGCTGAAAGCGGGCGATACGCTGATCGTTGCCGGCAAGGGCCATGAAGAGGGCCAGACCATCGGCGCCGAGACTTTTCCGTTCTCCGACCAGGAAGAAGTCCGGTCGGCGCTGCGGGAGCGGGCCGCATGAGCGTGCTCTGGACTTCCGAGGCGCTGGTCGACGCCATGGGCGGTCGGCCGCTCGGGCCGATGCCGGAGGGAATTTCGGGGATCTCGATCGACAGCCGCAGCCTGCAGCCGGGCGACGCCTTCTTCGCCATCAAGGGCGAGGCGATGGACGGCCATGACTTCGCGACCGCGGCGATCAAGGCCGGCGCCGGCGTGCTGGTCGTTGCCGAAGGCAAGTTGCCGTCGCTCGGGCGGCTGACGGCGCCGATGATCGTCGTGCAGGATGTGCTGGCAGCACTGGAGAAACTCGGTGTTGCCGCCCGCGCCCGTTCCAACGCAAAAATCATCGCGGTGACCGGATCGGCCGGCAAGACCACCACCAAGGAGGCGCTGCGTCATGTGCTGTCGGCCGTCGGCACTGTGCATGCCTCGGCGCAGTCCTTCAACAATCATTGGGGCGTTCCGCTGACGCTGGCGCGCATGCCGGATGATTGCGACTATGCGGTGTTCGAGATCGGCATGAACCATCCCGGCGAGATCCGGCCGCTGGTCAAGATGGTCCGGCCACATGTGGCCATCGTCACGATGATCGCCGCGGCGCATCTCGGCTTCTTTAGAAATCTCGACGAGATCGCCAAGGCCAAGGCCGAGATTTTTGAAGGCATCGAGCCCGGCGGTGCGGCCTTGCTCAACCGCGACGATGCGCGATGGAAGCTGCTCGACAAGATGGCGCGAGCCGCCGGCGTCGAACATGTCTTTGGCTTCGGCGAGAATGCACGGTCGACCTACAAGCTGACCAAATGCGAGCTGCATGCCGATCATTCCGACATCACCGCCAGGATCGGCGGGCAGGATGTGACGGCGCGCATCGGCGCGCCCGGCCGCCACATGGTACAGAACGTCCTGGCGGTGCTCGGCGCCGCGCATTTGGTTGAAGCCGACATCGGCAAGGTGGCCTTGGCGCTGGCCGATCTGTCGGCCGAGCGTGGCCGTGGGAAGCGCCATATGCTTCGCCACCCCAAGGGACCGATCACACTGATCGACGAGAGCTACAACGCCAATCCGGCCTCGATGGCTGCTGCCATGGCGCTGCTCAACGCGACGCCTGTCACGGGCGAGGGCCGGCGCATCGCCGTGCTCGGCGACATGCTCGAGCTCGGCGACCATTCGGCCAAGCTCCATGCAGGCCTGGCCGAACTGATCGTCGGGACCGGCACGCACACGGTCTTTCTCGGCGGCCCGGAAATGCGGGCGCTGGCAGACATCCTGCCCGACGAGATCAAAACGGAATACCGCGCCGGCGCCGAGGAATTGAAGCCGCTGCTGTTGTCGACGCTGAAGGCCGGCGACGTGGTGATGATCAAATCGTCGAAAGGCATCGGCTTTTCAAAGCTGGTCGAGGCCTTGCTCGGCAAATATCCGGCGGAAGCCGCAGGCACGAAACAGAACTAGTCCGGGGAACGGAATCGTATGTTTACATTGCTCGTCGATTTTGCGGACAAGGTCTCGGTCTTCAATGTCTTCCGCTACATAACTTTCCGCACCGGCGGTGCGCTGATCACCTCGGCGCTGATCGTCTTCATCTTCGGGCCGACCATCATCAATTCGCTGAGGCTGCGGCAAGGCAAGGGCCAGCCGATCCGCGCCGATGGCCCGCAGACGCATTTCAAGAAGGCCGGCACGCCCACCATGGGCGGGCTGATGATCCTGTGCGGCATCGTCGGCTCGTCGCTTCTATGGGCGAACCTGTCCAGCATCTATGTCTGGGTGGTGCTCTTGGTGACGCTGGGCTTCGGCTCGATCGGCTTTTACGACGACTATCTCAAGGTAACCAAGCAGTCGCATCTCGGCTTTTCCGGCAAGGCGCGGCTGGCGCTGGAATTCGTCATCGCCGGCATCGCCGCCTGGGCGATCATGCATAATGGCCAGGCGCCGTTCTCGTCGTCGCTGACCTTCCCCTTCGCCAAGGAATTCATCATCAATCTCGGCTGGTTCTTCGTGCCGTTCTCCTGCTTCGTCATTGTCGGCGCCGGCAATGCGGTGAATTTGACCGATGGCCTCGACGGGCTGGCGATCGTGCCGATCATGATTGCGGCGGCATCCTTTGGCGTCATCGCCTACCTCTCCGGCAATGCGGTGTTCGCCGAATATCTGCAGATCCATTTCGTGCCCGGCACCGGCGAGCTGGCTGTCGTGCTTGGCGCCGTCATCGGCGCCGGCCTCGGCTTCCTCTGGTTCAACGCCCCGCCGGCGGCGATCTTCATGGGCGACACCGGTTCGCTGGCCATGGGTGGCCTGATCGGTACGGTCGCGGTCGCCACCAAGCACGAGATCGTGCTGGTCATCGTCGGCGGATTGTTTGTCGTGGAAATCCTGTCGGTCATCATTCAGGTCGGCTACTTCAAGATGACCGGCAAGCGCGTGTTCCTGATGGCGCCGATCCATCATCATTTCGAAAAGCTCGGCTGGACCGAAAGCCAGGTGGTGATCCGCTTCTGGATCATCGCCGTCATCCTGGCGCTGGTCGGCCTGTCGACCCTCAAGCTGAGATAGGAACCCGCTTGATTCCCGCCGCATCCTTTTCGGGCAAACGCGTTTCGCTCTTCGGGCTCGGTGGCTCGGGGATCGCCACGGCGCGCGCGCTGATCGAGGGCGGCGCCGACGTGCTGGCGTGGGACGACAATCCCGATAGCGTCGCCAAGGCCGCTGACCAAGGCATTGCGACCGCCGATCTGCGCGGCGCCGACTGGTCGAAATTCTCGGCCTTCGTGCTCTCGCCCGGCGTGCCGCTGACGCATCCCAAGCCGCACTGGACGGTGGAGCTGGCGCGTGGCTCCGGCGTCGAAGTGATCGGCGATATCGAATTGTTCTGCCGCGAGCGGATTGCGCGCGCGCCTGATGCGCCGTTCATCGCTATCACCGGCACCAACGGCAAGTCGACGACCACGGCGCTGACCGCGCATATCCTCAAATCGGCAGGGCGCGACACGCAGATGGGCGGCAATATCGGCCGGGCCATCATGACGCTCGATCCACCGCAGGCTGACCGGGACTATGTCGTCGAGTGTTCGTCCTACCAGATCGATCTCGCGCCCTCGATCAACCCGACGGCCGGCATCCTGCTCAACCTGACGCCCGACCATCTCGACCGCCACGGCACCATGCAGCACTACGCTTCGATCAAGGAGCGGCTGGTCGCCGGCAGCGAGACAGCCATTGTCGGCGTCGACGATAGCTGGTGCGCGCAGATCGCCGACCGGCTGGAGAGGGCGGGCCGACAGGTGATCCGCATCTCCAAGCGGCTGCCGCTGACCGACGGTTATTTCGCCGATGGCTCCGATCTGATGGAAGCCGTGCATGGCCGTTACAGCCGCGTCGCCTTCCTCGAAGGCATCGGTTCGTTGCGCGGCCAGCACAATGCGCAGAACGCGCTTGCCGCCGTCGCCGCCTGCCTCAGGGTCGGCTTGAGCCTCGGCGAGATCCAGGCGGGACTGGAAAGCTTTCCCGGGTTGGCGCATCGCATGGAGCAGGTCGGCCGCAAGGATCATGTGCTGTTCGTCAACGATTCCAAGGCGACCAATGCCGATGCGGCGGCACCCGCGCTGTCGAGCTTCCCGCGCATCTACTGGATCGCCGGCGGACTGCCCAAGGAAGGCGGGATCGAGCCGCTGCGCGGTTTCTTCCCGCGCATTGCCAAGGCCTATCTGATCGGCGAGGCGGCGCCCGCGTTCTCGGCGACGCTTGGTGAAGCCGTGCCTTATGAAATCTCGGGCACGCTGGCCGCCGCGGTCGACCATGCCGCGAAAGACGCGGCCAAGGATGACAACGGCGAGGTCGTGGTGCTGCTGTCTCCGGCCTGCGCCAGTTTCGACCAGTTCAAGAATTTCGAAGTTCGCGGCGAAGCCTTCAGGCAAGCTGCGAATGCTATCGAGGGTGTCAAACCCATCGGAGGGGCACGATAATGCAAAGCCGTCTCGACAAAAGCCCGGTTGCAACCTGGTGGTGGACGATCGATCGCTGGTTCCTGGCGGCGTTCCTGTCGCTGATGGGGCTTGGCATTGTCTTGTCCTTTGCGGCAAGCCCGGCGGTGGCCGAGCGCATCGGCCTCGACAGTTTCCACTTTGCCACCAGGCAGATCATCTTCACCGTGCCGGCGCTCGGCGTGATGCTGGCGGTCTCCTTCCTGGAATCGCGGCAGATCCGGCGCATGGCGCTGATCATCCTGGGCATCATGCTGGTGCTGATGGTGGCCGTGCTCTACATCGGCGTCGAGGTGAAGGGCGCGCGGCGCTGGGTGTCGTTTGTCGGCATGTCGATCCAGCCGTCGGAATTTCTGAAACCCGCCTTCGTCATCGTTTGCGCCTGGCTGTTCGCCGAACACAAGCGCCAGCCCGACATCCCCGGCAATTTGTTTGCCATGCTGCTGCTGATCCTGGTCATCTCGCTTCTGGTGGCGCAGCCCGATCTCGGCCAGACCATGCTGGTGACCGGCACCTGGGGCGTCATGTTCTTCATGGCCGGCCTGCCATGGCTATGGATCATCGCGCTTGGCGCCACCGGCGCCGGCGGCCTGTTTGCCGCCTATACGGTGTTCCCGCACGTCGCCGCCCGCATCGACAAATTCCTAACCGGCGAAGGCGACACGTTCCAGGTCGACATGGGCCGCGAGGCGCTGATCAACGGCCACTGGTTCGGCGTCGGCCCGGGCGAGGGCACCGTCAAGCGCGTCATCCCCGACGCGCATGCCGACTTCGTCTTTTCGGTCGCCGGCGAAGAGTTCGGGCTGATCATGTGCTTCTTCATCATGTCGATCTTCGCCTTCATCGTGCTGCGCGGCCTCAGCACGGCGCTGAAGGAACATGATGATTTCACCCGCTACGCCGTCGGCGGTCTCGTCACCGTGTTCGGCCTGCAGTCGGTCATCAACATGTGCGTCAACCTGCAGCTGATGCCGGCCAAGGGCATGACGCTGCCTTTCATCTCCTATGGCGGCTCCTCGCAGATCGCCATTGCCATCTCGATGGGCATGGTGCTGGCGCTGACGCGCAAGCGACCGGAAAAGCGCAAGCAGATGGGCTTTGCCCTGTCGCAGCGCGCCCTGCCGGCGGAGTGATATGGCGCGGGGTGTTATCCTTCTCGCGGCGGGCGGAACAGGCGGACATTTGTTTCCGGCCGAGGCGCTGGCGCATGAGCTGATCGAGCGCGGCTGGGGCGTGCATCTGGCGACGGACGACCGCGCCGAGCGCTTTGCCGGCCATTTCCCGGCCGCCGCCATCCATCCGATCCAGTCGGCGACGATGGGCTCGAAAAACCCTGTCGCGCTGCTTGGCGCGTTCTGGAAGATCTGGCGCGGCGTGCGCCAGGCCTCCGCCGTCATCGCCAGGATCAAGCCTGATGCGGTCGTCGGCTTTGGCGGTTATCCGACCTTGCCACCGCTCTATGCCGCGACGCGGCGCAAGCTGCCGACGCTGATCCATGAGCAGAACGCAGTGATGGGCCGCGCCAACCGGGCGCTGTCCGGGCGCGTCGATGCGATTGCCGGCGGCTTCCTGCCGCAAGATGAAAGTGCCACAGGCGCCAAGACGGTGACGACAGGCAATCCGGTCAGGCCGCCAATCCTGGAGGCGGCCAAGACGCCCTACACGGCATCCAAAGGGGCGGATCCGTTCAGGCTCCTGGTGTTCGGCGGCAGCCAGGGCGCGCAGTTCTTTTCCGACGCCATGCCGACAGCGATCGCACTTCTGCCGGAGGCGCAGCGCAAGCGGCTGGTGATCACCCAGCAGGCCCGCGCCGACGACGTGGCGCGGGTGAAGGCCGGCTATGCGGCACTCGGCGTCCATGTCGAGGTCTCGCCCTTCTTCACCGACATGGCACAGCGCATGGGCGCGGCGCATCTGGTGATCTCGCGCTCCGGCGCCTCGACGGTTTCGGAGATCGCCGTCATCGGCCGGCCGGCGCTGCTGGTGCCTTATCCCTATGCGCTGGATCACGATCAGGCGGCGAACGCAGCCGCCCTTGCCGCGGCGGGCGGCGGCGAGGTGCATCCGCAATCGTCACTGTCGCCGGAGCGCATCGCGGCTCTCATTGGCGGGCTGATGGACACTCCCGAGCGGCTGACGGCCATGGCTGCCGGAGCGAAGTCGGCTGGCCGGCCGAACGCGGCACGGTTGCTCGCTGATCTCACAGAGGCTATTGCGTCCAGAAAAACCGTTTCGGATTTCAGGAAAGGGACGCATTGATGAAGATGCCGCAGACCATCGGCCTTGTGCATTTCATCGGCATTGGCGGCATCGGCATGAGCGGCATCGCCGAGGTTCTGCACAATCTCGGCTACAAGGTGCAGGGTTCGGACCAGGCCGACAGCGCCAATGTCCAGCGGCTGCGCGACAAGGGCATCGAATGCTTTGTCGGCCACAAGGCCGAGAATATCGGCGCGGCCGAAGTGGTGGTCGTCTCCACCGCGATCAAGAAATCCAATCCCGAGCTGAAGGCCGCGCGGGAGAAGTTGCTCCCAATTGTCCGCCGGGCCGAGATGCTGGCCGAACTGATGCGCTTCCGCCAGGCGGTCGCGATCGGTGGCACGCATGGCAAGACCACAACCACGTCGATGGTGGCGACGCTGCTCGATGCCGGCGGGCTCGACCCGACGGTGATCAATGGCGGCATCATCAATGCCTATGGCACCAATGCCCGTATGGGCGATGGCGAGTGGATGGTGGTCGAAGCCGACGAAAGCGACGGCACCTTCCTCAAGCTGCCGGCCGAGATCGCCGTCGTCACCAACATCGATCCCGAGCATCTGGACCATTATGGCAGTTTCGACAAGGTGCGCGAGGCCTTCCGGCAATTCGTCGAGAACGTGCCGTTCTACGGTTTTGGCGTGATGTGCACCGACCATCCGGAAGTACAGGCGCTGGTCAGCCGCATCGAGGACCGCCGCGTCATCACCTATGGCGAGAACGCGCAGGCCGATGTGCGTTTCACCAACCACCGCATGGCCGGTGCCGTCTCGGCATTCGACGTGGTGATCCGCGACCGCAAGACCGGCGGCCAGACGACGATATCGGATCTGCGGCTGCCGATGCCCGGCCGCCACAACGTCTCCAACGCCACCGCCGCAATTGCGGTCGCGCATGAACTCGGCCTGTCGGCCGAAGCGATCAAGAAAGGGCTGTCGTCCTTTGCCGGCGTCAAGCGGCGCTTCACCCACACCGGCTCGTGGAACGGCGTCGACATCTTCGACGATTACGGCCACCACCCGGTCGAGATCACGGCGGTGTTGAAAGCGGCGCGCAGCGCCACCAAGGGCCGCGTCATCGCCATTGCGCAGCCGCACCGCTTCACCCGGCTGCACGATCTGTTCGACGAATTTTCGGTCTGTTTCAACGATGCCGACACGGTGATGGTGGCGCCGGTCTATGCGGCGGGCGAGGAGCCGATCGACGGCGTGACCTCGGAGGCGCTGGTGTCGCGCATCCGCTCCGGGGGCCATCGCGATGCGCGCTACGTCGAAACCCCTGCCGCGATTTCGCCCGTCATCCGCGCGTTGGCGAAACCGGGCGACTTCGTCATCTTCCTGGGCGCCGGCAACATCACCCAATGGGCCTATGCGCTGCCTGGGGAACTCGGCGGTACCGTCTCATGATGCGCGGCCAGGACCTGCTCGACAAACTTGGCGACCGGCTTGCCGGCCTGCGCGGCCGCATCACGCCCAATGCCGAGATGGACAAGATCACCTGGTTCCGCGCCGGCGGTCTGGCGGACGCCCTGTTCCAGCCGGCCGACGAGGAGGATCTGGCTGCCTTCCTGCGCGCCGTGCCGGAGGACATCCCGCTCACCATCGTCGGTGTCGGCTCCAACCTCCTGGTGCGCGACGGCGGCATTCCAGGTTTCGTCATCCGGCTTTCGGCCAAGGGCTTTGGCGAGGCCGAGGTGGTTTCGCCGACCGTCATCAAGGCCGGTGCTGCGACGCCCGACAAGCGCGTCGCGGCCGTCGCTTATGAGGCCGGCATTGGCGGCTTTCATTTCTATCACGGCATTCCCGGCGCCATCGGCGGGGCGCTGAGGATGAATGCCGGCGCCAATGGCGTCGAGACGCGGGAACGTGTCGTCGAGGTTCGGGCGCTCGACCGCAAGGGCAATCTCCACACCCTCAGCAATGAAGACATGGGCTATGCCTATCGTCACTCGGCCGCACCTGCCGGGCTGATCTTCACCTCCGCCGTTTTCGAAGGTGTTCTGGAAGACCAGGAGGCGATCAAGGCGGCCATGGACGCCGTCCAGACGCATCGCGAGACGGTGCAGCCGATCCGCGAGAAGACCGGCGGCTCGACCTTCAAGAATCCGGAAGGCACCTCGGCCTGGAAGGAAATCGACAAGGCCGGCTGCCGCGGGCTGATGATCGGCGGCGCGCAGATGTCGCCGATGCACTGCAACTTCATGATCAACACCGGAACAGCGACCGGATACGACCTCGAATATCTCGGCGAGACGGTGCGCGCCCGCGTGCTTGAAAATTCAGGCATCCGCCTGCAGTGGGAAATCAAGCGGCTCGGCAATTTCCGCCCCGGCCATGCCGTGCAGGAATTCCTCGGACAGCTTCTTTAGCGCAAGCTGAAGTTCATGTGACGCTTGAACTTCAAACGGTCTGAAACAACAGCGCCACCGTTGCTCCAAAGACTCACAACACGCTTTTTCCGGCCGTTTTCGCGGAAAGTGAATCTGTCGGAATCATAAGCACTTGCCAGCGAATCAACTCTCTGATTCTCTGCCTTAAAGCGTTTCCTGATTTGAGTCGTTCGACGCGTCGACCGCGTTTTCCGTCTGGGGGGCAACCTGCCGGGAGACTCGGACTCAATCTGGTCGCTGAATGCGTGGTTGCGGGCCCGCCGTGAGAGGGATGACGGGATATGAAGAACAAGCATGTGGCTGTCCTCCTGGGCGGATTCTCGTCCGAGCGGCCCGTGTCTCTGTCTTCGGGAAAGGCGTGTGCGGATGCGCTTGAGAATGAAGGCTACCAGGTTACCCGCGTCGATGTTGCGCGCGATGTCGGCGCCGTGCTCACCGAACTCAAGCCCGATGTCGTCTTCAACGCACTGCACGGCCCGTTCGGTGAAGACGGCACCATCCAGGGCATCCTCGAATATCTGGCCATTCCCTACACCCATTCGGGCGTGCTCGCCTCGGCGCTCGCCATGAACAAGGAGCAAGCCAAGAAGGTCGCCAAGGCTGCCGGCATCGCGGTGGCGGAATCGAAGGTTGCCAGCCGCTTTGCCATCCAGAACAAGCATCCGATGAAGCCGCCCTACGTGGTCAAGCCGGTCAATGAAGGCTCAAGCTTCGGCGTCGTCATCGTGCATGAAGGGCAGTCGCATCCGCCGCAGGTCATCGGCTCGTCCGAATGGAAATATGGCGAGACCGTCATGGTCGAGCGCTACATCCATGGGCGCGAGCTGACCTGCGCCGTCATGGGCGACGTGGCGCTCGGCGTCTGCGAGATCATTCCGACCGGCCATTCCTTCTACGACTATGATTCAAAATACGTCGCCGGCGGATCAAAACACGAAATCCCTGCTAAAATTTCATCAAATATTTACCAAAAAATACAGACACTGGCACTCAAGGCACATCTGGCTATCGGCTGCCGGGGCGTTTCCCGATCGGACTTCCGCTATGACGACCGTCACTCCGAAAACGGCGAGATTGTCTGGCTCGAGATCAACACTCAGCCGGGCATGACGCCGACGTCTTTGGTGCCTGAAATCGCCGCCCAGGCCGGGCACTCGTTTGGCGAATTGTTGAGTTGGATGGTGGAGGACGCTTCGTGTCTGCGTTGAAATGGGGACAGGACAAGGGCAGGGGCGGCGCCGGGCCGGCGCTGTTCGGCATGCCGTTGTCGTTCGACCATTTCGTGCTGCCGCGCGTGCTGCGCCGGCCGGTGCGCGTGCTGGCGCGCCTGGGCGGCGGCGACTTCGTCGCGCCGCGCTTTTCCGCGGCCATCCTGTCGGCTTCGCTCATTGCATCAAGCAGCCTCTATGGCGCCATTCTCGGCGGTCATGCCGACGACATCGTCCAGAGCATCACCGCCCGGACCGGCTTTGCCGTCGACCAGATCAAGGTGGTCGGCAACCGCCAGACTTCGGAGATCGACATACTGGACCGGCTCGAGCTCGACGGCTGGACGTCACTGATCGGCTTCGATGCCGAGGCCGCGCGTGAACGTATTGATACCTTGCCCTGGGTCGAAGTGGCGGCGGTGCGCAAGGTCTATCCACATACGCTGGAAGTGCGTGTCGAGGAGCGCGAGCCCTTCGCGCTCTGGCAGCAGGGCGCGGAGCTTTCGGTCATCGAACGCTCCGGCGCGGTGATCGCGCCGTTCTCCGGCGGCAAGCAGGCGCTGCTGCCGCTGATCATCGGCACCGGCGCACCGGCCAAGGCGCCCGACTTCGTGGCCAAGATCAAGAAATTTCCCGAGCTCGCGGCTCGGGTCAAAGGCTATATCCGCATCGGCGAACGGCGTTGGGACCTGAAGCTGGAAAACGGCATCACGATCAAGCTGCCCGAGGATGGCGAGGATCAGGCGATTGCCGACCTGGTTCGGATGGACCACGACAACGGGCTTCTGACGCGGGACATCGCCGCCGTCGACATGCGCATCTCCGATCGCCTGGTGGTGCAGCTGACGCCGGAAGCGGCGACGCAGCGCCAGGCCGCGCTCAATGAAAAGCCGCAAAATCTGAAGCGCAAGTCGGGGACGAAGATATGAGCTGGCTTGGCGGCAACAGCGATGCCTCTTCGCGGCGTTCCGGCACGCTCACCGTGCTGGATGTCGGCTCGAGCAAGGTTTGCTGCGTGGTGGCGAAACTGAAGCCGCGCGAGGACGGCAAGCTGTTGCGCGGCCGCTCGCACCGCATCCAGGTAATCGGCATCGGCCACCAGAAATCGCAAGGCGTGAAGTCGGGCGTGGTCGTCGATCTCGACCGTGCGGAGCACGCCATTCGCCTGTCCGTCGACGCCGCCGAACGCATGGCGGGACTGACGGTGGATTCGCTGATCGTCAACATGACGGCGGGCCGGCTGAAGAGCGAAACCTATTCGGCCACGATCAATCTCGGTGGCCATCAGGCCGACGAAGCCGACATCAAGCGCGTGCTTGCCGCCGGCGCCAAGCAGGCGCTCAAGGCCGAACGCGACGTGATCCATTCGCTGCCCGTCGGCTTTTCGCTGGACTCCGAGCGCGGCGTGCGCGATCCGCGCGGCATGGTCGGCGACCAACTCGGCGTCGATATGCATGTACTGACGGGCGATGCCGCGCCGCTGCGCAATCTGGAGCTATGCATCAACCGCTCGCATCTTTCGGTCGAGCGCATGGTGGCGACGCCCTATGCCAGCGGGCTTGCGGCCCTGGTCGACGACGAACTGGAAATGGGTGCGGCCTGCATCGACATGGGCGGCGGCACGACGACCATCTCGGTGTTTTCGGAAGGCAAATTCGTCCACGCCGATGCCATTGCCATCGGCGGCAATCATGTGACGCTCGATATGGCCAAGGGCCTGTCGACCTCGCTCGACGCCGCCGAGCGGCTGAAGGTGATGCATGGTTCGGCGCTGCCTGGCAGTGCCGACGATCGCGACCTGGTCTCGATCCAGCCGATCGGCGAAGACGGCGAGATGCCGCTGCAGATCCCGCGCTCGGTGATGACGCGCGTCATCCGCGCCCGCATCGACGAGACGCTGGAACTGGTGCGCGACCGGCTGAACAAGTCGGGCTACGGCAATGCCGTGGGAAAACGCGTCGTGCTGACCGGCGGCGCCAGCCAGCTTGCGGGTCTCCCCGAGGCGGCGCGCCGCATTCTGGGACGCAATGTGCGCATCGGACGCCCGCTCGGCGTGGCGGGCCTGCCGGAAGCTGCCAAGGGGCCGGCTTTCTCGACGGCGGTCGGGCTGCTGATCTATCCGCAGATGGCGAGCTTCGAGAGCCATCCGGCGAAAGGAATTTCCGGTCTCAGGATGACCGGGACGGGCGGAAAACTGCATCGCATGAGTCAGTGGTTGAGAGACAGTTTCTAATTGACGGGGACAGCCCCATAGGCGGCCGCGGCGGCGAAGCGGCGGGAAAGGCAAAGGACGGAGACAATGACGATCAATCTGCAAAAGCCGGACATCACCGAGCTCAAGCCGCGGATCACCGTATTCGGTGTCGGCGGCGGCGGCGGCAATGCCGTCAACAACATGATCACCGCGGGCTTGCGCGGTGTCGAGTTCGTCGTGGCCAACACCGATGCACAGGCGCTGACGATGTCGAAGGCCGAGCGGCTGATCCAGCTCGGCGCGCATGTCACCGAGGGGCTCGGCGCCGGCTCGCAGCCTGAAGTGGGCCGTGCGGCGGCGGAAGAGTGCATCGATGAGATCATCGATCATCTCTCCAACACCCATATGTGCTTCGTCACCGCCGGTATGGGGGGCGGCACCGGAACCGGTGCGGCTCCCGTGGTTGCCCGCGCGGCGCGCGAACGGGGTATCCTCACCGTCGGCGTCGTCACCAAGCCGTTCCATTTCGAAGGCCAGCGCCGCATGAAGACGGCGGATCTCGGCATCGAGGAGCTGCAGAAATGTGTCGATACCCTGATCGTCATCCCCAACCAGAACCTGTTCCGGCTGGCCAATGACAAGACCACCTTTGCCGACGCCTTCGCCATGGCCGACCAGGTGCTCTACTCCGGTGTTGCCTGCATCACCGACCTGATGGTCAAGGAAGGTCTGATCAATCTCGACTTCGCCGACGTGCGTTCGGTGATGCGCGAAATGGGCAAGGCGATGATGGGCACCGGCGAAGCTTCGGGCGAGGGCCGCGCGATGGCCGCCGCCGAGGCGGCGATCGCCAATCCGTTGCTCGACGAGACCTCGATGAGGGGCGCCAAGGGCCTGCTGATCTCGATCACCGGCGGCCGCGACCTAACCCTGTTCGAAGTCGACGAGGCCGCGACCCGCATCCGCGAGGAAGTCGATCAGGACGCCAACATCATCCTCGGCGCCACCTTCGACGAGGAACTCGAAGGCGTCATCCGCGTCTCGGTGGTCGCCACCGGCATCGACAAATCGGCAGCTGAAATTGCCGCGGCGCCGATCTCGATCCGGGCCGTGCCGCCGCAGCAGAAGCCGGTCAGCCGCCCAGCGGCTCCGGGGGCGGAAGGCCGTCCGGCACCGGTCCAGCAGCAGACCTATGAGCAGCGCGCGGCCGATCCGGTGGCCGAGGCGATCCAGCTTGCCGAGGCCAATGCGGCGGCAATGGCTCGTCCGGCGCCGATGGCCCAGGCGGAAGATTTCCGCCCGCAGAGCAAGATCTTCCAGGCCCCGCCTGCCCAGCCGCAGCCTGTCGTGCAGCAGGTGATGCAACCGGCGCCGATGCGGGAAATGCCGCAGCCGGTGGCTGCCGCACCGCAGCGCATGCCGCGGGTGGAGGATTTTCCGCCTGTGGTGCGGGCCGAGGTGGAAGCCAAGGGCCGTCCGGCCGACCATGAAAACAGCGGGCCGATGGGGCTGCTCAAGCGGCTGACCAACGGGCTGACGCGCCGCGAAGAAGAGCCGGCCCGGTTGCAGCCGGCACAGCCGCGCGAACCGAAACTGCGCCAGGCGGCGCCGGAAATGCGCCGCCTTGCCAGCCAGGATCCGCAGCTTTACGCGCCGCGCCGCGGCCAGCTCGACGATCAGGGCCGGTTGACGCCGCAGACCAGGTCGACCCAGGAAGACGACCAGCTGGAGATACCGGCTTTCCTGCGCCGCCAGGCCAACTGAGCCGTTAACGGTATGTAACACTTGTTAACAGGCAGACGAGAGATTGTCTGCCTGTTAACGTTTAAAGGGGTTTAATAACAAGAAGTTACGATGTGACGCTCAAGGTCTGTCGCGGTTACACAGAGTAAGAAACCGTGATTTGGAGTCTCCCTGACAGACCATTATCTTTGCCGCAGCACTTTCGGTGTGCTGGGATTCGGGGAAGTGGCCCTGCCTGCCGATAAAAAAAGAGCCGCGCCTTTTGGGTTAAAGCGGACTTAGGCGTTTGGGCTATGGGGTTTGTCTTGCAAGACTATCAGACGACACTGAAATCGCGTGCAACGCTGACCGGTACCGGCGTTCACAGCGGCAAACCGGTCACCGTCAATTTCCTCCCTGCGGACGCCGACACCGGCGTGCTCTTCCACCTTTCGAACGGAAGCGAGAGCCGCGAGTTCCGCGCGCTGGTTGCTGAAGTCGGCGCGACCGATCTCTGCACCATGCTCGGCGATCCGGCAGGCGAGCATATCGCCACCGTCGAACATCTGATGGCGACGCTTTTCGGGCTCGGCATCGACAACATCGTCATCGAGATCGACGGTCATGAGGTTCCGATCCTCGATGGCAGTGCGGTGGCGTTCGTGGAAGCCATCGACCAGGCCGGCATCGAGACGCTGGCGGTCAAGCGCCGCTACATCAGGGTGGTCAAGCCCGTCCGCATCGAGAATGGCGCGTCCTGGGCCGAGTTCAGGCCCTATAGCGGCACGCGCTTCGAGGTCGAGATCGATTTCGAAAGCCCGGCGATCGGCCGCCAGCTATTCGCCTCCGACATCAACCCCGACATCTTTCGCCAGGATATCGCGCGCGCCCGCACCTTCGGCTTCATGAAGGATGTCGAGCGGCTGTGGGCGGCCGGCTATGCGCTGGGCTCCTCGCTGGAGAACTCGCTGGTGATCGGCGACGACAACCGGGTGATCAACATGGGCGGCCTGCGCTACCCCAATGAGTTCGCTCGCCACAAGACGATGGACGCGATGGGCGATCTGGCGCTGGCCGGCGCCCGTTTCATCGGTTGTTTCCGCTCCTATCGCGGCGGTCACCGGATGAATGCGGCTGCTTTGCGGCGGCTTCTGTCCGACCGTTCGGCCTTCGAGGTCGTCGAGACCACGCGCCGCGAGCGCGGCCGCACCGCCGAGATGAGCGCCGTCACCGGCCCTGTCTTTGCACCTTGGGTGATCTGATTCTTAACGTATTTCTGGCTTTCTGAACGCTGGCCGGTGTTGCACGGATGCATCACCGGCCGTGAAAGTGCATAGCTTTCCGGGCAACACCAAGCCGCCACAAAAATGTGCGATTGGCTAGACATAGCGTTGCTGGGCAAGGCAGTTATGGTTTATGGCTGCTGCCGTCTGTTAGGCGCATGTCGCTCAAAGGTGGGGATCAGTTTTGAGGGAACGCCATGCGAAAGGCATTGAACTAACGCCGAAAGGGCGCAATCCAATCATGTTCTTCAAGCGAGTTGGTCAATCGAAAGCGCCGTATCGGGCTGTTTTCCTGGCGCTTTCGGTGGTTGTGCCATCGCTGTTCCTCTCGGCCTGCATGTCGTCCGAGAAAGACGTCGACCTGTCGACCTATGTCGACCAGACCGAACCGGCCGACGTCCTTTACAATCAAGGCCTTGCCAATCTCAATGCCGGCCGCCTGGATGAGGCGAGCAAGAAGTTCGACGCCGTCGACCGCCAGCACCCCTATTCGGAATTCGCCCGCAAATCGATGGTGATGGGCGCCTTCGCCGACTATCGCGCAGGCCGTTATGACGAAGCAATCGGCTCGGCCAAGCGCTATTTGACGCTTTATCCGTCGACCGACGACGCGGCTTACGCCCAGTATATTATCGGGCTGAGCTACTACAAGCAGATCAAGGACGTCACCCAGGATCAGAAGGAAGCACGCCAGACCGTGCAGACGATGCAGGATCTGGTGACGCGCTGGCCGACGTCGGAATATGTCGACGACGCCAAGGAAAAGATCCGTTTCGCCAACGACCAGCTGGCCGGCAAAGAGATGCAGATCGGCCGCTATTATCTCGAGCGGCGCGAATACATTGCTGCCGTCAAGCGCTTCCGCAACGTGGTCGAGAACTATTCCAACACCCGCCATGTCGAAGAGGCGCTGGCGCGTCTGGCCGAAAGCTACTACGCGATGGGCTTGACCTCGGAAGCGCAAACCGCCGCTGCGGTGCTCGGCACCAATTATCCCGACAGCCAATGGTACAAGGATACCTACAAGCTGTTGCAGAGCAACGGGCTTGAGCCGCGCGAGAATGCCGGATCGTGGATATCCAAGGCCGGCAAGCTGATCACCGGCGCCTGACGCCCGAGCATCGACTGAGGCGGAACGCGCTTTTCGGATTGATCCGACGCTCAAACAAAAAGATAGTGCGGCGCTGCGACTCCATCGGTCGCATGCCGCTTCACAGCGGTTCAGTGGTTTGATTGAGGCGCTGAACCGTCCTAACTTTTTGTTCTACGCAATTCCGGACGGAAAACCGCTACGCACTTTTCCTGGAATTGCTTGAGGTCCGGGTTCTGATGCTTTCCAGACTGTCGATCCGCGATATCGTCCTGATCGAGAAGCTGGATATCGACTTCCAGCCCGGCCTTTCCGTGCTGACCGGTGAAACCGGCGCCGGCAAATCCATCCTTCTCGACGCGCTGTCGCTGGCGCTTGGCGCCCGCGGCGACGCCTCGCTGGTGCGGCACGGTGCTGCCCAGGGCCAGGTCATTGCCGTCTTCGATGTGCCGCGCAACCACCCGGTGCGCGCGCTGCTGGCCGAAAACGCCATCGAGGATGACGGCGACATCATCCTGCGCCGGCTGCAGACCGCGGATGGCCGTACCCGTGTCTTCGTCAACGACCAGCCGTCCAGCGTCACGCTGATGCGCGACATCGGCCACGCGCTGGTCGAGATCCACGGCCAGCATGACGAGCGCGCCCTGGTCGATCCAGGCGCGCATCGCGAATTGCTGGACAGTTTTGGCGGCCATCTCGGCGCCGCCCGCGCGACCGGCGAGGCGTGGCGCTACTGGCGCGGCGCCGAGCAGGAGTTTGCCAGGCACCGCGCCAAGGTCGAGGCAGCGGCGCGCGAGGCCGATTATCTCAGGGCCTCGGTGGCGGAACTGGCAAAGCTCGATCCGCAGCCCGGCGAAGAGACACAGCTGGCGGAATTGCGTGCAACGATGATGCGGGCGGAAAAGATCGCCTCGGAAATACACGATGCACAGGATGTGCTGTCAGGCCCGTCCTCGCCGCTGCCGCAACTGGCCAGCCTGCTGAGGCGCCTGCAGCGCAAGGCCAGCGAAGCGCCGGGACTGCTCGAGGATGTGGTGAAGTCGCTGGACGAGGCGATGCTGTCACTGGATGCAGCGCAATCGGGCGTCGAGGCGGCACTGCGCGCCACCGAATACGACCCGCAGAGGCTGGAGAAGGCGGAGGAGCGGCTGTTTTCGCTGCGTGCGGCCTCACGTAAGCACAGTGTGGCCGTTGACGATTTGGCGCAACTGCGCGACACCATGTCCGCCGATCTCGCCGATCTTGATGCCGGCGAGGGGCGCCTGCATGTCCTGGAAAAGCAGGCCTCAGCGGCGCGAGAAGCCTACGATATTTCCGCAGCCCAGCTCTCCGCCCTTCGCCATGCGGCCGCGGTCGGCCTGACCAAGGCTGTGATGGCCGAATTGCCGGCGCTGAAGCTGGAACGGGCTGAGTTCATCGTCGAACTGGCCAGCGATGGCGAGAACCGCATGGAAGAAGGCATCGACCAGGTCGAGTTCTGGGTGCGCACCAATCCCGGCACCAGGCCTGGGCCGATGATGAAGGTCGCCTCCGGCGGCGAGCTGTCGCGCTTCCTGCTGGCGCTCAAGGTGGCGCTGGCCGACCGTGGCTCGGCGCCGACATTGGTCTTCGACGAGATCGACACCGGCGTCGGCGGCGCCGTGGCCGATGCGATCGGCCAAAGGCTGGCCAGGCTGTCGAAGCGCGTGCAGGTGCTGTCGGTCACGCATGCTCCGCAAGTGGCGGCACGTGCTGCGACGCATTTCCTGATCTCCAAATCCGGCGGCTCGGACAAGGTCGCCACCGGCATCGCCGAAATGGACCGGGCGGCGCGCCAGGAAGAGATCGCGCGCATGTTGGCCGGCGCTACCATCACCGACGAGGCGCGCGCAGCCGCGGAACGGCTGCTGCGCGAGAATATTGCTGCAGCGTAGTCGTCGCAAGGCTTTCGGACTGAGTCAGGATATGGCTCCATCCCGCTGTTCAGGAATGCTTTTTCCGAAATCCTGATTTATGGTGCCTCGCCACTGTCCAGGGACCGCTGCATGTCTGAAAAACCAGTCGAATCGTTGAGCGAAAGCGAAGCCGCGGATGAGCTCCAGCGGCTGGCCGAGGAGATCGCCGGTCATGACCGGCGCTATCATGCCGAGGACGCGCCGACGATTACGGACGCAGAATATGACGCGCTGCGGCGGCGCAATCTTGCCATCGAGGAGCGCTTTCCCGGTCTGGTGCGCGAGGATTCGCCCTCGCTGCGGGTCGGCGCCGCGCCGGCGGAAGGCTTTGCCAAGGTGCGCCATGCGGTGCCGATGCTCAGCCTCGCCAAGGCCTACACAGACGAGGACGTCACCGATTTCATCGAGCGTGGCCGGCGCTTCTTCGACCGCGACAAGGACCTCGACATCGCGTTTACGGCCGAGCCGAAGATCGACGGCCTGTCGGCGTCGCTGCGCTATGAACGCGGTGTGTTCGTGCAGGGTGCTACGCGCGGCGACGGCACTGTAGGCGAGGACATCACCGCCAATCTCAGGACCATCGCCGACATCCCCGCCAAGCTGAAAGGATCGGGCTGGCCCGAGACCATCGAGATCCGCGGCGAGGTCTACATGACCTATGCGGAATTCGAGGCACTGAAGGCCCGCTCGGCGGCGGTGGGCGGCCAGGACTATGTCAATCCGCGCAATACGGCAGCGGGCTCCTTGCGACAGAAGGATGCGTCCGTCACCGCCAGCCGCAATCTTAAATTTTTTGCCTATGCCTGGGGCTATACGACAGCGGATCCGGCGCCGACCCAATATGATTCGGTGCAGAAATTCGCCGAATGGGGGTTCAAGGTCAGCCCATTGATGGTGCGGGCGAAGTCTGTCGAGGAGCTGATCGCGCACTACCACAAGATCGAGGAGCTGCGTTCGTCGCTCGGCTACGACATCGACGGTGTCGTCTACAAGGTCGACCAGCTGGAATTGCAGCGTCGCTGGGGCTTTGTCACCGGCGAGCCGCGCTGGGCGGTTGCGCATAAATTCCCGGCCGAACAGGCGATGACGACGGTGCAGAAGATCGACATCCAGGTCGGCCGTACCGGTACGCTGGCGCCGGTGGCGCGGCTAGCGCCGGTCACGGTCGGCGGCGTGGTGGTCGAAAACGTCACGCTGCACAATGAGGACTACATCAAGGGTTTTGACAGCAACGGCTTGCCGATTCGCGACGGCATCGATGTCCGCATCGGTGACACGGTTGTCATACAACGGGCGGGCGATGTCATTCCGCAGATCGTCAGCGTCGTCGTCGACAAGCGGCCGGCTGATGCGGTGCCTTACGAATTCCCGCACATTTGTCCGGTCTGCGGCTCGCCGGCGACGCGCGAAATCAACGAGAAGACCGGCAAGGAGGATTCGCGCCGGCGCTGCACCGGCGAGCTGATCTGCGCCGCGCAGGCCGTGGAGCGGCTGCGTCATTTCGTGTCGCGCGGCGCGCTCGACATCGAGGGGCTGGGCGCCGAGAATATCGACCTGTTCTTCAATTCGGGACTGGTCAAGACCGCCGCCGATATCTTCACCCTCAGGGATCGCCGCCCGGCCGTCACCAGGGCGCTGGCCGAGCGGCGCGAGGAGCAGGCTAGGCAGCGCGAGGCGGCATCGGGCAAGGCGCGCAAGAATGTGCGCGGTGTCGAGAACCGCAATTATGAAGGCCTCGACAAGCTGTTCGCGGCCATCGATTCGCGCCGCGAGCCGGAGCTCGACCGCTTCATCTTCGCACTCGGCATCCGCCATATCGGCGAAACGACGGCGGCCGTGCTTGCCCGGACGTTTTCGACCATCGAGGAGCTGATCCGCGTCGGCAAGGAAACGGCGGCGGCTGAGGATCCGCACAGCGTCTTCCCCTCCATCAACGGCATTGGCGACACGGTGATCGACGCGTTGCGCGATTTCTTCGGCAATGAACGCAATGACGACGTGCTCGACAGACTGCTCGAACAGGTCAAGCCGAAGCCGTATGTCGTCACCGTGTCGACCGACAGCGAGGTTGCCGGCAAGACCATCGTCTTCACCGGCACGCTGGAAAAGATGACACGCTCCGAAGCCAAGGCGATGGCCGAACGGCTCGGCGCCAAGGTGGCGGGTTCGGTGTCGGCGAAGACCGATCTGCTGGTGGCCGGGCCGGGCGCTGGCTCCAAACTGAAGCAGGCCAGCGAACTCGGCGTCGAAGTCATCGACGAGGACACATGGCTGCAACGGGTCGGCAAGGCATGATGGCCGGTTCGTTCAAAGGGTTCGGGCAAAAGGCCATACCGTTCCTCAAGGCGCTCGACTTCCACCAGAGCCGCGAATGGTTCCAGGAAAACCGCGCGCTTTACGACAGCGAGTTGCATGAGCCGTTCTGCGATCTGGTCGAGACGCTGACCGAGCGCTTCGCGGCGGCGGGTCTGGGCTTGCGCGGTGACCGCAAGAAGTCACTGTTTCGCATCAACCGCGACGTGCGCTTCGCCAAGGACAAGCGGCCCTACAACCAGCATTTGTCGGCCATGCTGTCGCCGGACGGCACCAAGATGGAGCAGGGCGTGTTCTTCGTCTATGTCGGGATCGACCGCTGCTTTGCCGATGTCGCCTGGTGGAATCCGGAGCCGTCCCTGCTGCTGGCGATGCGCAAGGCGATCATCGCCCGGCCGGCCGACTTCCGAAAACTGCTTTCAACCCTTAGGAAAAACGGCTTCGAACTCGAAACCGAGGGCCGCATGAAGCGCACGCCGCGCGGCTTCGAGCAGGTCAACGAACCCGATCTTGTCGACGCCATCCGCAACCGGCACTTCTATGTCCAGCACATGATCGATCCGGCTGGAATTCACGCGCCGACGCTGGTCGACGAGCTTGTCGATTTCGCCTCGCGCGCCAAGCCGCTGCTTCACTGGGGCAGGGCGATCCAGGGCACGGCACCGCAGAGCTAGAGTCTTTCACGTTTTGATGGAAGCGTGTCCAGCGTTAGTGAAGTACTTGCCGCATTCTGCGGCCTCAGTGGTAACGGCTGCGCCAGCAGCAAACTGTGTTCCGCCCCTAATTTCCCCGCCTACTTTCCCCGCTTGTCATGACGCCGTCTAAAGCGTGACGGTAGTGTGCTGAGAGTTCTGCAAATGGTTGTGTGCGTCAAGTTCTGCAAAATGGGGCAGCCATGATGCTGGTCATGCGGCTTGGCGCAGAGCGAGTTTCTTGTGCTCGCGCAGGTCGTCCGTGTTGATGTATCGGTTGGCCTCCATCCAGTTTTCATTGGTCTCGACGGCCAACGCCCTGACCAAACACAGGCAGCTTTCGGTGTTGGGGAAGATGCGCACGACATAGGTGCGCCGGCGGATTTCCTCGTTGAGCCGCTCCAGCATGTTGGTG
>NZ_JAMYUS010000035.1:0-47204 GCF_040323255.1 Mesorhizobium sp. M0052 | reverse complement strand
GCGGGAATCAGGTGACGTGAACAATCACCAGCCTGCCATGACCGCCCCCTCTCAGCGAATTTGCAGAACTCTCAGCACACTACCGAGCCAACACCGAGGCTGCGGAAGGTGTGCGGGATGAGCCCAACCGATTTCGCGGTGCGGTAGGCGTCACGAGTCATTGGCGTCTCTTGCCTAAGCCGGTTCGTTGGATTCTGCCCTCTCGACGAATCCACAATTCGAAGGCAGCAGGCAAGGAATCACTGTGTCTGTTGACGGGCTACCCAATGCGTATGTTCTCTCGAAAAGGCTTGTTCGGCTTCGTTCACAAAGTCCGAGAAAGCAGCCTCTGATGCGACTTCCATAACGCGTCCCTGTATGATCCCAATCTCGTGGGCCGTTAAAGTGTATGAAGACGAAAGCTCGTTGAATTTTTTTACTTGGGTCCAACCCACCATACTCGAAGCTAAGACGATTAACGGCTCTATAGGCCAAATCGCCAGGACAGGGTTGGCTATCCGTAGCAAAACAAGTCCGATGGCAATGACGTATGCAGTTATACCAGCGAACATCCAAGCTCGACTCGCTTTTTTGTTTTTGCTCGCCTTAACTGCATACCAAGAGCGTTGCTCACGAATCCGATGGGTATCGTAGTACGATTTTCGATCATCCAGCGACAGAGCACGCGTCGCCTCCATCGAGACCGTAATCTGGTCGTTGGCGGCTTCGTCTGGCGGGATTCGACTTCCAATATGGTGGTTGGCATCAAGGATCGCGAGCAAATAATTTCGGAACTCCGCCCTTCGAACCGCAACTTTGTCGGCATCGCCGAACGGTTCCGCCCGCATGCAGTAGCGCCAGCATGAGGTCTTAATGGACTCTGCAAGTGCTCGGCCTTTGTACCAGTCTTGCTCAGGCTTCTTTAAACTGCGAGTGATTAAAACTCCCAGCGAAATCAAGAAAACAAAGGCGTATCCAGCAAAGTAAAGGGGCGTTTGACTCAAGTCGAGAGAAAGGATTGCCGCGACCAGGAGCAACATGTACTCAGCTCGAATGAGCCATAGGAACTCACTTTGCGAGCCAGCGGAGAGCTGGCTCGCAGCACGATATAGCGCAGGGTAATCGAACTTTATTGTCAAGGTACAAGACGACGAATTGCTGCGACAATGGAGGCCGAATTCCAAGCGACCATCTCATCAGCATAGTCAATTACGGACTGCGGCGTTCTCTGCTCCCCCCACCGTTTGATTCCTAAAATCGGCTTGCCGAGGGACCTTGCAAACTCCATCTCGAACTGAATCCAGTCACTGTGGTTAACATACATCCCGGAGACAATCACCACGCACTGCACGGGTCGGATTTGGCGCCTCATCGCTTCGGCGAGTTCGGCTTTGCTCATACGTGGGAACGCGTCGTCCACGGGAACGGAGTAATTTGTCCACTCGAAGTTCGACGCATCGTTCAAAAACCTTACCGCACGTTCGTACCGCTCACTGTAGCTCCACGCGTGGCTGATAAAGAGCCGATGGTTGTGTAGATATGGCACGACAGCATCCTTTGAAAAGCGCAAGAAATATTAGGTATCGGTCAAATAGCCGCATAAGTCCCGTTTAGCACGTGCCGCGCAGCGGTCAATGCTCCTGGCCTTTTCTTGCCCCCTGAAGTATCTTTTGCGGTGGAAATCGATCCCTAGCAGCCGCACCTGACGCCGAGGCGGTTTTGAAAATGGTTCGAGCGCTCCTAAAGACGTTCTACGAAAAAACCGGAACCATGAAGGACGTGGTCAACACTGGGGACTTTTTGTTGACAGCCTACGGTGCCGCATCTCTGTTATTACGGCGCGGGAATTGCCGGGCTGTTGACGTATGCCGGAATCACTCGATAGCGATCAGGGGTATCATTGCGCGTGCGGAGTGACGGTGTCGCCCTTAACTGCGGTTTACAAAATCAACTTAGTTCCCGCCACTCGACCCTCTGCAGCGACTTGAAGAACGGGTTAGCCCTTGGATTCTTTCGGGACGGCCGTAACAACTACCGGCGGGGTACTATCAACCACGACATGCACTAGCGTGTTCAGTTTCTCACGCACACCTTCATCGAAAAAACAGGTCTCAAGCCCTTTGGTCCCGCTAAAATTCACAAATTCGAGACCCTTGGCATATCTGAAATCGGCATTTAGTAAATTGGCGTTGCGGAAGCTTGCACCTGCTAGCTCGGCATCTTCGAATGGCGGAGCGTACACCTGGGCCCGGTTCTGCGGATCGTCATCTATCACCTCAAACCAATCATCCTCATTCGGCTTGAAGTCCGTCCATTCAAGCGTAGCGCCGTCGAAAGTCGCGTTAACGAGATTTGTTTGAAGAAATCGCAAGTTGGTACCCTTTATCCCGAATAAGGTGCCACCCAGCATGCCTTTTGAGAAAACCACTCCAACGCAATCAGTTGCAGAGAAGTCTACATTGTCGAGTACGGTTCCGAAGTTTGCTAGTCCGCTGATCGAATTCGTATTGAACACCGTGCCGCGCAACTTCGTGATTCTGTTCTGGAAAAACGAGAAGTCACGAAGGGTTATCCCGCGCAGATCAAAGGCGGTCACTCCCAGCTTGGAGAGCCGCCGCAGATTTCCAGCAATTCGCACACGTGCCTCTTCAGTGTCCCAGCGTTTGTAGTCGTCTATCTCCTCGCTGTAGCGCTCTATGTGCTGCTTTCGTTCGCGCCGAAGCTCAAACCAGCCGATCAGCAGGACGACAAAGATGATGTCGAATAGCGTTCCCCAAGCTTCGACGTAGACCCCTTGTTCGATGTCACCGACGGAGCCCCCGATAGGACGCAGGTACAGAAGCAGTGCCACCGATGCGACCGCGATACCGATAGGAGGCGCATATGGCCCAATTGCATTTCGGAACGAAATCCATCTGCGCCTCCACTTGTTGCGGCGCAGTCGCCAACGGAACTTCTGTCGGTCCCACCAACTCACAGCTTAACCCCGTCGTCGTGCCCCAGACACCATATCGATCAACAATACGCCAGGATAGTCACAGGGTCGGTATCTTGGCACCCATATAATCGGGGGACACTAAAAGGAACCTTGACGGGCCGCACTCCACCGGGTCTCCGCCATCGGCGACAACCATCTGGTCGAGTTATAATCCGCAGATGATGCCGTTGCTTCATTTCGTACCTTTTGGTACCTTCGACAACAAGACCGGCGCAATAACATCAATAGCTTAGAACACGGCGGTGCGTTTCCGAGAGGGCGGGGTAGTCCCTTTCCGCCCGTCAGGGATCGTTTTTGTCGCAATCCCTTCCTCGTTGCCCTCGACGATCCCAAAATCGTGGAAGCCAGACCGCGATGCGGATGTGTGAAATACCAGCTAGGCGAGCACTTCCTAATATCCGCGGAATGCCGGGCTTCACATCCGGCGCCTCGTCGAGATTGACGAAGATGAAGCCTTGCTGCCAATTCCGCTGGTCCCATACCAATGGCTAACCAGTCTGCCCGCATTCGACATCGTGGGACGTGATCGCAAGTCAAGTGCTCCGACGGACGCCGCGAGTTCTCCGTTACCTCAGGAACCTTACTGGCCTTCCCCAAGCTGAGCTTCTGGAAAATGCCGGTGGCAATCTCGAAGACGGTGAATGCCGTCAAGGCAAGCCCGCCTTGCACCGCCTTCCAGCGAGCTTCACGGCAGCAGCATCGGTCAGTTCTCCGAAGCGAATGGCTGTCGCTATCAGCGAGCTTTGACACAGTTCCGCCACTGCGATGATCGCGTCGGTAGGGCAGCTGGTTAGTTGCCCGCGCATCTACAGCAACCCAGCCCGTTCCGCCTCGCGGCGCAAATTCTGCCGCGGCCTGGGGCCGATCTGCTGGATCACCAATCCGGCCGCTAGTGAGCCAAGGTCGCCGCAGGTCTGCAGGTCGCGGCCTTGCGTGTAGCCATGCAGGAAGCCTGCGGCATAGAGATCGCCGGCGCCCGTCGTGTCGACCAGTTCCTTGATCGCGGTCGCCTTGATGACCACGGTCTCGTCGCCGCGCACGATCACTGAGCCCTTTTCCGAACGCGTCACAGCGGCGATCCGGCAATCCTTGCGGATCTGTGCCAGCGCCTCGTCGAACGACGATGTCTGGTAGAGCGACTTGATCTCGTGGCTGTTGGCAAAGACGATGTCGACCGTGCCAGAGCGCATCAGGTCGAGGAACTCGTCGCGATAGCGGTCGACGCAGAACGAATCCGACAGTGTCATCGACACTTCGCGGCCCGCCGCATGCGCCAGCTTGGCCGTCTGCCGGATTGCTTCCTTGGCCCGCGGCGGGTCCCACAGATAGCCTTCGAAATAGGTGACCTTGGCGCCAGACGCCTTGTCGGCCTCGACATCCTCAGGGCCAAGCTCGACGCAGGCGCCGAGATAGGTGTTCATCGAGCGTTCGCCGTCGGGGGTGACGAAGATCATCGAGCGCGCCGTCGGCGGCTCGCCCATGAGCGGCCTGGTGTCGAAGGCGACGCCCTGCGCATGGATGTCGTGAGCGTAGATTTCGCCCAGCGCGTCATTGGAGACCTTGCCGAAGAAGGCGGCGCGGCCACCGAAGCTGGCGACGCCGGCCGCTGTGTTGCCGGCACTGCCGCCGGACGCCTCGATCGCCGGACCCATGCGGCTGTAGAGCAATTCGGCGCGCTTTGTGTCGATGAGATTCATCGCGCCCTTGATAATGCCGTTGGTCTCGAGGAATTCCTCGTCGCACTGGGCAATGATGTCGACAATGGCATTGCCGATGCAAAGCACGTCATAATCCGGCATCAATGTCTCCGCTTGGGAACCCGCCAGCTCTGTTGCCACGCGGGCCGGGCGCGGGTCTGCCGGTGGAAATGGGCTTTCCGCTTGCCAATCCGATCGCCGGCGGCTCTCACGGGGCGGCGAGTCCTGCCTCGCGACGCAATTCGTCCGCCCTGTCTGTCTTCTCCCAGGTGAAATCAGGCTCTTCACGGCCGAAATGGCCATAGGTCGCTGTATTGCGGTATATAGGGCGTAAGAGATCAAGCATCTTGATAATGCCTTTCGGTCTGAGATCGAACAACTCAAGAATGAGGCGCTCGATCCTGCTTTCCTCAACCCTGGCTGTCCCGAACGTGTTGATCATGACGGAAACCGGACTGGCCACGCCGATTGCGTAAGCAAGCTGCACCTCGCACACGTCCGCAAGTCCGCTGGCGACGATGTTCTTTGCGACATAGCGGGCCGCATAGGCAGCTGAGCGGTCAACCTTGGACGGGTCCTTGCCCGAGAAGGCGCCGCCGCCATGACGACCCATCCCGCCATAGGAATCGACGATGATCTTGCGTCCAGTGAGACCGCAGTCGCCGCGCGGCCCGCCGACTACGAACCGCCCCGTCGGGTTGACCAGAATTCTGATGCCTTCCGTCTCCAGGTGGGTCGGCAGGACAGGCTTTATGATTTCCTCAATGACGCCCTCGCGGACAGTCTCTTGCGAGACCTGCTCGTCATGTTGCGTCGACACGACGATGGTATCCAGGGCGACCGGGCGCAACCCCTCATAGCGCACTGAGACTTGGGATTTCATGTCAGGACGCAACCAGCCAAGCTGTTGTGCCTTCCGGACATACGCCTGCCGTTTCGTCAAGCGATGAGCGAGCTGGATCGGCAAAGGCATCAGGGTATCGGTTTCGCGGCATGCGTAGCCGAACATGAGGCCCTGATCTCCCGCTCCCTGCTGGAGGTCTTGCCCTCTTCCCTCGTCAACGCCTTGGCTGATGTCGGGCGACTGCTCTGTGAGGGCATGAACGACGGAGCAACGCCGGCCGTCAAAGCCGACGGCCTCGTCGTCGTACCCAATGTCGAGAATCGTATCGCGCGCAACTTGGCTGTAATCCACCTGCGCATCGCTGGTAATCTCGCCAGCCAGGACGACTATCCCTGATTTTACCAACGCTTCACAGGCGACGCGCGCCTTGGGATCTGTGCGAAGGATGGCATCGAGGATGGCATCCGAGATGTTGTCGGCCAACTTATCCGGGTGCCCCGCGCCAACCGATTCGGAAGAGAACACGAACTGCCTAGCCATGAATACCTCGCTTCGGGTGTTGGATGTAGTATGGGCATTTTGCTTGGCCCACCTTACTTGTCGGAGATGCCCGGGACCTCGAACGCAGCGCACAAGTCGGCAACGTCTCTTCGCACGTGCGCATGGAGGTCTTCGTCATCGGGCCGGCGGAGGACGGAGTCAATGAAGCCAGCAATTTGCACCATTTCCACATCGCGCATGCCCATTGACGTCACTGCTGGCGCCCCCAGGCGAATTCCGCTTGTGACCGCCGGATGCCGCGGGTCGCCTGGCACCATATTAAAGTTTGTGATGATTCCTGCCTTTGCTAGTCGCTCGGCATAGGCCTTGCCCGATAGGGGCCGATCGCGAAGATCAAGGATCAGCATGTGATTGTCCGTCCCCCCGGTCACCAAGTCATAACCTCGCTCAAGCAGTGCATGTGCCAGAGCCTTGGCATTCTTGACCGTCTGTTGGCCGTAGCTTCGGAAGGACGGGTTCGCGGCTTCGTGCAAGGCAACCGCTAGCGCAGCGATGGCATTCATGTGGGGCCCGCCTTGCAGGTGAGGGAAGACCGCCCGGTCTATTCGTCTGGCGAGATTGTATTTGCTCTTTGTATGATACAGGGCCTGATAGCGATCTTCGTTCCTTGACAAAATGAAGCCACCGCGGGGACCGCGGAGCGACTTGTGAGACGTGCTGCTGACCACGTCGCAATGGCCCACGGGATTCGGGTGCGCTCCCGCGGCAATCAGGCCGCTGATGTGCGCAATGTCGGCTACGAGATAGGAGTTCGCTTCCAGGGCGATTTCTGCCATTGCCGCGTAGTCAAAGACACGCGGGTAGGCAGTTCCGCCGACCCAAATGAGCCGCGGCCGTTCCCGCTTGGCTGTCTCGCGCAAGCGGTCATAGTCAATCTGCTGTGTCTTTTCATCTAGACCATAGGGCACGCGTTGATAGTCAGTTCCGGAAAAGTTGATGGCCCAACCATGAGTCAGATGGCCCCCTTCCGGAAGGGGCAAGCCCATGACTTTGTCACCGGGACTCAAAAGCGCACGATAGACAGCCTGGTTGGCCGGCGAGCCGGAATAAGGCTGGACGTTGGCATGCTCGCTGCCAAATAATGTTTTCAGGCGCTCAATGGCCAGATTCTCAAGCTCATCAACGATCTCGTTTCCAGCGTAGTAGCGCGCACCGGGGTACCCCTCGGCGTACTTGTTCGTGAAAATCGAGCCGTTCGCTTCCAGCACGGCCGAGGACGCAAAGTTCTCTGAGGCGATGAGCTTAAGCGTCGTTCGCTCCTGCCGCTCCTGTCTCAGAAGCAGCTCGTGAACGCGCCAATCAACTGCGGCCAAGGAAGACCGCCCGTAGGTGTCGGGCTGATCGATCGTGCCGTCGGCGGAGTTGTCCATGGTAGCTTCGCGCTCCAATTGAATTGACTATTTCACGATCAAGCACGCGGTCCCCTTCGGCCGCGTGTCTCGTACCGCTTCGAGCCGCTGCAGGTCCTGTTTATGATAGCCGTCGCGATGGGGCAGGAGATCAACCAATAATTGAACCAGCCCGCCGTCGTTGGATCCTGCGGTGAGATGGTACGAGCGCCACGGAGGCTGTTCGTTGCAGCAAAGAAAGTCGGCTCTGGCGAGCAGCCGGACGTGTCGCGCAACCCGCTCTCGACACACGCCCAGAATCTCCGCTAGGTCGCAGACAGTTAGGTCCGCATGCGCACAAAGGCCCAGGATTCGAAGACGGTCAGGATGCGCTGCCATGCGTAGGCGACTAATCAGTGTCATCATGGCTCAGGACCACGTCCTACCGAATTTCTCATTTCGCGTTCTCCACAGAAGTTGCAGATTTCGAAGGTTGTCCAACGACCGGACAAATCTCGGTGGCCGTGACGACCGTCGATATCTGTGTCGAACAAACAAATGGGCGCTCTTCTTGCCGTTAGCCGAAATTGCAAGCAGTTCGGCCGGTCGAAGACAAGCGGGGCCAGGGTTTGGAACCACTGACCTCAGACGTTGCAATAAGCCTACCATTCACAGCGAGCCGGAGTTGCTAAGAGTCTATGAATTTCCTTGAAGGATCTGTTGCAACGTTTGCCCAGCCTGGCCTGCTCCCGGTTTGCAGCGGTCATCGTCAGGCGATCCATCGCCTCTGCGAGCACTATCAGGAATTTGCCCTGCATCGCATCGCTGATCAGCTCCTGAAGGCCGGGACGCAACAGCGACGCGCCGCAGATCGCGCGGTGGGTATTGCTGTCGACGACTGTCCAGCCTTGCTTTTCAGCACCCAAGCAGCAGAGCCGCAACTGATCCTCGATCGAGGCGTCTCGGTGATTGTCAGTTGAGTAGCGAGCGCCAAGCGCGACCTTCATGAGGCGGCCCCTTACTCCGGGACGCGGTCTCGCGTCTGGCTATCCGTTTCGGCTTGAACGAAATCCCGTGCGGCCTGTCGCGCCAGCAGCCGGACCAGATTGACGAAGCGTCGATCGGGCTTCGGCGACGCAGGCACAGCCGATTCGCGGGCCGCGCCGGCGACCACACGAAGCTTTTCGGCTGTTGCCGTTTCGGCGCGCTATGATCGCCTTCCTGTCCTGACGCGAAATACTCCGTTTCGCGACAATGATGCCAAGTCACAGTGCTTCGACAAGCTGGAAATTCTTTGTGATCAATAACGCGCGTCGCGCAGGAGCCAGTGCTGGCCGATGACGGGCGACCTTGTGCTCCGAAGAAGCCATGGCTATATATCCGGATAGAGAAGGGAGGCACGCGATGGGCAACACTGCACAGAAGAGAGCCATCGAGAATTATCGGTCTCGCCTGGCTGAGCGCGGCATCGCGCGGTTCGAGATCCTGGCGTTCGACGCAGACCGCGATCTACTGCGAACTCTTGCCCGAAAATTAACGGAGAGCGGGCCGGATGCCCGACAGCTTCGTCGGACCATACAGCAAGCCGTGGCGGGTGAGCCACCGAAAGCGGGCAGCATTCTCGCCGCGTTGCGTCGCTCGCCTCTGGTTGGCTCCAATCTCGACCTCAGCCGGCCGCGCGAAGAGGGGCGCAAGATCGAGCTGTGACGCGCTACCTTCTTCATACCAATATCATCAGCAACGTCATAAAGCCGGCGCCTTCGGGCTCGTTGCTGGCCTGGATGGGCGCGCAGAAGGACGAAGACCTCTTCATTGCTTCGCTTACTGTCGCCGAAATTCGCCGAGGCATCCTAAAGAAGCCGAAGGGGAAAAAGCGCAGCAGCCTTGAAACTTGGTTCGAGGGCTCCGAAGGCCCGCAAGCGCTGTTCGCTGGCCGCGTGCTATCGTTCGACGAGAAAGCTGGCCTCGTGTGGGCGCGGCTGATGGCCAACGGCAAAGCCAGAGGCTGTTCGCGGAGCGCCCTAGACACAATCATTGCCGCTGTAGCCGAAGCCAACGAGTGTGTCGTAGTGACCGACAATGAAAAGGACTTCGAGGACGTTCAGATAATCAACCCGCTCCGTAGCTCTGGAAGCCTAGCGGGTGATGATAGCTCCAACGGTCCGGCCGATTCAACTTGAGGATTTCAGCGGCACGGCGTCCGAACGTCTCGTGTTCGCCTACCTTTTAGCGATGGCTGGATTGATCTTGCTTAGTTCGGCCAGGGCGTCTCTTCCAGTTCCGCTTTAATGCCATCCCGGTTCATCTAGTCAGCTCGATCTACCAACAGTTCGCACGCACGAGCGCCGCGGACAAGGCGCCATCGCAGGGACTGCGCGATATGCGTGTCGAGCTCGTCCATCTTACACTCGATCTCGTCTTCGAAGGCCTCTCGCCAAACGTAGTCGATGCCGCGCGCGGCTCGGGGCCTTCTCATCGAGGCTTTCTCGCGACTGGTCTGGCGCGCTACCAATGGCAAATTCGCCCGCCGGGAACTCGTCGGTCTGTACTCCCAGCTCTGGGCGTCCACATCAACTGCGGAGCTCTTGGCATCGCCGTGTTCTGCCTTTAGCTGGCAGCTCTCGAGCTGGACGAGCAGCCGATCAGCGACACCCGCGACCTCAAGTTCGACCCGGTTAACTCGATAACACCCTATTGGCAGATTCAGTCGGGGAGGATCTGCCCACTCCGATCACAAGCCGATCTTTCGACCCCGTGGTCGGGAATTCTCCATGGACTTCGTGAAGAAGGAATGCAGCGCCGAAAGCCGAAGCGCTTCCGATACATCGACGCCCCTTCCGAGACGGAGCCCCGATTAGGCATTCCTGCCACTCTATCTAGCCGACCCCCGTGGCCGCGTTGCCGATCGGTGCGCACTGGTCGCCTACATCGCCCCGGCACGTGAAGATCGTCTCTGCTGACGCTCGTTGAGCAATTCAGGCCGCCTCCGGCTGGCGTTTGATCAGCGTCAGCGTCAACCAGCGCGCGGTCAGCGCCGGCTTTTTCGAGCCCTCGATCTCAATCGTCACGCCCAGCGCCGTCTGCACCCAGCCCGACGGCCTGACCTTGACGTCGGCCAGTACGAAACGGGTGCGGATGCGCGATCCGGTTTTCACCGGCGCCAGGAAGCGCAGCGATTCGAAGCCATAGTTGACACCCATCTTGCAGTTTTCGAGCGGCCGCATGGTCTCGAAAGTCATCGCCGACAAAAGCGAAAGCGACAGGAAGCCATGTGCGATGGTGCCGCCGAACGGCGTCTCGCGCTTGGCGCGCTCCGGATCGCAGTGGATGAACTGGTGGTCATCGGTGGACTCGGCGAACTGGTCGATCATCCGCTGCGAGACCACCCGCCACGGCGATACGCCGACTTCCTTGCCGACGCTGGCCAGAAGCTCGTCGAGACTGATCGGTTCCAAGCTAATGTCCTCCATTTCAACCGTCCGAAGCGCGAGCGGCTTCATTCCGTGAACAGTGTCAGCCCATGCTGCACCGACTGCCGGCCATCCATCGGCAGGATGGCTCCGGTGAGATGACTGCCGTCACAGCTGCACGAATAGAGCGTTCCGCCGGCAATCTCATTCGGCGCCCCGATGCGGCCGATCCGAACATGGCTGCAGACGAGCCGGCTTGTACTCGGTCGCGGTGCGCGTCGTGCAGGCCGCCGAAAGCAGCTCGTCTTGCTACGGATGATCATTCCGCCGGCGCCGCTATGCGGTATTGTCGCAGATTGATAAAATCAATTGTCTGGATAGGAACCATCCGTGTCTCGAATGGTGGAGGAGTAGTCCAGCAGACGGGGTGGCTTGTGGTCCTTCTTGAAGCGCGCCGACCTCATTGGCCGCTAGCTGTGAGCCGGCAAACAGCGCCAGTTCAATGACATTGGGTGTCGACACGGCAAGCGGCATCAGATGCTACTTTATGATGCGGGTGGCGCTTGCTTCAAGAAGCGCTCGCCTGACGTGGAAGCAGCACCGGATCTGGATTGTCGGTATGCGCGGATATTCGCGCAGCACAGCGGCAACCGCAGCGACGATCGATCTCAGCCGTTGCGAGCATGCCGATGTTGGTGGCGGCCACTCTGTTAGGCTGAAGCGCAGCGCGCATTTGGTCCGTCACCAGACCGGGTTGCGTAACTTGGATTTCCAAGGCGTCTTCCTGGGTTTGCACCGTCAGCGCGCTGACAGCAAAGGCAGGTGCGCACGTCAAGGCAAGCGATCGTCTCGATCTCGCGGGCAATTCCAGCCCCACCGCGGGAATCTGACCCGACAACAACGAGCAGATGCGGTTCTCGCCCCAGCGCCATTGTTCTGTCTTTCGATCCATTCTCGCGTGCGCGCTTCTGGGGCGTCGTTCAGCGCAAAGTCGGTGACCACGGCTGCGCTTTCCGCGCCAGCCTCGAAAAGCGCCTTCGAGCCGGTCAGGTTGAGGCCGCCGATGGAGACCAATGGGATCGGCGCGACCTGGTGCTTCCACTCGCTGATCCGCTCGAGCCCTTTCGACGCCCATTCATCTGCTTCAGGCTAGTTGGATAGATGGGCCGAGCGCCACATACTCCGGCTCAGCCACTGGCGCCGTTTCCAGTTCGGTGTGATCGTGGATCGAAAGGCCGAGCTTCAATCCGGCGTATTTAATCGTCAGCATCGGCGGCAGCCAAATCCTTTTGACCAAGATGGACGAAGTCGCAGCCTTCCTCGATTGCCGTGCGCCAATTGTCGTTGACGCTCACTTGGCAACCATGGACCGCGCAGGCGTCGTTCGCGCGGCGGATTTCCGTCTGCAGTCCTTTCTCGTCCATATCCTTTATCCGGAGCTGCAGCAGACTCACGCCGAGCGGCGCCAGCCGGTCAACCCAGCCGGCACGTCGAAATTCAGATAGAAGGGATCGAGCTTCATGAGAAGACAGCCCTGCCGACCGTCGGTGAGTAGCGCGGTTCGAGCATTCCCGAGTTGAAAGCTTCACGACCGGCATCGACCGCTTTGCCGAATGCACGCGCCATGCCGACCGGATCGGCCGCCCTCGGGACCGCCGTGTTCAGGAGCACGGCGTCAAACCTGAGCTCCATGACGGTCGCCGCGTACGACGGCCGTCCGAGCCGTGCATCCACAATCAACGGAATGTAGGGGAAATGTCCGCGCATCAACTGGACCTCGGAGCTCAACGCTTCATCGCATTAGAATGAGCGTTCGAAACGCAGGATACCGCCGACACTGCCCTTCTTGTTGGCATTGGCCCAGTTCACTTCGGAAGCTTTCACCTTTCCGACGGCGGAGCCTCCGTAGCGGTCGTAGTCGAGTTCAGCCGTAACTGTGAAATCTGGAAGAAGCGCATAGGCGACGTTCGCAGCGACACCATAGTTCTTGAGCTGATCACCCGAGAGCTGAAGGTTGAACGAAGTTGTCTCGTTGACCTCGTAAGCGGCGCCAGCCCAGAAAGCCCAGTTCCCGCCCCAAATCTTATAGAAGCCGCGACCATGAGCGTCGATCGCGTTCATGGAGTCGTCGTTGAGCTTGCCATTGGAACCGTAGCCGAACATTCCGAACAGCAACAGTTCGTTGGTGACATTGATGTCGACACGGACCTTGGCGGCTACCGATTCGTAGTTGCTATCATAACCAGCAACGCCGGTGATCGCTCCCCAGCCATGTGTGTATTTCAAGCCGCCGACTATGTGCGGAGCGTAGTTGTCGATTGTGCCCACCACGCCTGAGCCTTCTTCGAGCGAAACCACGGCGGAAAAGCCGTTCGCGGCGTCGAAGTAGTACTGGACCACATTGGTATCCAAAGCGCCGTACGGAACCGGCGTCTGGTTGAGTACGTCACCCGCGCCGCCAATAAACATGTCGAAGGCCGACCAGTCCTTACCAACTCGGAGGCCACCAAGCTGAATCCAGGCGAAAGTCAAGATGCTGTCTCCGTTGAAGGCATAGGACCGAGAACTGTCCGAAACCGAAGTGTGGCGGTTACCGAAATTCACGCGGGTTTCGGTGTAGGTCTTCAACGTGCCGAGTTCGGTCTCCTGGCCGGTCCAAGCTTTCAGTGTGAAGCGCGTGTTGTTTTGCCATGTACCCTGATCCTCACCAGTCCTCACATCTGAGGTTCTTGCGTGGTCAAACAATCCGACATCGCCCAAGCCCACGTAGTAGCTAAGATAGCCGCCGATGCGCAGGCAGGTCTCGGTGCCTGAAATGTAGACGTAGCTGGAGCCGTAGACGTCGCAGATCTTGACGTACTCAGTCGGATCAGGCTCGGGGACGATGATCACGGCGCGAGCGTCGGAAACGGCGGCCAGTGCCGCAGTTGAGCCGAGGAGGAGGCTCCCAATGGTCATTGTTGATCTCCGTCTAAATAGTAAAAGGAATCGAGACCGATAAATGATTTTTGCCAAGCAAACGATTGATAGCGCATCAAGCTGAATTCTAGGAGTGTTGCTGCACCTGTCGTGCTAATGCTCAGGAGAATTTAGAATGTGATTGAGACTTGTTGTCACATATATTAAGTAGTTATCACTCCCAGACGGTCATACAACATTTTTGTACAATCACCCTTTTCACCTCCGCGGCGGGCCTCACAAAGGGTACTACTGCAAATGACGTGCCACCCTGACGACCCAGCTGCGGCTTGAAGCTCAAATGTGCGGGCGGACCTTGGTTCGCGCTTCCGTTCTTTTTGCCTTGCGGATCCACCCAAGCACGAACGGCAAACGTTTCGGCTACGGTTCGTCTGTTCGCTTCGCGACAGTTTGGCTTAATGGCGACGGCATTGTTTCCTGTGAGCCCCGCCGTTGAGGCATCATGCGGCGGCCACCGCTCGGTACGACGCCGTCACTTTGGCGAGCTGATGGTCGATAACCACGCGCCGCAGCCTTGCGCCACTGAGTCGGTAGGCGCCAGCCTTGGCATTGCGGCGGACCTGACGGTCGCGTCGAGCAGGTTTTCGTGTTGAAAGCGGCGCGGCACAGCTAATGCTTCTTGCCAGCAATTCACACAACGAGCTCATCGAGACGGCAGAGATCATTATGGGCGGCGCTAGCTGGCGTGCAAAGTCTGGACCCAACACCGTATTGTCTCATCGGATGCGGCATCTGCGTTCAGAAGAGTCTCCCACGCGCAGATGAAGGGAAGGGACGTCGAACAAAACGGTGCGCGTGAGGGTTTCGGCGGGAACACCATCGTCAGTCGCTGACCGAGTGCGCTCAGACCATCGCTGTCCAGCCAAGACTGAACGGCGCCCATTGCTAAAAAATTTCGAGCCCAAAGCGGAACGGACTGACATAGCGCAAAGACGCAGGCGAGCGCAGCGGTAAGGTTGGATGTTATCAGCATGGGACGGTGACCGTTGCAGACCACGAAATTTCGAGAGGCCCGGCTGCCTTGGTACACTATCTATCCGGCTGTGTCGGAGTTCTCTGGGGCGGTCGGCGCCGAGGCTTATGAGGAATGGCTCAGGAACCTGCCGGCTGATGATCCGGTGTCACTCTACCTGCACGTTCCGTTCTGCCGATCAGCCTGCTGGTATTGCGGCTTCCCAACCACCATCACCCGCCGTGATGCGCCCATCCTCAACTATCTGGCGGCGCTGCGTGACGAGATCCGTCTGGTTTCGGAGCGAGTGCCGAAGACGTTGCCCGTGAGCGACATACATTTCGGCGGCGGAACGCCGTCTCTCATCGGACCAGCCGAGTTCCTCGCTCTGATGGAGTTCCTGCGATGCCGCTTCGCCATCTCGACAACAGCTACGGTCGCCATCGAGATCGATCCACGCACGCTCGCGCCCGAGATGGCGGAAGGCTTGGGAGCGGCCGGCGTGAACCGCGCGAGCCTGGGCGTACAGAGCTTCGATCCCATTGTTCAAAAAGCGATCAACCGAATCCAGAGCGAGGCCCAGACGTCGGCTGCCGTGGAAGTGCTGCGCCGGCATAGAGTAAGCCGCATCAACTTCGACCTCATCTACGGCCTGCCGCGTCAAACGGTGGAGTCGTGCGTCGAGACGGCGAGGGCAGCGGTCGCCATGCGCCCCGACCGGCTTGCCTTGTTCGGCTACTCGCACATCCCATCCCAAGTAAAGAATCAGCGCCTCATCGAGGCGGAATTTCTTCCCGACAGCGCTGCCCGCGCTGAACAGTATGCGGCTGTCGCCGTGACGCTGATTGCCGCCGGCTACCGACAGATCGGGCTCGACCATTTCGCCTTGCCGGACGACGAGCTCGCGCTGGCACAGGAAACAGGTCGCCTGCGACGTAACTCATTGGGCTACTCGGCCGATACCTGCAGAACCCTGATCGGTTTCGGCGCGTCGGCTATCGGCCGCATCGGCCAGGGATACGTTCAAAACGAAGTTACACGGGATTCCTACATCCAGCACATCGCAGCTGGCCGACTGGCGACATCGAAGGGCCATCGCCTCACAGACGACGACCGCGTGCGAGCCGCAATTATCGAGCGATTAATGTGCGATTTCGAGGCTGACGTGCCGGCAATCTGTGTCGCCCACGGATCTGATCCGATCCGTCTTCGCGATTCGGCTGAGCGCTTGGCCATGCTGGCCAAGGACGGGATAGTGGACTTCGAAAACGGCTTTGTCCGCGTACGGCGGGAGCATCGCTTTGGGATTCGCGCTGTCGCTGCCGCATTCGATGTTTTTAGGGATGGCGTTACGTATATCCCGCAGCAGCTTAATGCGATGCAAAGCACGACATAGTCCGGCATCAATGTCTCCGCTTGGAACCGCCGGCCTACTTGCCACGCCGGCCGGGCGCTGGTCTGGCAAGTGGGCTTTCCGATTGCCAATGCGTTCGTTCCCGGCCCTCCGGGGCGGCGAGTCCCTGCCGTGAGCGCCTCACCCGCGAGGCTACATGGCGGCCGTGGAGATGACCTCAGCAGCGGCGCCCGATCGGAAACCTTAGCACCTCAGCGCTTTGGCGTGGCTGCTTGAACTCTTCGACGGCAACCGCCTCAATTAGCAGGTCCAAGGCTTCGCGGCCCCTTTGACTCATCGGGTCATCCCCACAAAGGTAGTCATACGCTCGATCTAAATGCACTCGGGCGGCGGAAAAATCGCTTGTCATATCATAGAACCCTCTCTACCCGCCCGCATTGCCGTCTACGAGGTGAAGGTAGTGCAATCGTCAATATATACAGACAAATTTGAATTAAATCGGAGATGATCATGGAGGCCGAGTTCCCTGACCTGATGCCGCCATCGAGCCCGCCGACGACCACTCGCTGGCGCTCGGTCGGTTCATAAATGCCGAGCACCCCGTCCCGAGACCACCTCTGACCTCCCTCCTTCGATGCTAGACGCGTGGAAGATATGGCTGCGCCGCCGCTGCGAGAAAGGCGTGTCCCATCGCGCGGCGGCTGCATAGTGGGCAGCCAGCGCCGGGAGCTAATCGGCAAAGCCGCGTGTGGCGATTTTGCATAGCGGGCGCAGGCGAATCGCCACGCCCGTCCAGCATGTCCGATGCCGCGTAGGCCGCCAGGATCCCTGAGCGGAGTGCATGCACGATCCCGCGTGATGACAGTGGATCGGCACAGAACAGGCAGTCGCCCGCCGCGACCCAGCGGTCACCGGCGGCGGGATCGATTGTTGCGGTTCCCGCCGCCTTGATCATGCTGGCGGTCTCGATTGCGTTGGGCGGCACGAGCGGCGCGATGGACTGCGTTGCGGCTAAAGCGCGGTACCAATGTCCGGCTTTGCGCAGTTCGCTGCCCAGATCCGGATCGGTGAGGCACGCGCAAGTCGGCGCTGTACCACCAGCCTTCGGGACGCGCCTCGACGACCATGCTGCAATCGCCCGGTGCGCGGTCGAAAAAGCGTGTGTAGGCGGCAAGATGTCCGTGCATGGTGAGCTTGGCGCCGAAACATCGCGCCAGCCTCCAACTGCGACCGGTCGCCCAAACCACGGCGCGGGCAACGATAGCTTCATCGGCCAGCTTGAGCAGCCAGCCTTGATCGTCGCGCACTGCCGAACCCACGGCCGAGCCAAACCGCGTGTCCACACCTGCCGCCTTGGCCGCCTGCACCATCAGCCGGTCGAATCGCGTCCGGTCGAGCTGCCAGCCGGCACCTTGAGCGGAAAACATGCCGTGCCGCTCGCTGGGAACTTCATTGGCCCACACCGAAACAAGCGCACGATTTTCAACGAAGCCGGCCTCGGCGAACGGCGTCCAGACACCAAGCTGACGCAGCAGCCCATTCGCTACTGCCGGCAGCACCTCTCCCGGCTTTGGCCGATCATGCCTTCCTGCTTCCAGCAACAGCACGCTCCGCGCGGGTGCATCGTTGCCAACGCCAGTCCGGATGTGGTCGCCGCCGAACGTGATCGTCTCAGCGAGCTGGCGGGACAAAATGCCAACCTCAAGATAGCGTTGGCCCGGATCAGCGAGGCGGACTGAGGAAGACTTTAAATTCAAAAGGTGACACGCGGCAATAGTCGCGTGCCGCTGTAGCCCCAGGCTCCGCTTCACCGTGGGGACCGATCGGTCGCACTCTCAGCCTGGGGTTCTTCTCTGCCACCCATCATCGAATTTTGGTGGATTGTCCGTCTCCCGCACCGGTTTGAGCGCGATAGACAAGAATCGCGTTTTCTGTGCCGGCCGGGCTTCAATGACGGGGATGGCGAAAAGCTGAGTGCTCGGGCTTGCGGGCCGAGCTTGTCGGTCGCTCGATGGAAAGTGTCATCTGAGGCGCTTCCACTCCCGCGTGCAACTGGAAGACACGCTCGTCCAGTTCCTTGTCCACTTCCGTCAGACGATGATTGAGGCGAAGGTAGTCCGTCCAGGTCGGCGTGCGGAACGTTTCCGTCCAATGCATAGGCTTCTGCAGGTTCCGCTGGAGCGTCCAATTCCGAGCACCGACCCGGCTGTGTACATGACGCCGCTGCCGCATGAGGTCGAGGAAAGCCTCGAGATTTCTCTCGGCTATCAGATATTCGACCTTGACCACGATCGGGCCGCTTCTCGGCTTCAGATTGAGAGCGACAGCCGGGGCATCGAATTCCTCCAGAGGATCGGGCTCTGAGTCGCGGCGCTCGCGAAGAGGAAACAGAACGCCGGCTGCAGCGACGAACATCAGGGAGGCAGCGGAACCCTCCAGCGCCAGGGCCAGCGAATGGTTTTCGGCCACCGTGCCCCACACCCAGCTGCCGAGCGCGATGCCACCATCTATCAAAGCTAGTAGATCGAGATGGTGCGCCCCACGACCCAGCGCGGGCTTGCCAGCTGCACGCTCACACCGACCCCTGACCAGGCGGTGACCCAACCCGCGCCGCCCAAAGCGAGTGCAATTGCCGCCACCCCGATCGAAGTTGTCAGTGCCAGGGAAAGTGAGCACGCCGCGCAGGCGACGCAGGAGAGCCTCATCAGCCGCTCCTGCGACAAGCTCCGTCTGAACAGGCTGTTGGAGAGGCCAGCGAAGACGGCTCCGGTCCCGAAGCCGGCCATGAGCGCGCCATAGGCGAGCGGGCCTCCTCCCAGCTGATCGCGGACAACCACCGGCAGCAGCGCGAGTATGGCGATGCTCGCCAAGCCAAAGAGGGTTCCGCGCGCGATCGCGGCCTTGATTTCCGATGACATCCCCGTGAAGCGCAGCCCGTCATAGATCGCCGTCCTCATCGACTCGCGTGGAAGAGGGGAAGAACGAACCTTCCACTTGCAGCGCCAAATAGTGGCCAAGGGTACGAAATAGGTGAGCGTGGTCACCGCGAATGCCGCCATAAGGCCAAACGAGGCAACTACAATGCCGCCGAGCGCCGGGCCCACAGTCCGGACGGTATTGAATCCAACAGAAAGCAGGGTGACGGCAGCGGGAACATCGCGTCGATCCACAATATCGCCAACCGACGCTTGCCAGGCCGGATCATTGAGAGCACCGCCGCTTGCGATCAAGAAGCTGAAGCCGAGGATCATCCACGGACTGACAAAGCCCAGCGCCACGGACGCGGTCAGCATCGCGGACGCAATCACCATAAGGCACCGACCGGCGAACATGACCCGGCGCCGGCTGAAATTGTCGGCGAGAGCCCCGGCAAAGACGGACAAGACGAAAGCGGGCAGGTTCGATGAAGCCTGCACCAACGCAACCATCAGATCGGAAGTCGAGATCGTTGCCATCAGCCAGCTGATGGCAACAGTCTGCATCAACCAGCAGAGGCTTGAAACCTGCGTCGCGAGCCAGATTGAACGAAAGGTGGGCTGCAGAAGTGGCCCAAAGGTCGTTGGTGCAGCCAAATCTTCGTTTGATCCAGCCACCCTACTCATTTTGCGAACCTTTGCTTTCCGTTATTGTCGCTTCCCATGTAATCTAGGCTGAACCGTGGCGGCTTGAAGAATAGATGGAACCCATTTGTCTCCGACGATGTGGCCACAGTTCCTCCTGACCAGTGGTCTGGCGGCCGAGACGCAGAAATGGGCCGGCTCACTCGCCTTCGACGACATGTTGGCGAGCCGGAATTCACATGGCATTGGAGGCATCATGCTTGATCGACGCGCTGCCGAGCGATTTTCCGCGAAACGCGACGTTGTTCTTTTGTTGGAAACTCACTCATCAGCGCCGTTCGATGCTGAGTGTGGCTTTCGAAAAGTGAGGACGTTTGCAGATCTTTGACAGGATCAATTCCCTGATTGACGCAGACGATTGCCACGCCGCGATTAAAGACGCGCGCGCCCTGCTCCTTCAGTTCGAACAAAAGTCTGATGCCTCACACATGCGATCGACGAGTTTCTGCTCGACCTGATGACATTGGCTTTCATCGTCGAATGTTACGGACGCGGCTTTGAACTTTTGGCGCGAACGCTTGCCCGTAGAAGGCTGGCGAAGGTCAGACTGTTGTCGGGAGGGGTCGGCCGGGCAGAACGGGTTCCAAAGCCTGATGGCTGAACCGGCGATCGAGCCGCGTTCCAATTAACGACGTGGCGACCGCCAAACAAAGGGCCATCGGAAAACCGAGGTATGTAAAGTCAAAACCTTCAGAGGGGAACAGCTGATACGATGGAATGGGAGGAAACCATCGCGTGCGTCAGCTGTAAGCTTAATGGCTAAAAGTTGTGCAATGCGCAAACACACTTTGTGCAATGCAGCTATGCAGTAACGCAAAGCCTCAAGTTGCAAGATCGAGTTTGGAAATGTTTGCTGCTCGTACGGTGATGGGCGAGATCCTTAAGCGTATGTACGGGGGCATGATGGACGCTTGCAAGCATCCAGACAAAATTATCGCGAAGCTAAAATAAGAGGTTCGATCCAATCGGCGATGCTCAATAGCCGCGCCATTCTGGTTCAGCCGGGCGTTACATCGCCTCGCCAAGTTGAGGATGTATGGTCGCGAGCAGCCGCGCGCCAATTTGGAACCCACGACCATATGCAACGATTGGGAACTGTCCGAAGAAGGCCGAGAACGGTTGAAAGTGCGCTAGATGGAGATATTCTGAATTGGAACGGGGGCCTGGTTCATCGCCAAAGCGAGACATGGATGAAAAGCAGATCGCGCCCAACGCCTGATCCAACCATTGCAACGGAAGTCCCCTGGTCGGAAAGCCTAACCGCATATGATGACAAGCATTTCGAGCTCTATTTGAAGCTCATGGACGCTTGCGCCGACAGTGCCAGCGAAGAGGAGATGGCGCTGGATGTACTGGGTATCGATCCGGTCAAAGAGCCCATCCGCGCCCGTAAGGCCCTTCGCAGTCATCTCAAACGGGTGCTCTGGTTTATGCATGAGGGCCATAAGGAACTGCTTCCAAGCCGGCCGCCTCAATAACTGCGGCGCCGAACAAGGTTGCCCGAGAGATCAGGTGGCGCCCTCGGGGGATGCGAGGACACTTGAAAGCCGCAATCGGGTTATCATCTCCGTACTGCGTGTGTTCGGCTCCGCACGGCAAGTGCCCTTGAGTCGAGGAGGAATGCACATGAAGAAGAAAGTTCATCTGGAAGCCTGCTGACCGATCCCTTGGGGCCCATAATCGGGTCCCAAGTTGTTCCCGACGAGCGTTGCGAGGGGCGGATGCAGGACCAGCCGGAAATCGAGCCCGGGCGTGAAACGAAGTCAACAGGTGCGAGGTTCGGCCTGCTGGGTGTGGCTGTGTTGGCCGTAGGCGCCTTCATCTGGACCGGCTTCGGCGAAGGCATCCAGCAGGGCACGTCCAACGTCGTTCGGACTGTCATCGACAAGAGCATGCAGCGCCTTGGGCTCGGGCAAGCCCCCAACGCTCTTACAGAGGGCGAGTGGTATCTCTCGGTGTACTACGGTCCCGACTTTACGGATGTCACCCCCGTCGGCCTTGGGCACCCCTTCAAGGTGACATTCACGTCGGCCCCGGATTTGTCTGGCACCTACGAGAACGTTGCAGGGAGCGGCTCGGTAAGCGGCTTTGAACGACCCGGTCAACTCGTAATGACCTACTCCGGAGCAGATGGGATGTCCCATGGAGTTGCCATTCTCCAAGACATTCAGACCCACCTTTCTTCCAACAACGTCGAGCATGATTACGTGGGAGCCGTTTTGGTCCACGCTTGCTATAAGGCGGACACCCAGCAGTGCGATGCCGCCAAATCGCAATATAAATTCTGCAGGGCGATTTTGTCGAAAAACAGGGAACCCGACAAGGATCCTTCCCTCAAGGGTTACCTCGACGAACCATGTTCGGCTTTTCAGAACGATCTTAAGCTGAAGCTTAGCCCGACGGCACAGCTTTAGGCACGAAGGCGCTCACCAGGGTCGCAGCTCAAAGAGAACGGCGCCCTTCGCCGGGGGCCGTCCGTTCCGCATCCCGCCTGACGGCGGCGCGTTGCTGATGCTCCTACGGCCGCCCTGTTGAGCCGGTCTCAGGGCCACGGTCTTTCTCCTGCACCGATCTGACTTGGTCCCGCTGGCGGGCATTTCGGTGCTTCCGTTTTGTACGCTCTTCTTTCTTGGGCCGCTTCGCGGCACGGCTGCGCCGACATGGATGTGCCTAGCGGCACCTTTCCTATGTAGCGGGAAGAGAGGCGCGCGGCCCTCTCTCCCCACCCACTCAAACCGGCCTTTGCTTTGCTCCAGCACTGCGGGGCCAGATCCGGCGGCCCCCGCCGCGCTGAAATGCCTCGCTCCTGCGGCCTCACACTCGCCAGGAGGCACAAGTGCATCCCCACGCCTGACTGGCAGTGCGCTTCGCCGCAGGAAGAGTCCCGTTACTTTCCCGGCCTGGCAGGGCAGCTTGTCTCGGCGCCGCTGAATTCCGATCTGCAAAGCGGCCTCATCCCGTCACGCCCTGTGAAAAAAGGGCAGGAGGGCTACGGCTTCCATTTCAGCGTCGGCCGCTGAACGCTTGAGCCGGCTCTACGGCTATTCGGCTGGGGTTTTCCGAAGCTTTTCTAACACAAAGAGCTTGCCCTGGCGCACGGCGTACTCGATTGATTGCGCCTTCGCCAGATGTGCCGCAATCGCGCTGGCCAGCATGCAGCCCGTCCCGCGCATCGATCCGGCAAGACGCGGCGTGTCAAAGCGGACTGGTTCGTGATCGGGGCGCAACAGAATATCGGTTGATTGCGATCCCGATGCATGGCCGCCCTTGATCAGCAGAGCCCGCGCGCCGGCTGCCAGCAATTCTTGGCCTTGCCACACTACGCCGTCCTCATCCACTGCCCGCTCCGAGCCAACAAGGAGTGCCAGCTCGAAGAGATTGGGGGTGACCAGACGGCAAAATGGCATCAGATCGCATTTCAGGGCGGCGATGGCGCCGGCTTCCAGGAGCGCCGGGCCTGACGTCGAGGCCAGCACCGGGTCGAGCACTGCCGGCACCTGCGGATTTTCGCGCAGCACTCCGGCAACCGCAATGACGATCTCGACCGTGGCGAGCATGCCGATCTTGATGGCCGCCACTTTGTTGGCCTGCAACCCCGCACGCATCTGACCGGCCACCAGACCGGGTTGCATAGAGTGGATTTCCATGACCGCATGGTGCGTCTGCACCGTTAGCGCGGTGACAGCAAGGCAGGTTCGCACGCCAATGGAAGAGATCGTCTCGATATCGCGTGCTATTCCGGCTCCGCCGCTGGAGTCCGAACCGCCGACCACGAGCACATGCGGTTCCCGCCTTAGCGCCATCGCTCTGTCTTTTCGATCCATTGCCGCGTGCGCGCTTCGGGATCGGCATTCAACGTGATGTCGGTCACCACTGCCGCGCTGTCTGCGCCAACCTCGAAGACACCGTCGAGCCGGTCGGGGTTGAGGCCGCCGATGGAGACCAATGGGATCGGTGCGACCCGGCGCTTCCACTCGCTGATCCGTTCGAGCCCTTGCGGCGCCCATTTCATCTGCTTCAGGATGGTGGGATAGATGGGGCCGAGCGCGATATAGTCGGGCTCGGCAGCGATAGCCGTTTTCAGTTCGAGATGATCGTGCGTGCTGAGCCCGAGCTTCAATCCGGCGTACTTAATCGCCAGCAGGTCGGCCGCGGCCAAATCCTCTTGGCCGAGATGGACGAAGTCGCAGCCTTCCTCGATTGCCGTGCGCCAATAGTCGTTGACGATCAGTTGGCAACCAAGGACCGCGCAGACGCCGTTCGCGCGGCGGATTTCCATCCGCAGCGTGGCCTCGTCCCTATCCTTGACGCGCAACTGAACCAGCTTGACGCCAAGCGGCACCAGCCGCTCGATCCAGGCAGCGCTATCAACGATCAGGTAGAAGGGATCGAGCTTCATGAAAAAACCGCCCTTCCGATCGTTGGCGTCGACGGCACGGCGACGTCGCGGGGTTCGAGCATTCCCGAGCTGAAAGCTTCACGACCGGCCTCGACCGCCTTGCCGAACGCACGCGCCATGCCGACCGGATCGGCCGCCTTGGCGACCGCCGTGTTCAGGAGTACGGCGTCAAAGCCGAGCTCCATGACGGTTGCCGCGTGCGACGGCCGTCCGAGCCCCGCATCCACGATCAGCGGAACATCAGGGAAATGGCCGCGCATCGAGCGCAGCGCAGTGATGTTGATCGGTCCGAGGGCGGAACCGATCGGCGCGCACCACGGCATCAAGACGTTACAGCCCGCCCCCAGCAGCCGCTCGGCGACAACAAGGTCGTCGGTGGTATAGGGGAATACCGTAAAACCGTCTTCACACAGGATGCGGGCGGCTTCGACCAGGCCGAACACATCCGGCTGCAGCGTATCGTGGTTGCCGATCACTTCGAGCTTGATCCAGCTCGTACCGAAGACCTCGCGCGCCATTTTTGCGGTCATGACCGCTTCCTTGACGGAGTGGCAGCCGGCAGTGTTGGGAAGGATCCTTGTGCCCAGCGAGCGGATCAGCGACCAGAATTTTTCGCCGCCCCTGCCGCCTGCCATCTCACGGCGCAGAGAGACGGTCACCACCGACGTGCCCGATGCCCTGACCGCATCGGCAAGGATGGCCGGCGAAGGATATTGAGCTGTGCCGAGAAGCAGGCGGGAGGGAAGCGTCGTCCCGAGAAGGTCGAACAAGCTAGCCTCCCTGCATGGGCGAGAGGATTTCAATCCGGTCGCCGTCGTTCAACTGGAATTCCGCCCGGTTGGCTTTGTGCACGAGGTCATTGTTGACGGCCGTCGCCAGCCAATCGCCCTCATAGTCGAGCGCGGCAAGCAGCGCCTCCAGCGTTGTGGCGGCAACCTCATGCGCTTCGCCGTTGACGGTCAGTTTCATGGGCAAGCTCCTTGGTTCTGTCTTGACTGAAAACCAGGTCGGCAGCCTGGCGCGCCATGGCGGGAGCCAGGAGAAAACCGTGACGATAGAGCCCGTTGATCGCGATGATTTCACCGTTCGTTTCGACGCGCGGCAAATTGTCGGGAAAGGCTGGGCGGACGCCGACACCGGTTTCAACGATCTCGGCCTCGCCAAAGGCCGGGTGGAGGGCATAGGCGGTACCCAGCAGTTCCATCATCGAACGCGCCGTAACCGGTCCGACGGACTGGCTTTCAATCATCGTCGCACCAATCATGAAACGGTGATCGGTGCGCGGCACTGCATAGAGTGGAAAGCGCGGATGCAGCAGCCTGACGGGGCGCGACAGTGAGATATCAGGGGTACGCAGGGTGAGCATTTCGCCGCGAACGCCGCGCAGCCAGTCATTTTGCGCCGCCATTCCCGTACAGTCGATCTGACGATCGCAACCAAAAACATGCTGGGCGTCGGCGCCGAAGTGGAATTCAACACCCGTGGCCGCGAGCTTGTCATGAAGTGCTGCCATCGCCTGGCGCGGATCAAGATGGCCCTCAGCGGCGAAGAGCAATCCGCGGCGGAAGCGGCCGGCTAAGTCGGGCTCCAGCAAGGCAATTTCATCTTCCTCGACGCGCCGATAGCCCGTCGTGCGGCTGGCGAACCGGTCGAGCTCGCCCGCATCGCGCGGCGCGGCCAAGACCAGCGTTCCCCGTCGTGCTACCAAGCCGGGCGTTGCGGCGTCCCACCAGTCGGCGGCGTCACGTCCGAGATCCAGCACCGGCTGCTCGGCGCTTTCACGCTCGCACCACGGCGCCAACATGCCACCGGCGAACCACGACGCATTGCCCCCAAGGGCAGGCCTTGTCTCGGCAACGGTAACCGCCGCGCCGCGTGCGGCGAATTCGAAGGCGGCGGTGAGGCCGGCAACGCCGGCCCCTTTGACCAAGACCTTCATGATGGCTCACGTGGCTGAGGTATGAGCGGTGCGCCGGTCTCGTCCGCCGGCAGGTAGAGATCGCCGCCCTCGCGGTACTTCGCCGCCATCGCCGCCATGCCCTCTTTCTGTGCCTCGGCGCGGATGTCGTGAGAGATACGCATGGAGCAGAATTTCGGTCCGCACATCGAGCAGAAATGCGCCATCTTGTGCGCTTCCTTGGGCAAGGTCTGGTCGTGGAAGGACCGCGCGGTTTCCGGGTCGAGCGACAGGTTGAACTGGTCCTCCCAGCGGAACTCGAAGCGCGCCCGGGAAAGGGCATCATCCCTAACCTTTGCAGCCGGATGACCCTTCGCCAGATCGGCGGCATGGGCGGCGATCTTGTAGGTGATTACGCCGGTCTTGACGTCGTCGCGATCGGGAAGGCCAAGATGCTCCTTGGGCGTGACGTAGCAGAGCATGGCTGTGCCGAACCAGCCGATCATGGCGGCGCCGATACCTGAGGTGATGTGGTCGTAGCCCGGCGCGATGTCGGTCGTCAGCGGTCCAAGCGTATAGAACGGCGCCTCGCCGCAGACGGCGAGTTGCTTGTCCATGTTCGCCTTGATTTTGTGCATCGGCACGTGGCCGGGCCCTTCGATCATCACCTGGCAATCCTTCGCCCAGGCGATCTGCGTCAGCTCGCCGAGCGTTTCCAGCTCGGCGAACTGCGCCGCGTCGTTGGCATCGGCGATCGAGCCGGGACGAAGGCCGTCGCCGAGCGAGAAGGAGACGTCGTAGGCTCTGGCGATGTCGCAGATCTCCGCGAAGTGCTCGTAGAGGAAGCTTTCCCGGTGATGGTGCAGGCACCATTTGGCCATGATCGAGCCGCCGCGCGAGACGATACCCGTCACCCGGTCGACCGTCAGCGGGATGTAATGCAGCCGCACGCCGGCGTGGATGGTGAAATAGTCGACGCCTTGCTCGGCCTGTTCGATCAGCGTGTCGCGGTAGACCTCCCAGGTTAGATCCTCGGCAATGCCGCCGACCTTTTCGAGCGCCTGGTAAAGCGGCACCGTGCCGATCGGCACCGGCGCGTTGCGCACCATCCAGTCGCGGATGTTGTGGATGTTGCGGCCGGTCGACAGGTCCATCACCGTATCGGCGCCCCAGCGGATCGCCCACACCATCTTTTCGACCTCTTCAGCCATCGACGATGTGACGGCGGAGTTACCGATATTGGCATTGATCTTGACCAGGAAATTGCGGCCGATGATCATTGGCTCGCTCTCGGGATGGTTGATGTTGGCGGGAATGATCGCCCGTCCGCGCCCCACCTCGTCACGCACGAATTCGGGCGTGACGAAATCGGGCAGCGTCGCGCCGAAAGCTTCGCCGTCGCGCTCAAGCTTGCCGCGCAGGATCTCGCGACCAAGGTTCTCGCGGATGGCAACGAACTCCATTTCGGGTGTGATGATGCCGGCGCGCGCATAGGCAAGCTGCGTCACCGCCTTGCCTGCCTTGGCCCTGAGCGGTCGGTGGCGGATGGGAAATTCCGGCGTCAGGCGTTCGCCCGTCGCGAATCCGTTGTCCTCCGGCCGGACATGGCGGCCGTCACAGCCCTCGACATCGCCGCGCGCCAAAATCCATTCGTGGCGAAGTCGGGCCAGGCCTTTTTCGATGCTGGTGTCGACAGCCGGGTCGGTGTAGGGGCCGGACGGATCGTAGACGGTGACGGGCGGCTCGCCGGCCGTCGGATGGACGGAGATTTCGCGCATCGGCACTTTGATCTGCGGGTGGATGGTGCCGGGCTTGTGGATCTTCCGTGAGGCGGGCAGCGGTCCCGTTGAAACGGCTGGGGTGAGGGCATTCATCTTGAGGCTCCTTTGCTCATGCATTGGAGACCCAGTTCTGTGCCGGAAGGATGAAAAGACGCTTCTGTCGACCTGCCGAAACAGGACCTCGGGCGTGAACTCACGCAAAGCGCTTGCACCGTCCCTACGCCAGTATGAACTGGATCAGGTTCAACGGGTCACTGCGCCGCGAAAGCCAGCAGTATCTCAGCCCCTTGCCGGGACTCCCCTGGTGAATGCCTCAGGTTGAACGGGCCGGCGCGGCTTTGTCAAGCGCATTTGGCCCGCCCACTGTCAAATCAAACCAGGACCGCGTCGTCTTCTTGGCAATCTGGCATCTGCCCCTGCTCTGTTCCACATCCTGTTTGGGTGCAAGGCCACCACTCAGCGGAACCCTCAGAGAAGGAAACCGTCCACATTTGGCTAGACTGCTCGACGATAAGTCCAGAGCTGTGCCGGCGGTATGTTGCGGACGACGAAGTCATAGTGGGAAACCACGTAACGGTCTGGCATCTTGATCACCGGCGACAGAGGTCCGTATGTGATCTGAATCACGGGCCGGCCGGCAGGAATACGGGCAAGCAGATCCTCAACCAGCGCGACACGCTGTTGCATTGGAAAGCTCAACAGCGGGACTGCACTTATAACACAATCGAACTGTTCACCTTTGCGCTCACCCAGAGCTTCGTCCAGCGCAAATGCGTCGCCCAATCTGAAGTCCACATTCGGGAAGCGTTGCACCAAGCCGTCGTAGAAAATCCTGGAATATTCGACTGAAACCAGCTGGCGCGGCTTGATTCCCCTAGCCAGGATCGCCTTTGTGATGACACCGGTTCCCGCGCCAAGCTCCAGAATCGGTAATCCTGACCGTGGGTTCACCACGCTTGCCATCCGGCGTGCCGCATAAACCGAAGTGGGAATAAGGGCTCCCACGCCCTTCTTGTCCTTTTGCCAGCCTTTGAAGAATTGGACTTCTTCCTCAAACCTTTTGCCGAGCCGCTCCTTCAGTCGCAAAATCATATCTTCTCCCTGCGTCAGCCGCTTACCCAACGTCATGAATTTGGCAAAGCGCGTTTTGGCCAATCTCGCCACCCTTTACAAGCCCGTTAAGACTGCTTGCCTGTCACGACGCGGTCAGCATGAATTGCCCCTTAACGCACTTTCATGTTTGTTGGGCCTATGTTTCGCCCTCGCCTGCTGCCCGAAAAAAGTTTCCCGAGCTATGCGTATCTGCCCGGCAAATATCCACATCCGGTGCGTGATCCCTTGGGCCACAGTTACCGATCAGATCCGGTGACCGTCGCCGTTGGCGAAGCGCTTGGCTCAGATGTGTTTCTATGGGGAATCGACCTTTTCAATCACGGCTACTACTGGGAAGCCCATGAAGCCTGGGAGCCTCTCTGGCAGGCTGCGAAACAAAGCGCTCAGCACCGCCTGTTCTTCAAGGGACTGATCCTGTTGGCGGCGGCCGGCGTGAAGATCCGCGAGGGCAAGCGGGTCGCAGCGGCGCGCCATGCGACAAGAGCTGCAGGGCTTTTTCGTCAGATGGTGAGAGTGCCGGGCGGCCTGTTTGAGGAAGCGCTCGGGATGACACCTGCCGCGCTCGCTGCACATGCCCAAGCGGTCGTAGCTTACCCGGTTGTTCTGCGGGAGCCAAAGCCTGCCCAGCCTGAGCCCGTGTTTGATTTCATACTCGCACCAGTACCCGAGAGCGTTTGATCGGCAATTCAGTGGTCCAAGCTAACTTGGTCAGCAGGAAACGGGGCCTTTGAAAACCGCTCACCACCCGCATGCGTCACAAACAAAGAGTGCAGTAATCTTTTATAGGCAACTCGCGGCCGCTTCGATGTCGATGGTCTCGAGGGGCGGGGGCTGACCGGTCGCGCTCGTAGCCAATCGACGATAGTGTGCTGAAGGTTCTGCAAAAAGTTTTGGAGAGAGAACGGTCGTTGCGCTGAGGCGAAAGCGGCCATGGCACGGTGGTGACGTTACGATCACCGATTCCCGTGGAAAGGGGAAGTGCCATGACCAATCGAGAAGTTAGACTGAGCAGAGGCGAGTTGAAAGCGTTGCTGTTGTCGGATGAGGACGGCTTTCGCCAGGCATTGCAGACTGTCGTGCAGGAGGTTCTTGAAGCCGAGATGAGCGATCGGGGCCGAGAAAGGGGAGCGGGCGGCGGAGCGGACGAGTTACCGGTCCGGCTATTACGAGCGCAAGCTGGTGACGCGGGTCGGGGTGCTGGAGCTTCGCGTTCCGCAGGATCGGGCTGGCCGGTTCTCGACGGAGTTGTTTGAGCGCTACCAGCGCTCGGAGAAGGCATTGGTGTCGGCGCTGGTCGAGATGTACGTGCAGGGCGTCTCGACCCGCAAGGTGAAGGCGGTGACGGAGGAATTGTGCGGCCACTCTTTCTCGGCCTCGACGGTGAGCGAGGCGACGATGCGGCTGGATGAGGCGCTCAAGGCGTTCTTCACGCAGCGGCTCGAGGAAAGCTATCCGTATCTCATTTTGGACGCGCGCTACGAGCGGGCTCGCGAGGCGGGCGTGATCGCCAGCCAGGCGGTGCTGGTGGCGATCGGCGTGGATTGGGAGGGCCGGCGCCAGGTTCTGGGCGTGGAGCTGGCCAACCGGGAGAGCCATTCGAGCTGGCGCGAGTTCCTGACGGGACTCAAGAATCGCGGGCTCGCCGGCGTCGAGTTCGTCGTCTCCGACGACCATCCGGGGCTCAGGGCGGCAATCCGCGAAGTGCTGCCCGAGGCGGTCTGGCAGCGCTGCTACGTGCACTTCCTCAGAAACGCGCTCGACTATGTGCCGCGCAAGGTCGACGACGACTGCCTGATGGAACTCAGATGGTTCTACGACCGTGCGACCTTGCCGAGGTCAAGCGCGACCTGGCGCAGTGGATTGCCAAATGGCAGGCCAAATATCCGAAGCTGGTCAACTGGGTGGAGGACAACATCGAGGAGACGCTGAGCTTCTATCGGCTGCCGCTTGCCCATCATAAGCACATGAAATCGACCAACATGCTGGAGCGGCTGAACCAGGAGATCAAACGGCGCACCCTGGTCGTGCGCATCTTCCCCAACCCGCAGAGTTATCTGCGGCTGGTTCGGGCGCTGACGGTCGAGATCCACGAGAACTGGCTCGCGGCGACCCGCTATCTCAACATGGATCATCTGCGTGAGCACAAGAGGAGAGCCTGAGGGCCTTGGCCGCCTGAGCACCGTCATGTCCGCCGCCCAGCTAAACACGGGGGCTGCGCGACGGACACGTCGACGTCACCGCGATGCCACGCCATTTTGCAGAACTTGACGCACACAACTTCGCGCGATTTCAGGTGGCGAAGCATTGGCTCGTACAAGGGCAACGCGAATCCTCCTCGATGCAATTGGCGTGTCACACGACTTTTTGGTTTATCCGCTGGCCTTGGATTTCGCATAGGGCCTCAGTGAGGGGCCACTAGACCCACTCGAATCCACTCAACCGAAACTGATGTCAGTTGTGCGAAACAGTCCGACCATTTCTCGAAACAAGGAGATCGAATCCATGTCGTTGCTCGCGCACTGGAGAGCAAATCGTGATCCTTCCGCGCTGTCAAATATTCCAACTGGTTTTTGCAGTCCAACCGCCCGTGAACGCGCTGGAGCACTGCGCGTCTTTTTTGCGGAAATAGAAGTGCCGGGGTCAGATTTGAAGCTGCCGCAGCGCTCAGTTCAGCAGGGCTATCCCTGATCTATGGCCTTGCTTTGATGGTGGGAGCGCTCTTTGCGGACCATGTCGTACGACTCGATATACGCCATCTCCAGAAGGTATCCTAGGAACTGCAGCCTGTGAGACCCCGCGATCTGATTCAGTTCGCTGAGCATTGCGCTGATGAAGGCAAGCGCCTTGGCCCGGTCGGATCTCAATCCCTTGTCGATCATCGTACGTTCCCACTTCCGCAGATTGCTCCTATATGGAGCGCGCTCTATTCAGTTCAGATGCTTCTGGATGCATGCTTCGATAGGCACGTCCATGCCGATGTCGAGGATTGGCGCGCTGTGCGTAAGCCACCCAATAGAAATGAGGTCGACCCCGGTTGCCGCTACGGCTGGTGCCGTTGCCGGCGTTATGCGACCCGAGGCCTCGGTGGTCGCGCGGCCGTCGACCATTGCCACCGCTCGGGTCAGTTGCTTGACGGACATATTGTCCAGCAGGATGGCGTCGACCCCGGCGCCTAGCGCGATCTCGAGCTGGTCGAGCGTGTCGACCTCAACCTCGATCTTGACCATATGGCCGACCGCGGCGCGCGCCCGCTCAATGGCCGTGCGGATGTCGCCGGCAATGGCGATGTGATTGTCCTTAATGAGCACGGCATCATCCAGCCCGAAGCGGTGGTTGGCGCCGCCGCCGGCGCGCACAGCGTATTTTTCCAGCGCGCGTAGGCCGGGCGTCGTCTTTCGCGTGCAGACGATCCGTGCTTTCTGACCGCGCACCGCCTCGACGATCTCGGCCGTAGCCGTCGCAATGCCGCTGAGATGGCTGAGAAAATTGAGCGCTGTACGCTCGGCCGCAAGCATTCCCCGCGCCGGTCCACTCACCCTTGCAATGGTTTCACCCGCCGCGATCCTGCTGCCGTCCAGACGTCCAAAACGTATGTCGATCGACGGATCAACAAGCATGAAAGCGTAGGCTACCAGATCAAGACCGGCAACAACGCCAGACTGCCTGGCTCTGAACGCAAAGGCGGCCTTGCAGTCAAAGGGTATAATCGCATCGCTGGTAAGGTCACCGGCTTTGCCCAGATCCTCAAGTAGAGCGCTACGCACGATCGGCTCGATCACGATCCCGGGAAGGGGTGGAGGTGACGTCATCAGGCACTCCGTTCCGCGGGCCGCAGAATAAGTTCGGCCGCAACCGTCATTGCTGAGGCGAAGGTCAAGCGCGAAGACCGGGCCTGCGCGCTGCGTGTGGGGAAGTCCGACCTGTAATGCGAGCCGCGGCTTTCCTGGCGCCGAAGCGCCGCAACCGCGATCATCAGCGCGATCAAGGCGGGATCGGAAGCGGCAGTGTTGCGAACCGCGATCGGCAGCAGCGTTTCCACGGTGTCGGATAGTGCTTGCTCGTCCCGTATAACACCGAGCCCATTGGAGACCGCGTGGCGGACGGAGGAGGGGTCGGGCCGCGGGGGTGACGTTGCGACAAGCCTTGGCCACTGCCAGCCTGCAGGAGCGGCAGCTACGCTTTGCGCGACCCACAACGAGGTCGTCACGGCCTCGGTCAGCGAGTTGCTGGCAAGCCGGTTCGCCCCGTGCAGACCGGTGCAGGCAACCTCACCGCAAGCCCACAAGCCCGGCACCGTGCTGCGGCCCGCGGCATCCACGGCCACGCCGCCCATGTGATAATGTGCCGCCGGGCGCACCGGGATGGGCTCGACTGCCGGATCGATTCCGGCGTCCCGGCAATGCCGGGCAACAGCTGGGAAGCGCTTGGCGAATCTGGGGCCAAGGGACTGCCGGGCGTCAAGGTAAACACGGTGTCCGGTGGCAAGCTGCTGCCACACGGCCCGAGCCACGACATCGCGCGATGCCAGTTCGCCGCCAGGCGTGTCGCACAGAAAGCGGTGCCCGCACTCGTCGATCAGCACTGCGCCTTCGCCGCGAACCGCTTCGCTCACCAACGGCATCGGCCGCTGCGAAACGTCGAGCGCCGTCGGGTGGAACTGGATGAATTCCAGATCGGCGAGTTCCGCACCGGCGCATGCGGCGAGCGCCAGGCCGTGCCCGAATGAGCCGGCCGGATTGGTCGTGTCTCTGAACAGGGCGCCGATACCGCCGCTCGCAAGAACCACGCGGCGCGTCGGAAATATAATCGCCTGTCCACCTTTTGCCGCCACAACGCCGCTGACCGCCCCATTTTCCACAATGAGCCGGCGGGCTTCCATGCCTTCCAGAATTGTGATCGAAGGCGTTCGCCTCACAGCGATGATGAGCGCGCGTACAAGCTCGCGGCCCGTAGAGTCACCCCCGGCATGGACGATCCGGCGACGGGAATGCGCTGCCTCGAGCCCGAGCCGCAGTGTCCCGTCCCACGAGCAGTCGAAGGCGACGCCCAAGTCCATCAAATTCTCGATGGCTCGGTCCGCCGCATTCGCAACGCGTCTGACCACACTCTCGTCGCAGAGGCCATCACCTGCAGCAAGCGTGTCTGCAAGATGGAGGTCTGGACTGTCGTCAGCGCCGAGGCTTGCCGCCAGCCCGCCTTGCGCGAGTGTGCTGGAGGTTTCGGTCCCGAGCCGCGTCGGGGACAGAAGGTAAACGGGATGCGGCGCCAGATGAAGCGCGGTCATCAGCCCGGCAACGCCAGCGCCGATGATCACGGGCGCTCCCCTGATGTCGCCGACGTCTGGCGTCATACGGCAAGCATCCGCTCGACCGCACGCCGAGCACCATCAACCACTCGAGCATCGATGGTCACGATGTGGCGGGTTTCTTGCAGCGCCGTGCGAATGTTGGCGAGCGTGATACGCTTCATATGCGGACAGAGATTGCAGGGGCGCACGAACTCGACGTCGGGATGCTCGATGGCCACGTTGTCGCTCATTGAGCATTCGGTCATCAACACGACGCGCGCAGGCTTGTGCCGTCCGACATAGTCCGACATCGCCGCCGTCGAGCCGGCGAAATCGGCAACGGCAACAACTTCCGGCGGGCATTCGGGATGGGCAAGCACGGTAACGCCAGGATAGGCATCGCGCAGCTCGCGAATGTCGGCTGGCGTGAAGCGCTCATGCACTTCGCAATGGCCCGTCCAGGCGATGATCTCGACCGAAGTCTGTGCCGCGATATTCCTGGCCAGGTATTCGTCGGGCAGCATGATCACCCGCTGCACGCCAAGCGACTCCACCACAGCCAACGCGTTGCCGGAGGTGCAGCAGATGTCCGACTCGGCCTTCACGGCAGCGGACGTGTTGACGTAGGTCACGACCGGCACACCAGGGTAGCGTTGCCGCATCAGCCGCACGTCGTCCGCCGTGATCGAGTCAGCCAGCGAGCAGCCGGCGCCAAGATCCGGAATGAGCACCGTCTTGTCCGGATTGAGGAGCTTCGCCGTCTCAGCCATGAAATGCACGCCGGCGAGCACGATGATGTCCGCATCTACGGTCATTGCCTTGCGGGCCAGCGCCAGGCTGTCGCCGACGATATCGGCGACGCAGTGGAAAATCTCGGGTGTTTGATAGTTGTGGGCCAGGATGACGGCGTTGCGCTCGTGCTTGAGCTCGAGAATAGCCTCGATGTCATCGCTGAAAGCCGCCCATTCCACTGGGGGATGATGCGCTGGACGCGCTGATACAGGGACGCGGCCGAAGGTATCGTCCCGCTCACCGGCGCCTCCCGTTTATAATCCATTCGACTATAAGGGGTATATATCTAGGTTGACTATAAGAGTGTCAACCCCGGGCCAGAGGCAATTTTGTCCCCGCAACGGCAGTTTCATCCAGCACGACATGGCGAAACTGATAGAGCTTGGCCGGGCGCCCGCCCGTATCCAGTGACGTCTCGCCAGTCTCCTCGACCAGTTCTTGCTGCTCTATGAGCCGGCGAAAGTTGGGCTTGTTGATCAGCCGGCCTGCCAGGGCTTCCACGGTCCGTTGCAGCTGCAGCAGCGTAAACACCGGCGGCATCAGCTCGAAGACGACTGGCCGGTATTTGATCTTCGAGCGCAAGCGCGCAAGGCCCGTGGCCAGGATGCGGCGATGGTCGGCAACCATCGTTGTCCCGGCTGTTGAGTCGGATGCGATCGACCGTTCGTCGCGGGTGGCCTCTGCCACCAGACCCGCCTCGTAAAGCAGCTCATAGCGCTGAAGCGCCAGCTCTTCATTCCAGGGGCGCTCGTCGAGCCCGAAAGCAATGGCAGCCCGCCGCCGCCGCTCACTGCGCGTCGCAGTTTGCTTGGCATCGGCCGCCCAGGCAAGCAGACGCGGCTTCAGAACATCCGCAATCAGTTTCGGTGTTCCGAGGCGGTGGTCCTCCCACGGAAAATAATCGTACCAGCTCCGCCAGGCACAGGTGGATGCGCCGGTGGCATGTTCCTTCCGGGTCAAAGCGAGATAGCTGATGGAAATGACGCGCTGCTGGCGCCCGTCGGCGCGGTCGGCATCAGCGAACGTATAGAGCTGCTCAATATAGCCGAGGGGATGACCAGTCTGCTTCTCGACCCACGCCCTTAGACCTGACTGCAGCGATCGATGCTCCAGCGCGAACGGCCCCGAGGGCAGGCAATCCCCCTGCCCGATGGTGAGGACCGCTGGTTCACCGTCATTGACGGACACGACAACGGCAATCAGCTCCGCTTCGACTTGCTTGGCCTTGGCGGCGGCCCTACCGTTGCGTGTTGCTTTGGGGCGATCTTCCATGGTTGCCTGGGTTGGGCAGAGTTTTCCCTGCGAAACATCCTAATCGATTTAACCAGCGTGTAACAGGCCATTTCGCCTGTCAACTCGGCTGCTCTATGAAAGGCTTAGACCCTCGGTCTACACCCGGCATGTTTCAGAAGCGACGTTCGCGGTACCTGACCCTGGGGCAGCGCAAGTAAGCCGCGCTCGGCGGTCCGAGAGGCTCTGCCATTGTGGAGTGACCGGGCCTCAAGTAACCCTGCACGGGGGCGGGAATCCTCGAAGATAGCGGGCGCCGGCTACGTGGCTCGACCCCACGTATTATTGGCAGAGATAGAGCTTAAAATTGGACGCCGATCGATGGTCAGTTTTGGAAACGATGACGTAATTGCTGCCGTCGCTCCTTTGAACGAAGATTCGGCTGACGGCAAAAGCCGCCGACCATTGAGATCAAGGAGGCCGCAGTGAAGCAATATGTCGGACTGGATGTGTCGCAGAGGGAGACGAGCGTCTGCGTGGTCGACGATACTGGAAAGACGGTGTTCCAGGGAAAGGCGAAGTCCGATCCGGGAGCCTTGACGGAGTTGCTGCGTAAACGTGCGCCTCACGCCGTGCGCATCGGATTTGAGACGGGTGCCATGTCCAGCTGGCTCTGGCACGAGCTGAAAAGGGTAGGGTTGCCGGTCGTCTGCCTTGATGCTCGGCATGCAAAGGCAGCGCTTTCAGTCCGAATGAACAAGAGCGATGAGAACGATGCCCGCGGCCTGGCCGAACTGGTTCGCGTCGGCTGGTATCGGGAAGTGAAGGTCAAGAGCGCAGAGAGTCAGGCCACCCGGTCCATGCTCGTCGCCCGGTCGAGACTTGTCGAGATCCGTCGCGATCTCGAAAATCAGACACGGTCCATGCTGAAGGAATATGGGCTGCAGTTCAGTCGATCGATTGGGTCACAGTTCCGGCGAAAGGTTTGGGAACTGGTTGCCGACGGTCATCCGCTTCGCCCTTTGGTTCAGGCGCTTCTGTCTGTCCACGAGCAGGCCTGCTGTGAACAAGAGAAGCTTGATCGGCAGGTCCGGCATCTCGCTCGTGAAGACGAAACCACACGCCGGCTAATGACAGTCCCCGGCATCGGCGTGGTGACCGCGCTCACCTTCCGCCACACGATCGACGATCCCTCGCGCTTTCGCTCGGCCGCCAACGTGGGAGCCTATCTCGGCCTGACTCCGCGACGAAAGCAGTCCGGTGAAACGGATATTAATGGCCGCGTCTCACGTTGGGGCGATCGACTGCTGCGAACCTACCTGTACGAGGCGGCCAGCGTGCTCCTGCACCGGACTAAGAAATGGTCCACACTGAAAGCCTGGGGGATGCGTCTGTCGAGGCGGATCGGCTTGAAGAAGGCAAAGGTGGCGGTCGCACGGAAGATCGCGGTTCTGCTTCATTGCATTTGGGTTGACGGCACCAGCTTCGAGTGGGGCTGCGAAAAGATGGCATAACAGATCAGCACTCGATCCCAATCGCGGGCCCGTTTCCGGAGCTCGTGATGTCCCCGCCGGGACGGTGGTTGCGGCGACCTCGGTCAAACGGCTGACAGCAGTTCATCTGCATCTCGTTGGAAACGTTGAGGCGCCCGACCCGAACATCATCATGAGGCACTCGACCTCGGAAAGGACCACGACCCCGGCGATGGCAGTGCGAGATCCGGATTGACAACTACCCGCAATTAAAGGGCCGTTTGACACCCGAGGTTCGCAGGCGTCTGGCGCGCTATCGATGATTTTGGTGAAGGCGCCTTTAGTTGACGCCTTTCGATACTCAGGTCGCGGCCATCGACATAAGATGGATTGATTGGGGCACGGGCGAAGCTAACTCAAGATTTTCACTCTTGGTCGAATTTCAACATCCGCTGAAACCGTCACATTTTGTGAAATTGCGATTGACATATTTCAGTAGGTCAGCCATTTTCAGCGGATGCTGAAATCGGGCGACTCATTGAAAAGCATTGAGCATCAAGCTGCGGACGCTCTGCGGGCCGTCTTAAACGATATTCCGCCCGTTTCCATCGAGAATGTCGAGGTTGAAGCCGACGCTTTCGATCGCGAAATCGATATTCTTGCGTATATCAGCGCCTTCGGGCGCACACATATTCTCGTCTGTGAGGTCAAGTCGAGCGGACAGCCGCGCCACGTTCACTCGGGCCTACTCCAGGTGCGAAGGGCGGTAAACCACATAGGAAAAGGCGCAATTCCTGTGTTCATTGCGCCCTTTCTTTCTCCAGAAGCACAGGCTCTTTGCCAGGAAGAAAATGTGGGCTTCCTCGATTTCGAGGGAAATTGCCGGCTCGCTTTCGACGGCATATTTATTGAGCGTAAGGTTCCGACCCGACCCGCAATCGAACGCCGCGAGTTGAAGTCGATCTTCAAACCGAAGTCCGCGCAGGTTCTGAGAGTGATGTTGCGCGATCCACACCATCCCTGGCGCGTCACCGAGCTTGCGGAAGCAGCCGGTGTCAGTCTCGGCCACGTCAGCAATGTCCGCGCTGCGCTTGTGGATCGGGAGTGGGCGAAAATCGGCGACGATGGCATGTCGCTTTTTCGGCCGGCAGCGGTTCTGGACGCTTGGCGGAACTCTTATGAGCCGCCAGCGGGTGATCGCCAAACCTTCTACACTACCTTGCACGGCAAAGCGTTCGACCAGGTCGTTCGCGATGTGCTTGGTGCGTCGAATCGAATTGACCGAGCGATCCTCGCATCGTTCTCGGCAGCGCAATGGATTGCGCCATATGCTCGGGTAGGCAGCCAGTTCTTCTACGCAGATAGCGGAGGTCTCGACCGTCTGCGGCATGCCCTCAAGCTGTCGTCGGCGGCGAAGGGTGAAAACGTTGTGATCACGATCCTGAAGGATGAAGGGCCACTGCTTGATACAATCGAGCCGGCGCCCGGCGTCGTTTGCACAAGTCCTGTTCAAACTTACCTTGATTTGGTGATATCCGGGGAGAGGGGACAGGAGGCCGCTGACCATTTGCGGCAGGAGAAATTGCAATGGCTCCAGTAGTACCGCCCGATCCGCAATCGGCCGCCGACTACGACGACCGCACCACCGCGGCCGTGAAATCGGTTCTACTGGAAATTGGTCAGATACTCGGCAGTTTCAAAGGGGCGGCGATAGCCTTGTCGGGGCAGCGAGGAGCCGTAGCCGATGATGAACGCACAGGAGAAGTCTGGCGTGAATGGGGCGATGATTGTCAAGCTTTGCTCTCGAGTCATTTCGTCAACCATCTTGCGTGACCGATTGGCGACCATCTCCTCGTCCCGACCTTATATTACCCGTCGCCTGTCGCCGCCAGCGCGCAGTGACTTGTCAAGGATGGAGGCCCGCAGACCCCATCGCGCGGCGACTTGTCCTTGACGGTCACGAGCACGGCGGCAGGTTTGCCGTGGTCGGGGAGCCCTTCCTTGGGCGGAAGCCCACGACAGTGTTCGAGAGGAACTCGCCATGAGCCGGGTGCGCAGAGATCGTCCGACGCTCTTGTATTTGCTGGATCCGAGCCGGCTCCGCCTCCGACTGCCTCGGTAGCTCGGTATCCTGAGCGCGTCGGCGGCATCATGCCATTATCATCCTACGAATTGCATGCTCCATCGTCCTGGACGAGACCGGTTTGGCTAGCCAAAGGACGAAGGTCTGATTACCAGATGTGATCGGCATGGGGTCGCTTCCACCAACGACGATGATGGGCACCGTCATCAGGGTGGTACGTACGGCTTCGGGCTGTCCTGGCCCGAGGAAAGTCGCTTTATCGAAAATTAGGAGGTCGGCTGCCTTCCCGCTCTCGATCCAGTCGCAAAGACTCTCGAAGGTCGCGAAGCCGACCGGCCTATAACCCAGCGCGGCGATCTTATCCTTGTAGATCTCCAACGCTGCTGGATCGGGGTCAACGACTGCAATGATTTCTCCGTTGCCAAGTGATCCATCGCATGGGCCGAAAGCGCTATCAGCTCTGACCTGCTCCTCAGCGCAGGCCGGTAAGTAGAGATCGAAGCGTGTACCTCGGCCAACAGCCGAGGTGACGTCAAGGCATCCTGCGAGCGCGCTCACATGGCGGTCCACTGCAGCAAGACCCAGTCCGGTCCCGCCGACGCGAGAGCGCGTGGTAAAAAAGGGCTCAAAGATATGCGGAAGCACCGAACTTGCGATTCCTTGGCCATCGTCGCTGATGGAGAGGAGAACGTAATCTCCCGGTTTCAAGGTGCCCTTAGCCACGGGCTTCGTTTGACAGACGTGAGCGCGAGAAACGCTAATCTCGACACGGCCCTCATTCAAGAGAGCCTCCGACGCGTTCTTGCATAGATTCATAAGGATCTGCTGTATCTCGGTCGGGCTGCCCTCGATCACCGTTTGCCACTCGTTGATCTTGAAGTTCAACTGAACATCCGCACGGAGTGTAACCCGCAGCAATGGCGCGAGATCCATTACACTCTCCGAGACGTCGAAAGGCATCGTCACGCGCTTCCGATTTCGGCTTAGTGACAAAATTTGATCAATAATCAGTTTGGCTCGGTTGCTGGCCAAGATAATTTGGCCGATGTGGCCCCGAATTCTCGAGGGGCGGCGCACAAGACCTTTAGCCATCTCTGCGTAGCCGACTATTGCTCCTAGAACATTATTGAATTCATGTGTAACGCCGCTTGCGATTGTGCCGACAGCCGTCAGCCTTTCCGCATGCTCCCATCGACTCTCAAAAAGGTTACGTTCCGTGTGTACACGTTGCATTTCAAGATGGTTGCCTAAACGCACAGTAGCGCTCGCCAGAACCAGGAGGTCGTCTGTGGAGGGTGGTGAGCGATCTCCTTCAAAAACAAGGATACAAACCGCAGCCTGCTGATCGGAGGCCCTGCAACCAACAATTTGACAAACACCGGTAGTGCCTACGGCAGTCCGAACCACTTCCGACGCCGGAACGACGCGAAACACTGGCTGTTCCGGGTGTACAAGTGAGACGACTTCATGGATTAGCGTGGCGTTCCAGACGCGCATGCGCTTGTTCGCGACAAAGTACTCGGTATTCCTGCTGATACTCGGATCCACCAGAGCAAGCGCGCATTGATCCGCATCGAAAACGCATTGAATGAGTCTAAGCGCTGCTTCGGTGGAGAAGCGCCGCGAAGCCTTCGTTGCTTGACTGTCGATGAAACAAGCTTCGATCTCACTCATCGCCGCTTCAAGCTCTAACCGCCTTTCCAACCGGTTCGTCCGCACATGCAGCGTGGAGGCTCGAATGGTCGCAAACAAGCAGAGGCATATGGACACCAAGCCAAAGAAAAGTCGTGTACGCTGCGCTTGCGCGCTGGCGAAGCTGTAGGCTTTCAGATGTTCTCGCTCCAATTCGGCAGCCTTGGCGAACGTGTCGAAGGATGGGATCCGATTGACAGCGCGGTCCAACCTCAACATTGAGGACAGGATAGCGCGGCCCTCGCGGGCAACATCCTCCGTGACTTGGTCCTGGCTAGGAGGAAGTCGGCGGAGAGACTGATCGATTTGTAATGCGAGGCTGAATCCCGGTCTGGCCGAAAATTGAAGGATCAGATTGGAAAATTCAGGCCTGTTCGACACTCCCCCCCGAAGGCGATTAGCCGAGCGAGCAAAGCGTACGAGAGAGCTTTGCAGAAGCTCATTTTGCGCGGCCGAGGCCGAGATGGCAGCTTCTGTGTTTTCGAGGGACTTTTTGAGCTGTGCAACCAACCTGGAGTGCACCCCGGAGCTCTCATTGGGCGAAATCTCAACAAGGCGTTGGTAGTTTTGAAGGTTCCTTTTTAATGCTTGCCCGGTAGAAGCAACGGAACGGAAGTCCAATACGATGTCGGCGCGGGCGACGTCTCGCTGGAGCAATGCGTAGTTGATCTGAATCGTCCGCAGTTCGCTTAGGACCGCCTCGTTGATCTGGGGGTCTTGCCACTGTATCGCGACCAAGAGCGCAACCGAGGCCACTAGGGCCATTACAGAAGCTTTGTCGGTACTGAGCCATTTTTCCCAAACGAACGGCGTTTGATCCGCGGTGCGTGCCTTGCGAAGGTCCGATTTGAATTCTAGCTCCCCATCGCGTCGGTGTGCGGCCGGATGCTGCTGGAACAGGAAAGCCAAGTGTACCTCTCCCCTCAAATAGGCGGTGTAGACGCCGTTGCACTCTGCCCCCATGGCCCGCTGACCTTCCATTGATTCGCGGGCGTTTCGACCTCGACGGCGAGGCGGCAGCACAAGGCGGGCAACTGATCGCAGTTTTCGGAACTGGTCTTCCGAGAGATCATCGAAGGGGCATACAAGCGCACGCCTGCAGCAGCCGAGGATGATACCGGTCGGTCAAACGCAACTGGCGAGGGCCGGATCTGCTGTTGGCTGGCAGCTAACACTGGCGGGGCGGCGGCCTCAACTCCGGCGTGCCTAGAGCCGGCTGCTGCGAAAGCGTCCGACACGCTTCCCTTGGGGTCATCCCGTCCAGCGGGCATCCTTGGATCGCCGAAAAAAGACGAGGCGGCTTGATGATCCTGCCCTCGCTGAAGCACCTCGCGAAACCCCTTTTCCAGTCGCAGAAGCTCCTCTGGACCGGTAGGCGGCTCGTCAGCTCGACCATCGAACAGCGGCCGGAGCGCCTCGGACACGTGCTGCTCAAAGCCCACTCGCCGGGCCTGGACCGCTTGCCCGTCTTCCAAGCCGGCGTCCTGCACCTGCGACAAAGCTGTTACACGGGATGGATTACTATTTCGCGGGTTCATACTAGCCTCACATCAAACTGTATCGTCAAAGTCCTGCGCCAATTCACACAGCGGGTCATCGAGTTGAGATTCTGCGGAGAGCGCCTCCTCTGCTCCCGTCAAGGGCGCCGGCTCCGGGAGGGCGCCTGTCTGGCTTTCAAAGATGCGTTTCAGAATGCGATCCGAAAATATCGCACCTTCCTCAATTTTAATGGTGGCAGACCTTTGATGAGAACAATCTCGTAGTCGTCATCGAGCAGCCGAACCTGTTCGGGACGCAATAGCGGTGCACCTTGATGTGAATTCTGAATGTTCCAATCGAACGTTCGCGCCTGGCTGTAGGAAATCGATTGGGCTTGAAATGTGAATCCACCGATAGCTTTGGAAATGTAGTTCGAAGTCTCGTCATCTACCTCGATGTTCCTAGAAGCGCGCCGGCAGCCCGGGCGGGGGGCTTGGGGTTAGACTGCAAGCGCACGCCACTCATAAAGAGCGGCCTCTTTTCGCGGTTCGGACACCCATAGTCAACCCGGCAACGTCTGGATGCCCGCTGTGCTTTTTGCAGAGCGGCGATGCCGGGCATATCGGCCGATCCTGTCTAGGATGGTGTGGCCACTCTCGTCGGCCGAGTTGATGCTCCAGCCAGTATCGCCTTGCCGACCAGCATGAGTTCGCCGTTAGCAATCCATCGTTGCGAGCCGAGACCGAGGTAAAAAGCGCGTGTTATCGACTATGTAGCTGACGCTCCCGCTGACGCAGGGTTCCCGCCATTGCCTCGAGGACTACCTCGAAATGAAATACCTCTGCACGGGCGGCATCTGAAGCATGGGCTTGCAGGGCTCGCAGACCGGTAAACCAGCGAGCCATCTCCAAATATGTGAATTGTGGATTGCTCCTCGACGGGAGCTGAGGGGCGGCTCCGCAAGCCTTACGACGCTCTTTGCGAGCCGTAGCTGCCGAGCTGGCAAAAGGCCGGGCTACGTCGCGCCAGCGCAATCGGCGCGCAGAAAATTAGGCCTACCCGCTCCGGGACCGCGGACCTCGTCAGCTTCTCGTAAGTATGCCCGAGTAGGTTGCTCAGCTGATCTGTGGACGTGAGGCTAGCGTGAACCGGCACAAATTTGACCTATCCAATGTAACAGGTTGGCGGCAGGTGCAGCCCCCGGCATCTCAAGAGCAAGCGGCACAGGCCGGGCAAGAGGGCTTTGAGCAGCGCTCGGGCGAGGCGCGCCAAGCCGCTGCCCAAATTCCCGCCCCCGGCGTTCCGGCTCTGCCAGACCCGTTCCATCCTCATCCGTCTCAGGGAGACCTGAGCCTCATCGAAGGCGCGGCCCCATGGGAAGCGCAGCCCATGATGCAAGGGAGCGGACAAGAACACGCCGCGGCGCCGTACGCCGGAGGCAGTGGGTCGATGCTAGGTGCCTCGGTGCTGCAGCCGGGTCACTCAACGGCGCGCCATCATCATGCGCCGGATTCGTCAGTGGGTGATCTGAATCCTTCCGCACCGTTCGAGTTGCGTGACCATGCTCGTTCCCCCGTGCCGGCGGCGGTGCAGCCAAATCCTCCAGTAGTGGTCTCCGACGGTCGCGGCTGCAAGCGTCCTCTTTATTCCAACGATGCGACCGTTGTCGAACGGCTGAGGTCACTCTACGCGGGTAAGGCCAAGGAGGAAACGGTCAAGCGCCATGTAAATTCTCTTTACGGCTTTGGTCGTTGGCTCTTTAAAAATAACAAGCCGGGATTTGCTGCTCGGCTTCACGAGGAGTCGCTGGATGAAGATCTCAAGGAGTACGAGAGCAGTGGTGGCTCCTCGACTGTGGCTGTGGCACTGCGTCGTCTCAGAGAGTCGGCGGGCGGAGTGCCAATGGTGGGCCGCGCTGTCCTGAATCCCGACCCTGCCGACGCCGTGCTCATCAAAGAGTACAAAGCGGCTCTCATCAAAGAGTACAAGGGAGCGCCTGCGACCGGGCCGAATCGCCAAACCATTCACGACTATGGAGCTACTCTTAGACGTTTCAGTGAATACCTGGTTGAAAACAACAAGCCGGGGATTGCGGCTCGGCTTCACGAGGAGTCGCTGGATGAAGATGCCAAGCGCTATAAGGACTCCAGTGGTGACCGGAGGATCATTGCACTAGCTCAACTCCGGAAGTTCCTGCCGTCCGCCGCACTCGGGCGCGAAATTGCCCTTGCTGCTCGTCCGGAAGACGCAGTCGGCATGGAGGCTCGTGCCATTGGGGACGCCGCTGCGCAGCACAGCGGGCCGCAGAAGGCATTGGGTCGGCCAGAGAAGCTCCCTGGGGAAGCTAATGAAGACGCCGCTGTTCTGCCATCGTCTTTCGTACCAACTGGGCACCATCACCAAGCCTCGGATCCCGCAGAGTCCTTTCGTCCCCTGATCTGGCGCGACGGCGACCAGCGCGCGCCGGACGAGCGGATCGCTGCACAGGACAGGAGCAACCTGGTACCAAGCGAGGAGGTGCCACTGAGGCCACCGGAATTCGCTCCGCCCAGCTTGCGGGCGGGGAATTCCGCCTCGCCAGAGCTCTTTCCTGAGGGGATGTCCCCCGCGGTCGAAGGGTTTTTTGGTGTTTTCGGCGACCCCAGCGGGCGGGTGCTCGGCGCATTGCAATTGCTAGGCGACGAACATATCCACAGGGATTACCAGCTCCTGGAGCAGGAGTTGCAGGGGAACAATCCAGAACTCGCCGCCCGGACGCGGTTCGTGGATCCCCTCGTAGCCAATTATCATCTGCGCTTGGGCTCCGAGAGCGACAAGCTAAGCGCATTCCAGCGCATCGTCCATAATCAGAACGGTAACGACACAGCCGACTTCCTGTTCGTGCCAGTGAGCGATGGCGGTAAGACTCTTGCGGAGCGCGGCAAACATTGGTCGCTGCTGTTCGTTGATCGCAGCGACCGGGAACGGCCGGTTGCCTATCATTATGACTCCGTCAGCGGATGGCATGACAAGCTTGCAAAACACCTCGCAGAAAGGCTGGGCGCCAGCCTGGAGACCCGCGTGGACTTACCCCGCATCGCCCAGCAGAGCAACGAGTGGGATTGCGGAGTCTACGTGGTGGACGGCACGCGGGCGCTGGTTGGGCGATTGCAAAGATGGCAGCCAGACCTGCCAGACCTGCCAGACCTGAACCTCAACAACCTCGTCGTCAATCGGCAGGCACTACAAACCCGACTCATGGGTGACGATACATCTGGAACGGCAAATTATCTCACGAACTTTGAACTCATGGACCGACAGGCGCGAGACGCGGTTAAGGAAAGCCCCGTTGGGACGTTTCACCAGCGGATCAAGCGGCTCGGCCAGTCAGCGCGAGCGTTGCACGACAGAGCCCTGGCTCCAGTCGCGCCGGACCAAGGCAACCCAGACTCGGTGTTCGTACGGGACGTTGTTCCCGGGGAAACACGCCATCATCATGCGCCGGATTCGTCAGTGGTTGATCTGAATCCCCCCGCACCGTTCGAGTTGCGTGACCATGCTCGTTCTATGCCGGCGGCGGTGCAGCCAGATCCTCCAGTAGTGGTCTCCGGTCGCGACAAGCGTCCTCTTTATTCCAACGATGCGACCGTTGTCGAAGGGCTGCGGTCAGCACTCTATGCCGGTAAGGTCGGGGAGCGCACGGTCACGGACCATGTAAATTCTCTTCTCGGCTTTGGTCGTTGGCTCTTTGATAATAACAAGCCGGGATTTGCTGCTCGGCTTGACGATCCGTTGCTGGATCAGGATCTCAAGGAGTACCAGCGCGAGAGTGGCTCCTCGAACGTGGCTAGAGCACTGGGTCGTCTCAAAGAGTCGGCGGGCGGAGCGCCAATGGTGGGCCGCGCTGCCCTGAATCCCGACCCTGCCGACGCCGTGCTCATCAGAGATTACAAAGCGGCTCTCATCAAAAAGTACGAGGCAGAGCCTGCGACCGGGCCGAATCCCAAAACCACTCAGGACTATGCGGCTACTCTTAGACGTTTCAGTCAATACCTGCATGAAAACAACAGGCCGGGGATTGCGGCTCGGCTTTACGAGGGGTCGCTGGATGAAGATGCCAGGCGTTATTTGGACTCCAGTGGTAACCGGTGGATCAGTGCACTAGCTCATCTCCGGAAGTTCCCGCCGTACGCCGCACTCGGGCGCGAAATTGCCCTTGCTGCTCGTCCGGAAGACGCAGTCGGCATGGAGGCTCGTGCCATTGGGGACGCCGCTGCG
>NZ_JAMYUS010000034.1:0-54098 GCF_040323255.1 Mesorhizobium sp. M0052 | reverse complement strand
CCAAGGTAGGGTGTCTAGGGTTTAGCAACCTCACCTTTGCCACAGCGCAGGTCGCTATCCACCCTCCTCATAGGATCTTGTGGCCGTACTCGGTGTCGCGGCTGCCTTTGACGATGATATCGGCATGCGGCTCGAACAGGCTGACCAGCTTCTCGCTGGCCGGCACCGGCTCGCCGGCCAATACCCGCCGCTCGCTCTGTCTGATGATGCGTTCGACCAACGGCCGATAGTGACGGACCTGGGCCTGCCACAGTGCGATGAGCGGAGTGCTCACTGCTGCCAATCGCTGGGTCGCCTGCGTCAGATAGGCCAAGGTCGTGCGGGTGATTGCGATCAGCTCGCGGTAGAATTGGATCCGATTGGGTCGACCGCGCGTGAACTGGATCTTGCGAGCGCGCTTCTTGGCTGCGCGGCAATGATCGCGCCATGATGAGCCGGCGCCGCCGGCCAAGGTATCGGCCCGCTTCAGCAGGCGCACCATGACCCGCACCGCATCCCAAAGCAGGCTGCTGTCGCTCGGCTCGTGCATGAGTGCCGAGGTCGCGGTGCTGTCCAGCCGCACGACCGTGCCGTCTTCGAGCTTCGCCTCCCGAGCGCCCGACAGCAGTGTCCGATTGATCTGTTCCCAAGTCTCGGGCCGGATCGCGCTAATGGTCTTTTGTAGTACAGACTTCTGGGGGCTCCATGACCACGGCAGGCGGGCAAAGGCGCGAAACGAGGCGGAGTCCTCGAGGTGGAACGCCAGTTCCTGGTAGCTCAGTTGCCGGTACTGCTTGAGGATCGCGCAGCGCAATACCGCTTCGCCCGGCAAGCCCTGCCGCCCGGTGGCCTTGACGCCGACCCGAACCAAATCGCGAGCCACCAAGCCGAGCAGATCGCGATGTTCGTCCAGCCATTGCGACATCGCCTTCAACTCGTGGCCGATCTCGTGCGTGGCGAAAACATCGAATATGCTGGCTTGGACGGTGCGTTCTTGGCGCATTGTCGGGCTCCGGCGGTGACAGGTTTTGGACTCAGTAGCATGATCCAAGATACCTGAAACCGCCGGGCCTTGCTCGCGCAAAGCTACGATTCAATCAATAAAATCAAATATTTGCCCGTTTGTGGACGGAAACTAGTCTAGAACGAGATGGATTATTGTGGGCGCGCGATGGCCACCAAGCTTGGCTTCCCCTTTGGGTATCACGCCAGGTCTTGTATTTCACCGACTTGCGTCGTGCACCTGCCGGAACATTGCGAAATTGGGGCCCAATTGAAGTGCTGGACGAAACCGGCGCCGGCACCGAATCGATGATCCGTCCGGTCTCATAAGTCAGGTCGCGCCCGCCCTGGCGATTTCGCCTGCATCGGACGGCGTCGAGAATCTTTTGCGCGACATTGATAACAGCGTGCGCAACGAGTCCTTGCACTACTTTGGCAGGTTTTTAGCGGCGGGCGAGTTTTTGGAATTCCCAAGAGAGAGTTTGCGTGATTCATAGGAGGTCGGCTTGTGGAGGGCCGATCAATGGATGTGGACTGGCAAGCCGATCTCGAGCACTGGCTTCAACCGTTTTTGGCAGGTCTTTCGCATCCAGCTCGGCGCCGGATGTGTCCGCTGTACATTGCTGGTCTGATCGGGCCGGGCGACCGTAAGAGCGTACAACCGATGGCCGCGCGAGCGGGCGATGTAGGCTACGATCAACTGGGAGATCGAGCAACAATATGACGAGATGGTCAAATATGCCGTCGCCATGCATGGCGGGATAGCCGATCCCGAAGCGATCCTGCGGCGCTTTGTCCGCGCCGAGATGATGCACCCGACCTACAAGGCACCTCGCCGAGCTTGGCCGGGCTATCGAGACGATCTTCCTGTGCAGGTATTTGCGCCACGAGGCGTTTCGCCGCGAAATCCACGAAGGGCTGAACGTCGTCGAGAACTGGAACAGCGCCACCAGCTTCGTATTTTTCGGCAAGGGTGGCGAGATCGCTTCCAACCGGCTCGACGATCAGGAGATATCGGCGATGGCCCTGCATCTGCTGCAGGCGTCGCTGGTCTACGTGAACACGCGCATGATGCAGTCAGTGCTCGCCGAGCCGAACTGGTCGGCACGGCTGACGCCGGAAGACTACCGCGGCCTGACGCCGTTCATCTACGCCCATGTCAATCCTTATGGCCGCTTCGATCTCGATCTGGATCGCCGGATCGATTTCGAGCAGAAACAAGCGGCGTGACCCATCGAAGGGAATGTAGAAATGCCTGTATCGAAGAAGCCCCGAAAAGGCAGTGGCGAAATCCAAGCAGCCGGAAAATGACAATACTCTGCCTCCGATGCCGGACGGGCGCGGCATGGAGGGGTTCATGACAGGTCTTTTCGGCGGACAACGTGGGAGCGACCCGACCGACGCCGCGCAAGACGTCATGTATGAGGCCTGGGAAGCGACCAGTCGTAGCAAGCGTATCGCGCTGGCCAGGAAAGCGCTCAAAATCTCGCCGTTGTACGCCGACGCTTATGTGTTGCTCGCGGAGGAAGAGGCCAACTCCGTCGAGGAAATGCTGGATTGCTACCAGAAGGGGGTCGAGGCCGGAGAAGAGGCGCTCGGACCGGAAGGGTTCGAGGAATATGCCGGTCACTTCTGGGGTTTTCTCGAGACGCGCCCCTACATGCGGGCACGGGCAGGTCTTGCCGCCGTACTCTGGCGGCTTGGTCGGCATCAGGAGGCCATCGACCATTATCAGGCGATGCTCGAGCTCAATCCGAATGACAATCAGGGCATCCACTACGTGCTGGCCGGGCATTTGCTGGCACGCGACGACATCAAGGCCCTGAGGAAGCTGCTCAAACGGTACGAAGACGATTGCGCTGCTGCATGGCTCTACACGCGGGCCCTTCTTGCCTTTCGTGAAAGCGATCCGGATGCCGGGAAGGCTTGCCGAGGAGGCCTGGCTCGCGAACAGCCATGTGCCGGGCGTCCTGTCCGGCAAGCAGCCTCTCGTCGCCTCCACGGAGGGATACATCACCATGGGCGGTGAAGACGAGGCAGCTGACTACGTCGAGGAAAACGGCAGGGCTTGGCAGGCCACTCCCGGCGCATTCGCGTGGCTGGCGGAAGTTACCAGAAAGCTGAAACAACGAAGACGGCGTAACTGACCGCCCGAAACCGATGTATACCCGGCCTAAACATCCGCCATGAACACGTCGCGACCGGAAAAGTCCGTAGGGCTCAATCTGCGTTAATGAACAGATCGTCGCGTCGGCACACCCAAAATGAACAGTTTGCATGACCCGCATCGGATACGCCCGCACCTCCACCACCGACCAGAACCTCGCCGCGCAAATCGCCGCGCTCAAGGCCGCCGGCTGCGAGGTCATTCGGGAGGAGCAGAAGAGCGGCTCTACTCTGGAAGGCCGCCCGCAGCTCAACACCATTCTCGACTTCATTCATGCCGGCGAGACGCTTGTCGTCACCGGATCGACCGGCTGGCCAGATCGCTGCGCGACATGCCAGGTGATCGTGGACAGGCTCAAAACGAAGGGCGCGCATCTCTTCGCGACAGAACAGCCTGTTGATACGTCGACCGCCGCCGGTAAGGCCTTCTTTGACATGCTTGGTGTCTTTGCCGAGTTCGAGACCAATCTGCGGCGCGAGCGCCAAGAGAGCCGTTGCGCCCCGCTTCCTGGGCTCGTTGAGCCAGCCCCGAAGGGCTTGCTGTGCAACCTTGGTGAGTGGCGTACTTCGCTCCTTGCGGCCCTTGCCAACGCATCGCACGTGGGCACCGTGCCCCAGCATCATCGAGTCCCGGTCGAGATCGATGATCTCCAAGACCCGCAACCCGTTTGCGCGGCCAGCAAGAGCAGTGTGTGATCACGCCGTCCCAACCATGTGCTGCGATCCGGACAGGCCAGGATCGCTTCAATCTCGGGCCTGGTGAGAAACTGAAGCTGTCGCTTGTCGCATCGCTTGCTCGGGATCGCGAGCACGCGTTGAATCTGGGCGCTATGGGCCGGCTCCTCGAACGACGCATATCTGAAGAAAGACCGGAATGGCCGTGAGGCGGAGATTCCGGGTCCTCACTGAGGCGGATCGCTGTGTCTCGAGGTCCTCCAGGAATGCGCCGATGAAAGGCGCGTCCAAATCCCGCAGTGTCAACTGCGACGGAGACCTGCCAAGGCGTGTCTGCGCGAATGCAAACAGGAGCCGGAAGGTGTCGCGATAGGAGGCGATGGTGTTGGAGCTTACGCCTCGATGTCGCATGAGCCGATCGGTGAACCACCGCTCGATCAGCACGGCCAGATCGTTCGGGGCACTCATGAGCGAGCCTCCCACCGCTTATCCAGCAGTCGCGCGGCATGAGTCATTAGCTCCGGCGCGGCGGATAGATACCAGTAGGTGTCGCGAACATTGGCGTGGCCGAGAAAGGTCGAGAGGACCGGCAGTTCCCGCTCGACCAGTTGGTCAGGGCCTGGACGGCGAAACGGTGCCGCTAATTCCGAGCTCGGAATTATCGTCACACGGCCGCCGTGCACCGGGTGATTGCCTGGTCGCTCCGGTCAAGACCTGCAACGGTTGCTCCCGCAACTCGCAACCTACCTTGGCCACATCGATATATGTTCAACGCAGCGCTATTTGCACATGACGCCAGATCTCCTCGATGCAGCCAGCCAGCGCTTTGCGCAATAGTGCAATGGGGGCCGACCATGAAGGATGAGAGTCTCCTTGGTCCGTGGATCCGTCGTTTCCTGTTGGAGAACCCTGATTGCCGCACGCATTCTTTCCCGCAACACCCAAGCCAGCTACCGCGACACGCTTACACTGCTGCTGCCGTTTGTCAGCAAACAACGAGGTTGCGCTATCGATCGTATTGTGGAAGAGCGCGCCGGCAATTGTCCGCAAATTCCTGGACCAAGATCCGTGCACCAACGCCGGTACCCAGCCAGCTATTCTGACTCATTTCTACAACGACGAGCACAGTGCGAGCTTGATCCAATACAGTTATTGAGCGGCTGAGATCTTCGACTTTGGACACGATCGTCTACGACGATGGTGCCACCTCGCCGCTTTCCCGCATAGCTTCTCATGTCGCTTTGTCGGGTCCGCGACACAGGCTGTTGAACCAATCTCTTGTTGGGCCTCAGGCTAAATAGCTGAATGCGATCACAAAATGCTGTTTCTGGCTCGATCGGCCAAATTGGCACGAGGTTTGCGACGTTGGTTTCGATGCTGCGGAAGCTGCCGACTAGGGCATTCATGTTGTGGCTGGTATCGCAATCAATCGAATGAAAGGAACATGTTAGGTCAGCGACGGATCTTATTCTACGGGAAAGAGGCCATCTGCGGACCGGCAATGGCCTCCGCCCCATAACTGGCCAACCTGCGCCTGACCGCGATCTCCGTCGTGACCGCGATCCCTTCTTAAAAGCCATTCTTCGACCTATCGCAGCACATCGATCAATCCCCGTCTCTGGGACTGAGACACTGCAGTCCCTCGTTGGGGCAGTGGTCCATAGAAAGAGGAAACCTGTAGATGAGAAAAGTCGTTGCCGCAAAACTTCATGGCATCACTGTAACCGACGCGGATCTGAACTACCACGGTTCAATAACTCTGGACCCAGATCATTGCGAAGAGGTGGGTATTCTTCCGCTGGAATTCGTTGAGATCTGGAATAAGGCATCAGGCGCGCGAATCAGCACGTACGTCATTTACGGTGAGAGGGGTTCTCGTTGCTGTGTGCTGAACGGAGCCGCTGCTCGCACCTGCCAGGTCGGAGATGAGATAATCATTTGCTCCTCCGCATATATTGAGCAGCATCGGATCGTAGAGATCAAGCCGCGAGTGCTGACATTCAGCCCGGACAATTCTGTCCGCGACCGCATGTTCTACGATGGTGGGATCAATGAGGATGGAACGATGACGTTCGCGGTTCGCGACGGCTCTCCTGGCACAACGAATCACTGATAGCTCATCGGGTGCACCCACCAGACGGTGAAAGATACGAAGGGCAGAAGCGTCTCGTTTAATCCAGCTGTTTGTTCGTGGCCCAAGCGCAACAACTACCTTCGACAGGCCCAGCACATCGAGGCCGTGCGCGCCATGGCTGCAGGCCAAGCCGCAACACACTGTCCTCGACGGGAGACAAATCACAGTGGCTACATTCATCGAGATACGAGAACAGCCGGACGATTCGGATCGGAACGTCATCTTCGACGCTTTAGAGGTTTATAACTCAAGAATGGCCGGCCCTTACAATCCAGAGTCTGTTGCAGTTCTCATCAAAAACTCCGGAAACGGCCGAACGGCAGGCGGCCTTTGGGCAAGGTGCTACTATGACTGGCTGTACATCGACTTAATATTTGTCCCGGAACAATTCCGCAATCGGAAAATCGGCACACAGCTAATAGAATCTGCAGAGAAGTGGGCTCTTCGACGGGGATGTGTCGGAGTGTGGCTAAATACTTTCGAGTTTCAAGCGCCGGGATTCTACCAGTCTCTCGGATACGAGATCTTCGGTTACCTACCAAACTATCCACGCGGATTCGGACGATATTTCCTTCGAAGGTATTTTCCGTGAGCGGTTTAGTTTAGGGCCTAGGAGGGTTGCTGTGGCGAAAGTCATGGACTAATCGTTCGCCTAGGGATCGGGTGACCTGTTTCGCAATATGCAGGTATCGAGGTTTGCGTAAGCTATCCTCGCACAGAGCCTTACGCATAGAAGACGGACCATGGACGATAGCATCACGTATGTTGGTTTGGATGTTCACAAAGAGACGATCGCGGTGGCACTTGCCAATGCCGGTGGGCGCGACGGGAGTGCACGGATCATTTAGCGATCGTGGTGTAGGCGAGCTGCAATCTTAATAGCCGGCGCCGCAGCGATGCCCTTCAAGCACAATTCTTCCCGCCGCCATCGTATAGGAAAGATGAAATTCAAGGTGACGAACTGGCCCGACGGGGCTTAGCCAAGTGACGGAGTTTCGACCGAGAGGACGTGAATAGTCTTTATTGTCGGACGATCAAACTATGTACCCGAAGATTTCAAAAAAGGGACAAAGGGTAAACAACATGCAATTAGAAATCGATGGTGGTTTAACGACGTCGGAATTCCAGGCCCGAGTCTCCCGCGCTCAGAAACTGATGGGCGAATATAAACTCGACGGGCTGCTGCTCTCGTCCATGGATAACATCCGATACATCGTCGGTATCGATTCCACCTTTTGGGAGAGCTACACACGTCCATGGTTCGTGCTCGTGCCCGCAGAAGGAGATCCGACGGCGATCATTCCTGAGATCGGCCGCTCTATTATGGAAACGACCTGGGTGAAAGAGATACGGTCGTGGCCGTCGCCCCGCCCCGAAGACGAAGGTACTTCCCTTCTCGTGAATGCGATCTCCGAACTCCCACGTCGTCACGGACGCGTCGGGGCCGAGCTGGGAATCGAACTAAGGCTGGGAATGCCCGTAGCTCAGCTGTTGGATGTCATCACCAAGCTGAAGGGCATCGAGATCGTCGACGGGGCAAATGTGATCTGGCAGCTGCGCATGATTAAGAGTCAGGTAGAGGTCGCACGGATCAAGAGAGCCATAGACATCACGGGGACTGTCTTCGAGGCCGTGCCAGACTTTGTTAAAGTCGGCGATACGGAGCGAACCATTCAGCGGGAGTTTCGCGCACGTCTGAATTCCGGAGGCGCTGGTGCAATACCTGCAGTTATTTGCAGGTCCGACGTGGGAGGACCGTTTGAGATTACAGGCGGTCCTCGTGACCGTCCGATCGTCGATGGCGATCTACTGTTTATCGACACTGGCACGACATATGATGGCTATTACTGCGACTACGACCGGAATTACCGGGTTGGGAACGTGAGCGATGCGCTGCTGCAAGCACACGAGCGTGTTTGGCAGGCTAATGAGATCGGCCTCGCGGCCGCGAGGCCAGGCGTCACGGCGGCGTCGGTGTTCGAGCAAATGGCAAATGTTCTTTCTTCAGGCGATAAGAACCTTAACAGCAACGGACGGATGGGACATGGGCTCGGGCTCCGCGTAACCGAACCGCCGTCGATCCGGCTAGGCGACCAGACCGTGCTCGTGCCTGGCATGGTGCTCTGCATTGAGCCAGGCCTTGAGTATGAGGCCGGCAAGATCGTCCTTCATGAGGAGACAGTCTTGATCACTGAAGATGGGGCGCAATTGCTTACAAAGCGCGCACCTCGGCAGCTCCCGCGAATCGGCTGATACTAGTTCCTCGACACAGAGATTATGACTCGTTGAAGGTCGGCGTGGGATAGGCATTGGCCATCTTGGCGCAGGCGGTCTGAGTGGAGCCATTTGATGCGAGCACGGCGGTCGTTTCGCCGGTTTGCCAGGCGGCGAGTTCGGCGGCCAGGTGCTGGAGATTATCGATGCGGCGATCGAGGCACTGTCGCTCGAGGACGCCGATCTCGATCTCGACCATGTTGAGCCGACTGGCTTGCTTGGGCGTGTAGTGGAATTCGATGCGCTTGAGCAGGCGGCGTGTTTCCCACGGCGGGAAAGCTGTGTAGAGCGCGGCGGGCGTGTGGGTCGACAGGTTGTCGAGAACGACTCTGATGCATTCGGCCTTCGGGAAATGGCGATCGACCAGCTCGCGCATGCAGAGCGCGAAGTCGTCGGCGGTTCGCCGCTCGGTTACCTTGACGCTTCGCCAGGGGCGATGGGCATCGAGGCCGACGAAGAGATTGGCGGTGCCGTTGCGACGATACTCGTAGTCGATACGTTGCGGCTGTCGCGGTGCGGCGGGGCTCGGCTGGCGGACCTCGCCGATGAGTTGGGTCGGGCTCTCGTCGAAACAGACCACCGGTCGCTGAGGATCGGGAGCTTCGGCGTAGAGGTCGAGCACGTCCTCCATGCGCGCGACGTACTCGGCATCGACCTTGGGAACGCACCGTCGAAGCCGTCGAGTTCGCGCACGAACGGGAACTGCGCGATCTTGCTCGACATGGAGATGCTCCGCTCGTCGCGCCGTGCGATCTCGCGCGACACCAGGAAAGCCAAGGCCTCGCGCAAGGTCATCTTCGAACGGGCCGCTTCGTCCAGCAGCGTGTCGAGCTGGTCGCGGATCGCCGTCAACTTCAGCCGATCCAGGGTTGCGATCAGTACGTCATGATCGAGGGTCGTCATCACCAGCCCCCTCCGACCACCGCTTCGTACTCGGCGAGTGGCCGCAGCAAGGTGGCCGGGGCGATCTCGATGCGCTCGGCGCGCACCGGCCCTTCGAAGCCGGCAACGCCGACAAAATGCATTCGGTCCACGATGCGCTGTCGTCGCCCGTCGAAGACACCCGGCAACAAGAGGCACAGCCTTCGCTATGGCGGCGATGTTCGCGAAGCGCTGGTGGTGTTGTGGGAGGCATCGGAGCGCCTGTGTTCCAAACGGCTGCGGCCGTTGATACCTGTCTTGTTGCCAGCGCTTGAACGGCATGGCCGGCTAGAACCTCGATGCCGCGCTCCGCGGCAAGCTGCTGACGATGAGCCCGGCGACGATGGATCGGCTTTTGGCGGAGGTACGTGTTGTGGCTCGCGGCGGCCAGCGCCGGCGAGCAGGAATGAGTTCGGCGGTTCGCCGATCGGTGCCGGTGCGTACCTTCGGGGACTGGAATGATCCGCCGCCCGGTTACGTCGAGGTCGATTTCGTGGCGCATTCCGGCACATCTTCGTCCGGCAGCTTTGTGCAGACGATGGTGTTGACCGATATTGCCACGGGGTGGACCGAATGCGTTCCAGTCCGCACGCGCGACAGCGGCAATGTGATCGTGGCGATCAAGCAGGCCCGCTCGTTCTTTCCCTTCCCCCTGCTGGGCGTAGATTTCGACAACGACAGCGCCTTCATGAACGAGTTCGTCGTCTCCTGGTGCCGAAGTGAGGAACTGGAAGTGACGCGCTCTCGTGCCTATCGAAAGAATGACCAGGCGCATGTGGAGCAGAAGAATGGCGCCATCGTGCGTCGCCTGGTGGGGTATGGTCGGTTTGTCGGCGCGGAGGCAACAGCCGCTCTTGGCCAACTTTATGCTGTGGTGCGGCTTTACGGCAATCTGTTCCAGCCGTCATTCAAGCTTCAGGAGAAGACGCGGATCGGCGCTCGTGTGATCAAGCGCTATCATCCGCCAGTTCCGCCTGCAGCCCGTGTCCTTACACATCCGGGTGTGGCCGAGGCCAACAAGCAGCAGCTACAGGCGATGATGGAAACCGCCGATCCCGTGCTGCTGTTTGCTGGTCTCCGCGCCGCGCAGGCGGAGCTTGGACGGCGGGTCGATCGTCGTGGCCTGAATGCGAAGATTGAGGAGGCGGCCGTTATCGATCTCCAGCGCTTCACCGCGAATCTGAAGACGGCCTGGAAGAGTGGCGAGACCCGACCAACGCATCGGCGGCCGTATCGGCGGACCAAACCCTATCCGAAGAGGCCCAGCATGTACGAGCCGTTCGAGGCGCAGATCAAGGCATGGCTCGAGGAAGAGCCGGCGCTGTCGGCAGCAAGTGTGTTGCTACGCCTGACAAAGATCGACCCGTCGCGCTTCAAGGAGAGGAACCTGAGAATGGTGCAACGGCTTGTGAAGGCCTGGCGGATGGAATTGGCTGGGCTGATCATCCTCGATGGCGGCTGGATGAAGAGCTGGCCGCTATCTCCCTCCGCCGCGACGGAGGGAGATAGGGGCCATGTCGGCCCCATCGCGCTCGGTAACATTCCTCGCTGAGGCAATAGGGGGGTCAATTGTGCATGTCGCCTGACACCGGCTTCATCAAGCGCAGTCCGGGCGTCGCACGAAGCATCGAACTGCTGATTGATCCAGAGGACCTCCCGGTCCTACGCTAGCGCCAACTCGTCAAAACCTCTGTGTCGCAGAACTAGTTGATCGATGGGCGGGAGGCTACATCCAGCGCGTCGCATAGCCAGATGAGCGGATCAGAAATAGCTCCAGTGAACCGATTTCCCGCCGAACGGCTGGATGTTCCAGTGCTTCGCAAAAAAATGCTTTCCCTCGCGAAGAAGCTATGTTGATGGGGCGTTGGTGCACGGATCATTTAGCGATCGTGGTGTAGGCGAGCTGCGATCTCAATAGCCGGTTGCCGCAGCGATGCCTTCAAGCACAATCCTTCCCGCCGCCATCGTATAGGAAAGATGAAATTCAAGGTGACGAACTGGCCGGAATATGAGGCGGGGCTACGCGAACGCGGCAGCCTGACCCTGTGGCTGACGCCGGAAGCGGTTGCTGGTTGGGCTGCCCCACGACGCAAGACCCGCGGCGGTCAGCCGCGCCATTCCGATCTCGCGATTGAAACCGCCTTGACGCTGGGCCTGGTGTTCGGCCTACGACTGCGCCAGGCCGGTGGCGACCAGCCCGACGAAATTGAGCGCATCGATGCGACGGAAATATTCGGCGTCGCTCGATCGGCTGCAGGGTCACTTCGACGGCAAGGTCTGGGTCATAGCAGAGATCCAGGAACGAACCGGCCCGTCTGCGTGTCTCCCTATATTCCGGCAGATAGCGCCCGGCCTGACGCATCATCCAGAGCGGAGGCGGAAAATGAGCCTTGCCCTTCAGGACGTCCAGCATGATCCGGTTCTGGGGCATCGAGCGCTCGCTTCTCCTAGCCTCTTCTATAATCAAAGATTCTTATATCTAAGATTCTTCTGATTCTAAGAGTCTGTAAGGCTTCCGGCATCGCTGCTGCAATTGATGGGGCTGGCGCTCGCCGTCCCCGACCATACCGCGCTCAGCCGACGGGCGCGGACGTGGCGACGCCCAACAGACGGGTTGATCGACAGGGTCCACCAGACGCCAACCGCGATGGGATTTGGCGCTATGGTTCTCCTCCAGCACTGGGCCGCGCCATAGACTATCGCCAAGAACATGCACCGGGCCGTAAGTTGCATCTGGCACTGGACGCGGATAACGGCGAGATCATCGCCCACACGATGACCGACCAGGACACTGGCGATGCCTCGCAGGTGGGCCCACTGCTCGATCAGATCGGCGGCCCAATCGGACGGTTCAGCGCCGATGGCGCCTATGACGGGAGGCCCACCTACGACGCGATCATCGGCCATAGGGCCGATGCTGCCATCGTCATTCCGCCACGCGTCAACGCAGTCGAACCGAACGGCGATCAACCGCCCGACCAAAGGGATAAGCATATTGCGGCAATCATCAGAGACGGCCGGATGAAATGGCAAGCCTCCACCGGCTACGCAGGCGCGCGCTGGTCGAGACCGCCATCGGGCTCGGTCTGCCTCACGCTCAGCAGACGGAAGTCGCCATCGGCTGCGCCATCCTCAACCGCATGCTTGGCTGCGCACGTCCAAAATCCGTTCCCGCAAGCCAAGTCGTATAGCCAACATTATCAAAGATCGATATTCGCCATCCTTCAGATCCCTGCACCAACGCCGTATTCAACCCCAGAGAAATTATTGGTCTCCTGCATTACGCCGGTGTGACGAAGGGCGTAATGCACATGGCGCCCAACCGGCATGCAACTTGCTGCTGTAAATTTTGGGCGTCCGCGGTCTCTCGGAGATCAGTGGCTGGATGACAGCCTTGTCGAAGCTGAGACCGGCGAGCTAGCCACGGCGACTCCTTGGGATTCGAAAGACGACTAAGGGTGCTCCTTCGCAGCTACTGATCAGGTGTTGAATGGACAAATTTGGCAACGACGAGCTGCAAACGGATGATGATCAAGTACTGGACGAACCATGTTTTATGAACCGGCAGTTCTTGGCCCTCAGATTCTGAGGTGGCCTGCTTGCATCTACTCCACTCGGAGGAATATATGGACACTTTGGCCGGACAGAACGCACTTCGACAAGCCCGCAAAAAGCGGATCAAGGCGTCACATGCGCTCGACGGTGACGCCGATCGCTTGATCCAATATTATCGTGAATGGGCCGGTTCCTACGAACTGGACGTCGAGCGCGAACACTACCGCGGCCCCTTGATTGTGGCGGAACTGGCGGGCGCCGTGCAAGCGGCCTATATCGGCAGAGAGCGAGCAGCCATAGCAATCCTGGACGCTGGCTGCGGTACAGGCCTAGTTGGCGTTGAACTGGTTCATCTCGGCTTCCGCTTGATCGACGGCTTTGATCTCTGCGAGACGATGGCCGAAATGGCGAGGCAAACCGGCACCTACCGCAATGTACAAGGCGATGTTGACCTCAAGAGACCGCTCTCGGACTATTCCAGCGCGAGCTATGATATGACGGTGTGCTGCGGCGTCTTTACACTCGGACATGTCCGCCCGAATGGGCTGCGCGAGTTGGCCCGCGTGACGCGCCCGAACGGATTTGTGGTGGTAAGCACTGAAAGGAGCTATGCGGTCGCAACATCGTTTGAAAATGAGGTGCTGCGTCTCCAGGAGGCAGGCGTCCTTACACCAGTACAATATCTGCGCAACGGCAGATACATCGGGGATGAGGACGCGCACTACTGGGCTTTCCAAGTCCATCAGTCGCCCGGCGGCAAAGGCAATTATCTCGCGTAGAAGATCGGCACCCGCGCTCTTCCTTCTCTTCCTCATGAGCGCGAAGGTTCATCATGGCGTCGGGTGATCGGGTGGTCTCTCTGCATTCGGGCTGGCTTGGATAATCATAGAGCGTACCGGAAAGAACGATGACCACCGTGCTGTTGAGCCACCACCCGTCCCGTGACGTCACCTTTGTGACAGCCCTGTCCGGTTGAAGACGTCCATGTTGGGACCCGACACACCGAGGCACAAGTAATCCGCCGTAACGGCGCGAAACACATGGTGTCACGCCGCTTGTTCGCACGACCTCTCGTGGCACGCCGATTGCATGGAACACGGTGAAGCAACTGTTATGACCATAGCGGTCTCGCAGTCTCAGCCGAGGAGGTCTACATGAAGCTTGCTCGAACAATCCACATCAACACGACAGATGCTGCACTGTTGAGTGCGGTCCCGTCAATTGAAGCTTTGCCGCGTGCCCGTCGCGGCTGCCGCTGTCATTCCCCCAGCAGCGGCTTTGGTTCCTGTCACGTCCCGAGGGCGCGAGCGCGGACAATCGCCACCACCATCGCGAGCGGATCAGCAGAGAGGCCAGCGCGTCGACGACTGTGATCTACAGGCAGAGCGTCAAGCCCCCGAGGACGGCGGGTCACGCGGCCATGATGCAGGCAAGAAAGTCAAGTGCCGCAAGCATCGCGCCATGGTCGACACCGATACGCGAGCCCTGTTTCGATGATCTGGGTCTCGTCTCTTAGCGGCAAATCACATGTTAAAGAGCCTGAAGGGAGGCGATATGTCGATCCAGAATCCGACCCATTCCATCGGCCCTGCAGGAAGCAGGACGAGCAAGACTGCAGAACTCAAAAAAGCAGCAGCCGATGAAGTCTGGAAGCCCTACATGTATCACCAGACGTTCGATGGCGAAGGTACGGCCGAAAGCCTCGCCGAGGATGGGCAGCCGCCTGGGAATCATTCCGGCGAGGGTAGCGCTCTTTGCTGCGGCACATTCGGCGAGTTGCTGCAAGGCCAGTTGCCGATCGGCTCCGTTCCCCGTGACTGCCATTTCTTGGTTACGATGCCCATCGCGCTCTTTGCGCGGGCCCACTTTATGCCGATTGTAGGCACCCGATCTGTAACCGTTTATCCGCCACATAAAGTCAAAGCCAAACGATTGGGTGAAAAGCTCGTGGTCGCGCTCGGCGTCTCAGGAGGAACCCTCCTTTTGCAATCGGAACTCCCCGAAGGCAAAGGCCTGGCGAGTTCGTCTGCGGATCTTGTTGCGACTGCACGGTCAATTGCCTCATGCTTTAAACGTAGAGTCAGGACATCCTTGATCGAGAATCTCATGGCGGAAATCGAGCCATCCGACGGGGTGATGTACCCCGGCGTGGTCGCATATCAACAGCGATCGTGTAGCCTTTTCTCCTTCCTTGGGCAGATGCCGCCGCTTGCTATTGTTGGCCTCGATGAAGGCGGAACGGTCGAAACCGTAGACTATGATCAACGGCGAGGTGAAATCTCCGCTACTCACAGAACCCAGTATTACGAACTGCTCGACCGCGCGCGGATAGCAATTCCGAGGGGTGACACGGCCACAATAGGCAGAATAGCTACAGCCAGTGCGCTCCTGCATCAGGAGCGCGCTCCGAAGGAACATCTGAACGCGATGCTGAAAGCATCCCAGGACACTGGCGCGCTCGGCGTCATAGTCGCTCACAGCGGTACGATGATTGGCATCCTGCTCGATCGAATGGCGCCTGACTTCCCACGAAAGCTTCGGTCGGTGGTCGAGCATGTATCGCTGTTCGACACCTCGCCAAAAATATATCTGACCATGAATTGATGCTGATGAGCTAGTCATATGGACACCATTCGCAAACACCTACCATTCTCCGGCTATTCTGCTGCCTATGCACTCCCCCGCATTATTAGGTGTGGAACAAATCTTTATCTCGCGCAGTTCGCATTCATGAAGCTTCTCCCTGCGAAGTACATTATCGAGCAAGCATTGGCTCGAGGCACTCTGACGCCTGACGCGAAGGTTCTGGAGACGTCGAGTGGAACCTTCGCGCTGGGATTGGCTGTAGTTTGCCGGGAATTTGGGTTGCAGCTTGAGATTTTCACGGACCCAGTGATGGATAAGGGACTGGAAAACAGGCTGAAATCCCTAAATGCGGAAGTTTTCATAGTAACTGAAAAGGCAAGGGAGGGTGGGTATCAAAGAAGCCGCCTGGACGCGTTGCACACTCGAATGAGACAATTAGACCAATCCTGTTTCTTACCTCGTCAATACGAAACCCCGGACAATCCGGCAGCCTACAAGTACTTCGCCGACCAGATCTCGGAGATGCTTGGCGCCGAGGGGACATTGGTAGGCTCTGTCGGATCAGGCGGCTCTACTTGCGGAACAATAGAGCGCCTCCGCCAAAAAGCGCCTGGTGCCCGCCTGATTGGAGTGGACACCTTCAACAGCGTCATTTTTGGCCAGCCGGACGGCGAACGGAAATTGCGGGGACTGGGGAACAGTCTTGTCCCCAAGAACGTCAAGCATGAACTATATGACGAGGTGCATTTCACATCGGCTTCGCTCGCGTTTGCTGCAACGCGTGCGCTCCACGAGCGACATGGCATTTTTGCCGGTCCGACCTCCGGCGCGAGCTACGTCGTTGGGCGCTGGCGCGCTCGGCAGTTCCCAAACGAAACCGTAGTCGTCATATGTCCAGATGAAGGCCACCGCTACCTCGAAACTGTTTACGACGACGAGTGGCTCAAGCAGAACGGATGTTTTGATCAAGGTGTTCTTCTGGACGCTCCGGCTAGCGAGGAGCATCCCTCGACTGCTCTCCCGCCATGGAACCGATATTGTTGGAGCCGGAAAAGCCGGGAAGCTGTCCTAAACGCGTTGGAGGTGTTTGATGAACCGAGGTAGCTTCCTCTTCGTGGAAAGCAACACCACAGGGACAGGCGAGCTATTGCTGAAGCGGGCCAGAGTCCTAGGGTTTGAACCGTATCTCGTTACGCGCAATCCTGCCCGCTATCCCTTTCTTAAGGGGTCTGTCGGTCGAGTGGTCGAAGCTGAAACACGGAATCCGGATGAACTCATCGAGGTCGCCGCCAAGTTACCAAGACTGGCAGGAATATATTCGTCGTCGGATTATTTTGTCGAAGCAGCGTCAAGGGCCGCGAAGGCGATCGGGTTCCCAGCGGCGAGTCCGGAGGCCATAGCTACGTCCCGGAACAAATGGAAACAAGCGACCGAGTTGCAGCGACAATCAATCTCGGTCCCGGAAACTCGGCTGGCCACATCCTTCAGAGACATGGAGACCATTCTTGCCCAAGCTATTCTCCCCGTGGTCGTGAAGCCGGTCTCCGGGAGCGGCAGTAGCGGTGTAAGGCTTTGCGACAGTGCCGCAGCCGCCATCAAGGCGTTTGAAAGTGCAAAGGATGTTCTGCTTGATCAAGTAGATTGGCGCAGCCCCGACATCCTCATCCAGCAATATATAGAAGGTAAGGAATACTCTGCAGAAATTATTGCGTACGATGGGACGCTGCATTGCCTTGGAATTGTTGCCAAGCACAAGGGGTCGCCTCCCTGCTTCGTCGAGGTGGGGCACGACTTCCCGGCCCCACTTCCCGAGTCGTCCCTACACGAACTGGCTTCCTTTGCCGCAGGCGCGGTATCGGCTCTGGGCTTGGAGTTCGGACCGGCTCATGTAGAGTTCGTCATAGCGGAGTCGGGTCCTGTCGTCATTGAGGTCAATCCCAGACTGGCCGGAGGAATGATTCCAGTCATGCTCTCGCACGCGTTGGGCACGTCAATCCCTGACATGGTGCTCAAGCTTTACGCGGGTGAGGCGTTCGTGCCTCCACAAGCCAGCTCAAGGGCGGGAGCCATCCGTTTCCGACTTGCCCAGGAGTCTGGGAAGCTCAAACGTCTGGGCTTTTCTCGAACCCCGGAGCCAACCGTGCCCGACGTCGGTCTTCTGAAATCTGAGGGGGAGGAATTACAGATCAATGGCGACTTCAGAGACCGAGTAGCCTATGCCGTAGGCGTTGCTGATGAACTCGATGCCGCTGTCACGGCAGCTGAACGGATGATCGATTCCGTTGTGATCGACATCGATCCGACTGCTAGCGCATCGGACAGCAAGAAAGACCCTGGGCCCGGCGAGGGCATGTGGACCTTGCATCCCGATGCGATGAAGCTGCTCGCTCCGCCTATCGAAATCTCGCGGGACGGTCGCCTTCTGCAATTCCAAGCGGCCATAGACGAAGCTCATCTGGTGATGCTCGTCGACAAGGCCCTGGTCAGCCGATCGGTAGCTGCAGACCTGCTCACGCATATCCTGGACCTCCAAGGCGAGGGCTTTCAATCTTTGGACGGCCGTGATGCTCCGCGTGGCCTCTATCTGGCCTATGAGGCCGAACTTGTCGCCAGAGCAGGCCCGGAAAAGGCGGGCTGGCTACACCTGGCGAGGTCCCGGAACGACTTGAACGCGACCATCTCTCTCCTCGCTCTTCGAGACGCCGCGTGTTCCATCTCGCAAGAAATAGGAATTGCACAAGATGTCCTCCTTCAGCGAGCCGAAGAAACGTCAAGACTTGTGGCTCCGCTGTACAGTCAATACCAAATCGCACTTCCAGGGTCGCCAGGGCACTACCTCCTCGGAGTCTTCTTCGCTCTCGACCGCGAGCGCCAGCGGCTTCATCGCCTCCTGGAAGACGTCAGGCATTGCCCCATGGGAGCCGGTGCCGGCGGGGGCACCAGTATACCAATAGATCCCCTCGAAACAGCACGTCTTCTGGGATTCGAACTGCCGTCGTTCAACTCTCTTGATGCGGTTGCGAGCCGTGACCATCACCTGCAGGCGCTTGCACTTTTCACCGGTGTGTCAATCTTGTTAAGTCGTGTGGCCCAGGACCTGCAGGTTTGGACGACGCGCGAGTTCGCCCTCATCGACATTGCTCGCAATCTTGCCGGCGGCTCTTCCATGCTGCCTCAAAAGAAGAACCCGTTTCTGCTTGAGCATATCAAGGGATCGGCAAGCACCGTGATCGGCTTATACGTGTCTGCGGCAACGGCAACCTGCAAATCGCCTTTCAGCAACTCGATCGAAGCAAGCAATTACGGCTGCTCTCCTCTGGGCCTTGCGGAAGATGCCCTGAAACGCGCGATCACCCTCACGTCGCTCATCGTTAAGCTCATGTCGTTCAACGCGACATCGATGCGGGAAAAGCTGGAAGACGGCTTAGCGATGACGACCGTCGCCGCCGAACGAATGGCGTCGCGAGGCGTTCCTTTCAGGAAGGCTCACACACAAATTGGCGAGATCGCCGCGCGCGCGTCTCGGGATAGCTGCGTTGCGAAGCGCCGAAGCGAGCTGGCCACCCACCTCGCTGATGTGATGCCGGCGAGTCCTGAAGAGTGCAGGGAGGCTCTGCAGTTCGGCGGAGGACCCGGCACAAGATCAACCGACGCCCAGCTTTCCGCAGCAAAAACGCTCTTTCGGGACACGCAGCTGAAATGCGCGGACATACGGGAACGCTGGGCGCGCGCTGAGATGCACCGCAAACAGAGAGTGAAAGAACTCATTGACAGGCATTAAGCCACCTGACGGAGCGGATATATGGTCGACATTTATACCAAGCGGTGATCAACGCCGCGTGGGATCTGGGGAGTTCGCCAACCTCGGTCAGCACCTCGTCATCTAGGCGGTGTGGACTCTTAGGATTGAACGAAGCCGCTGACGCGGCATTTGGTGCGGGGGTTTGCGGTTGAGGCTTCTGTTTTGAAGGATTGCGGCTGTTGAAGCGCAATCTTGAGAACAGGAGATGAGCGATGGCCGATTTGAGCCCTCTGCGCCGGCGCGTGATCGAGGACATGACGATCCGCAATCTGTCGCCGGCAACGCAGCGATCCTACATCCATGCGGTGGCGAAGTTTTCCCGGTATTTCGGCCGCTCGCCGGAGCGGCTTGGTCTGGAGGACGTCCGGGCCTTCCAGGGGCATCTGGTGTCGACCGGGATATCATGGCCGGCGTTGAACCAGACAGTATGCGCGCTGCGGTTCTTCTATGGCGTGACGCTTGGCCATGCCGAGATCCCGGAGCGGATTGCCTATGCCCGCGCGCCGCGCACGCTGCCGGTGGTTCTGAGCGCCGACGAGGTTGTCCGCTTCCTGGAGGCGGTGCCGAGCCTGAGGACGCGCACAGCCTTGACCACGGCCTACGCCGCTGGCCTTCGTGCTTCGGAGGCTGTCGGCCTAAAGGTCGACAGTATCGACAGCGAACGCGGTGTCATCCGGGTCGAGCATGGCAAGGGCGGGAAAGACCATTATGTCATGCTGTCGGTGCAGCTTCTGCGGATTCTGCGGGTCTATTGGCGGTTGGCAAAGCCGAAGGACTGGCTGTTCCCCGGTCGCGACGCAACCGCGCCGATCGATGTGCAGGTCCTCTATTCGGCCTGCCGCTCGGCGCGTGCCGCCGCCGGCATCGACAAGCGCGTGACAGTCCATACGCTTCGGCACAGCTTCGCCACGCATTTGCTGGAGAACGGCACCGATATCCGGATCATCCAAGTTCTGCTCGGCCACAACAATCTGTCGAGCACGGCGCGCTACACGAAGGTCTCGAACGGCCTCATCCGGCGGACGGAAAGCCCGCTCGACCGGCTGCGGCTGGAGGTCGTGCCACCCGGCTGAGCTCGCCTCGCCATGTCGGCGAGACTGGAGGTGGCGGATATCTTTCGCCGCCACGCAGAGGCGTATCGGCAGGTCCATGACGGCCATCCGGGCGCGTCGAGCGGCGGGTGATGAGCGCGATCGAGCTTTGCCGGACGGCCGAACTCGGTGGCCATGTCCAGGGATGCCGATCCTGCGGGGCGATCAGCATCGCCTAACAACTCCTGCCGCAACCGGCATTGCCCGAAGTGCCAGGGACAGGCCTGTCGCGAATGGCTTGCCGCGCGACAGAACGAGCTTCTGCCGGCTGCCTACTGCCACGTCGTCTTCACGCTGCCGGCGCAGGTCGCGGCGATCGCCTTCCAGAACAAGGCAGCGCTCTACGCCATCCTGTTCAAGACTGCGGCCGAGACGCTGCGAGTGATTTGCCGCCGATCCAAAACATCTCGGCGCAGAGATCGGGCACATCGCGGTGCTGCACAGCTGGGGCCAGAGCCTGCACTATCATCCCCACATCCATTGCATCGTGCCGGGCGGCGGGATCTCCCTCGATGGAAAGCGTTGGGTCGCCTGCCGGCCAGGATTCTTCCTGCCGGTGCGCGTCCTGTCGCGCCTGTTTCGCCGGCTCTTTCTGCAGGAATTGCGAGCAGCTTATGACGCGGGCAAGCTGAGCTTCTTCGGCGATCTCGCCCACCTGGCGGCGCCGGCTGCGTTTAACTGCAAGCTCGCCGAGGTTCGTCGCCTCGAATGGGCCGTCTACGCCAAGCCGCCATTCGGCGGGCCAGACCAGGTGCTGGCCTATCTCGGCCGCTATACCCACCGCGTTGCCATCGCCAACTCTCGCCTGATCAGCATGGCTGACGGCAAGGTCGCGTTCCGCTGGAGGGATTATCGCCAACGCGGCAAGTCGAAGGTCATGACGCTCGATGCGCACGAGTTCATCCGACGCTTTCTGCTGCACACCCTGCCGGATGGCTTCCATCGTATCCGCCACTACGGCTTCCTCGCCAACGGCCATCGTGCCGCAAAGCTCGAATTGTGTCGCAGGTTGCTGGACGCTCCGTTGCAGAAGGATGCTGCACCTGGAGACGAAGGCGCCGTCGCCAGCGCCCTCTGTTGCGGTGGCCAGATGGTCACACTGGGCATCTGGCGGTGCGGACAAGCGCCTCCTCGCCCCTTCTGGAACGACACGTCATGATCGCGCCCAACGCGTCTAGGTCACTGCGTACAGCATCGGCCGCAATGCGCGCCGGCATGCGGGGTTTTGACCCGCCTCATGCAGGTGGACACTGCCGGCCTGATGACGGCCAGCGTTGCGATGACGCTGAGCCCAACCAACGCCAAAACTTCCTTGCCTATACGGTTGTGACCCGCCACCATCCCATCCGGGGGGACCTTCGAGAACTCATCCGTGACGATCCCGACTGCCCCTCCAGGCTACAATCCCCATAGCGCCAGATCGCCCCGCGGCTTCGCTCAATCCGGCTTGCAATGAGGTCCGCTGCCGAGCCCGCATGCCACGCTCGTGCCCACGGACCTCACAGAAGCCTTCAGATTCCCTTTTTGCTCGTAGCGTGATTCATGTGTGGACGGCCCCCGTTGAGCAAGAAGATTCTGACAATGGCAATACTGAAGCGGTCAGGTTCATTCATGTGTTCGGCCTGTTTTTGTGCGGCCTCAGGCCGCTGGCCATGATGGTGTCGGTGGATCGGGCCCTCATCAAGCTGCCGCGCTGCGATGCGCGTTGAATCTCTCAGGTTCTCCCGATCCCCGGCTTGACCGGATCTGCATCACTGATGTCGTTCTCGCCTGCCCAAACTGGATGTCATTTCGCGCGACCGTCGTTACCCTCGAGCCATTGACGGCGTCGCGCGGTAGTTTTCCTCACGCGCCATCACCGCCCAGGCGATCCGCGCTACCTTGTTGGCGACAGCGACTGTGACCAGCCGTGCCGGCTTACGCTCGAGCAACTGGTTCGCCCAGGTGCTGACGGTCGTCGCTTTTCGCCGCGTGTATCGGATGACCGCCGTGGCGCCGACGACGAGGAGATGCCGTAGATAGCGATCTCCCATCTTCGAGATTCCTCCCATTCTGTCTTTGCCACCGGAGGAATGTTGTTTTGGAACAAGGCCGAGCCAAGCAGCGAATTGACGACCGGAGCGGAAGACCTTTGCGTCGACGACGGTGGCAGCGAGGGCGGTCGCCGTGATGAACCCGATTCCGGGAATGGTTGAAAGCCGCCGGCAGACCTGGTTCGTGCGATACCACGCCAGAAGCTCGATCTCGATCTTCCGGATTTGCGCGCTAAGCCCCTCGATCGTTCGGGCGAGGAGGATAAGAACCTGTCGCGCCATCGCGGGGAGCGGCCCATCGCCCTTGTCAAGAGCTTCGATTAGACCACGGACATGGGCCCGGCCCTTCGGTGCGACGACGCCATATTCGGCCAGATGCGCCCGCATCGCGCTGATTTGCGCTGTGCGCTGCCGAACCAAGAGGTGGCGAGCCCGATGAAGCATCAGAATGCTCTGGGCATCCGCCGATTTGACAGCCACGAACCGCATTGTCGGTCGCGTCACCGCCTCGCAGATCGCTTCCGCGTCGGCCGCATCGTTCTTGTTGCGCTTGACGTAGGCCTTTACGTAAGCCGGCGGCATCAACTTGACCACATGCCCGAGTGCAATCAGCTCCCGCGCCCAATGGTGCGCCGTCGCGCAGGCCTCCATGCCGATGAGGCACGGCTGCATATCGCGAAGCAACGGGATAAGCTGATCGCGCCGAACTTTTCGACGGAGCACCGCGTTTCCAGCATTATCGACGCCGTGAACTTGAAAGACGTTCTTGGCGATATCCAATCCAATCGTGATAACTTGCATGCGGACGGTTCCTTCCCTCTGATGGTCCTTTGACAACGCCATCTTGGCACATTGCGATGCCGCTGGGTCGGGGGCCGTCCACCCCATCAAGACTGCTTTTTGGAGGCAGCCTTGGGTGTGATGGATCGGTTGGTATTGAGCGACACGGCGTGGGAGCGGATGGCGCCGCTGATCATAGGTCGGCCTGATCAGAAGGGTTCGACTGGCCGCGATAACCGGATGTTCGTCGAGGCAGTGCTATGGATTGTCCGAACGGGCTCCCCTTGGCGCGATCTTCCCGATGTATTCGGCGATTGGAACAGTGTCTTCCGCCGCTTCAGTCGGTGGAGTAGCAAAGGTGTCTGGTGGCGTATCTTCGAGGCGATGTCCGATGATCCGGACTTCGAATATCTCATCATCGATTCCACCATTGTGCGGGCCCACCAACATGCGGCCGGCGCCAAAAAAGGGGGTCTGAAGATCAAGCCCTTGGTCGTTCCCGCGGCGGTCTGAACACCAAGATACACATGGCAGTTCGCGGCTTGGGCTGCCCTGTGCGGTTCACGCTTACCGCAGGTCAAAAGGGCGATGCGCCGCAAGCCGCCGCCTTGATCGAAGGACTGCCCGCCGAAGTGGTCATGGCCGACACCGCCTATGACGCCGACCACTTACGCCAAGCCATCGCCGCCAAGGGCGCGATCGCTGTCAGACCCAACAACCCATCGCGCTCGCTTAAATATTCACTCGACAAGCACCTCTATGCCCAGCGTCATCTCGTCGAATGCTGCTTCTCCAAGCTCAAGCAGTTCCGCAGGGTCGCAACCCGTTTCGAGAAAACCGCCCGCAACTACCACGCCGTTGTCACCCTGGCGGCAATCGTCCTATGGCTTCGCTAAGTGTCCACACCGCCTAGAGCACGTCCTGTTTAATCCGGGTCATATCCTGCGGCTTCGAAGTAGTCGGCACATTCGGCTGGGGTGAAGAGGTCGGACGACCGCGCCGACCGCATCCACAGAGCCTTGATGGTTCTCTCGGCCTTTGCTCGCAGCAGCGCCTTGAGTTTGGCGAAGGCGTTCTCAATCGGATTGGACCTGGCGAAGAACGTGTTTCAGGCGCACGGCTCGGATGCGTCGGGAGCCACCCTGTTCCGCAAAAAGTTGCGCCGCGATCACGTGCTTCGGTTCCTAGCTGAGCAGCCGGCTTGCACGGTGGCGATGGAGGCGTGTGCCGGCAGCCATTATTGGGCGCGGGAGATCGCGAAGCTGGGTCATGGCGTCCGGCTGATCGCTCCGGGCTACGTCAAGCCTTTCGGTGCGCCCCGATGGCGCGTATTACCAGTGGAGGAAGGATCCACCCAGAGAGTTGTCGATTGATCTGGTAGCTGACGAGCGGTTTGGACGAGCAATCGGACGGATCGAAGCCTCGTGACAAAGGTCGCTATAGGTGGCCGAGCAATCCAGCGGGCCGTAACGTGAGTGAAGCCTGAGCACGCCTCGAAAGTTACGATGTGAACGCCGACCCGGTCGAATGGGGGGGAAGGCCGCGCAGCCAGGGAAGCAATCGACATGTGCACCTTGCTGGTTCACCGGGGTAATGGGCATGGCACGTTGGAAAGGTAATGCGGGTAATCGGGGGATACCCGTCCTGGTCGAAGGTCGCGCCTTCAGCATCGAGTACGTCGATGGACCGGACGGGAGTCGGACAGGGTTGTAGTACCGACGAAGCCGGGTAATTCCGGCGGAGGAAAGGACCCTGACTTCAGGTGTGCTTTTGAAGATGGCAAGGAAAGGGTAGATTGGCGATGAGCCTGGAAACGCCCGATAAAATCAGGAACCTTCAGAGAAAGCTCTATTGCAAGGCGAAGGCGGAGCCTGCTTTCCGCTTCTATGTGCTCTACGACAAGATCTGTCATGAAGACATTCTGAGTCACGCCTTTGCGTTGGCCCGCACAAAACGGGTGCGCCGGGAGTGGACGGAATAACTTTCGAGCAGATCGATGCGTCGGGACGAGAAGCATGGTTGGCGGGCCTGCGCGAAGAACTCGTCACGAAGACTTACCGGCCCGATCCGGTGCGGCGGGTGATGATCCCGAAGCCCGGCGGTGGCGAACGACCGCTCGGTATCCCGACAATCCGGGACCGGGTCGTCCAAGCTGCTGCAAAGATCGTACTGGAGCCAATCTTCGAGGCGGATTTTGAGGACGGCGCTTATGGGTATCGGCCGCGTCGCAGCGCGGTCGATGCAGTTAAGCAAGTACACCGCTTGTGTGCCGGGGCTACACGGACGTTGTTGACGCCGATTTGTCGAAATATTTCGACACGATCCCGCACTCGGACCTCCTTAAATCGGTGGCCCGCCGCATTGTCGACCGGAAAGTTCTGCGGCTGATCAAGCTGTGGTTGAAAGTGCCGGTGGAAGAGCGGGACGGCAAAGGGACACGGCGTATGAGGGCGGTAAGAGCAGCACGCGTGGCACTCCGCAAGGCGGTGTGATCAGCCCAATGCTTTCCGTCATCTATATGAACCGCTTCCTGCAGTACTGGCGTCTCAGCGGACGATGCGAAGCATTCCGTGCGCAAGTCGTCTCATACGCCGACGATTTCGTCATTCTCAGTCGTGGATATGCGGCGAAGGCTTTGACGTGGACGAAGGCTGTGATGACAAAACTGGGGCTGGAGCTCAATGAGGCGAAGACCTCTTTGAAAGATGCCCGGTGGGGTCATGCTCCGACGCCGATTCACACTATCTTATGGCGATGTCCTCGACGGGACGCATTCAATTGCTCTTTCTGACATAAAAGGAAATATTTCGCGGACCGTCAGCTGGAAAGCTCCGGGGACGGATTGCTCGCTGCAGGCAGCGATCAGATAGTCCTCCTTCGGCCGGAGCTGCCAGAATTTCCAACGCGTCGGCGCGTCTTCAAGTTCTTCACGCGCGCTCATCGTGATGGTGTTTGTTGGGCCGAAGTGAAAACTGAACAAGTGCAAAGGAATGGCCAGGCCAAGTCCGCGCGCTTTAATGTAAGCTTCCTTCAGGGTCCAATATTCGAAAAAGCGGCCATGTTGTTGGCTACATGGCTCCGCTGCGAGTGCTACCACCTCTTCTGGCGAGAAAAACTGATCCGCGATATCCAGCAGAGACGACCCCAGTCGTACGTTCTCGACATCGACACCGAAAAACTTTCCCCCCACGATTCCAACAACAATGAGCCCTTTCGTATGGGAAATGTTAAAATCGATATCGGGAACGCCGTTCGGCAAGTTCGCAATGCTCGGACGTCCGAACGCATTTTTTCGGAACCGCCAGTCTTGCGGTTCGACATGGACATAGCGGGACAGCACCGAACGCACTGCTGCCCGCGTCACTAGATAACGACGGCGGTGATACGAAAAATGGAACCGCGACTCCTGACCGCGTTCGTCCTCGGTGAGGACATTTCTGTAGAAGCTCAAAATGTCCGGCGCTGATATTTCGTCAAAATAAGTGAGCCACAGATCCACGCCATTTGGCTCAAGCTCAAGCAGCACAATGTCATCCTCCTTCACAAAGGCCGGTAGCACCACGCAGGATGTATTGCAACAATTTAGGCGTCCACGCCATGCCCGTTGATAGGTTCTATCGCAAACCGGACTGTGGTCACGATGAGACTCTTTAGCCTTCTGCGAGATCAGCAGATGAGGACAATTGACCCGTCCGCGATAGTTCCCTCGGTGTCTCTGCTCCAGCGCGATGATCTCCGGCGGGAGCGGGAGCTGGCGTCGGAACGGCTCGGTTTTCAATCCTGGGCACTCGCAACGCGGATCTCCGTCGTCAGTTTCTTCGATGTCTAGCCAGTGAAGAGTTTATCCCACCACGGGATCGAGGTCCCTGCTTGAATGAGTTGGCATGCAGGAGTGCGGCCTCGCCACGACGCGGCCGGAAGATTTCATAAAGGTCCTCCATCAGCGACGGCCACGCACGGACCGGCGGTGCTGGCGGCTCGGCGGTTGGCGCGAGCTGCCGGTACAGCGCGTCAAGCCTCAGGAGCTTGGCTTCGATCGCCAAAGCCCGCGCTCTGGATGCGTTCCTGGCAAATCGAAGCACGTGGGTCACGAAGCTGACCGCAGACGTCCAGGGGGACGTATTGTCGACGTTCGTGACATCGACCTCGTTGGGAGCTGTGCGAGGAATCCCATGAGGCAATGCTCAAGTGCGTCGGCGTCGGCCTCGGCGATCAGACGGTCAAGGCAGTCACTGCCACGCTGGCGCTTAACGACCTCGTACAGCCGATCCAGCGCGGCAATGTGGCGCGACATATGTGGAACGTATATGGACCCCCGCCCGATTGCAACAGGTCGGCTGGATCAGGATCGTTGGTCACAACTGCTGACGTATATCCGGCTTCCCTGATGCGGCTGGACAACGTCTTCGCCGCGAGCCCCGATGGATTTTCGCGCGCTCCACCTCATCGGCCCCTAGACATTGGCCGAAGCCAAGCCGGTCCACACACCAGGTTCGGGAAGCGACGGAATGACCGTTTCACCATCTCCTACCATTTTGCTGCAATTGCTGGGGTGAGACCTCCTTCTGTTATTCCTTCGTTTGCCGCTTCGCCTTAAGCTGCTTTCACCGATGGTGCGTGCTCGTAGACTGTGCTGCCCGAGAGCATGGCCCACACGATCCTCGCATTTTTGTTGGCGAGCGCGACAGCCGCGACATTGGGATGCCGCCTTTGCCGCAGCTTACCGAGCCAGAGGCTTCGGGGATCCTGCTTGCCGCCTGCTTTACCGAGCGCAGCGCGAGCGCCATGGATCATCAATGTGCGCAGATAGCGATCGCCGCGTTTGCTGATACCGAATAGGCAGGCTCGCCCTCCACTGGATCGTTGTTTCGGCACCAGGCCGAGCCAAGCCGCGAACTGACGGCCGTTCTTGAAGCAGGTTCTATTGCCCACGGCAGCGATCAAGGCGGTTGCCGTTACGGGGCCGATGCCTTCGATTTTTCCAAGCCGCTGGCACTGCTCGCTGGTGCGGAAGATCTCTCGTATCCGCCGGTCATAGGTTGCAATGCGATCATCGAGTTCGGCCATTTCCGCCCGCAACTCCCTCATGAGCGAACGGACCATGTCGATGAGGCCGTCAGCGTGGTTCCCGACGATGACGGCAAGGCTGCGTCGCAGCTGCGAGATGTCACGAGCAATGACAATCCCATGCTCGGAAAGGAGGCCACGAAACTGATTGATGAGTCTGACCCGGTCGGCGACCAGACGCCGACGAATGCGATGAACGGCCTGGATTGCCAGCTGATCAATCGACTTCGGCGGCACAAAGCGCATTGATGGCCGGCCGACCGCCTCGCAGATGGCTTCCGCATCGTTCCGGTCGTTCTTGTTCGACTTGACGTATGGTGTCACGAACTGAGGGCTGATCAGCTGAACCTCATGGCCGAGATCGGAAAGCACCCTTGCCCAATAATGCGCTCCGTTCGAGGCTTCCATGCCGACCAGACATCGCGGCAGATTGGCGAAGAAGCGGGCTACCGCATCGCGACGCAACGTCTTTCGCACGACGACTTTTCCGTGGCTGTCGACGCCGTGAACCTCGAAGACATACTTCGCAAGATCCAGACCTATTCGAACGCCTGCATGACATCCTCCTTCGTTGCAGTTGGCGTTCGAGATTTCACCTCGCCTGGAGGGCGGGGTCCATACCATTGGCCACGCGGGCAAGCGCTTTTTTAGACATTTCATCCAGCGGGATATGTGCGGTCATATGTCCGGTCTTTCAGCGCGGTCTAAGACCACTGGCCTCGATGACATTCGCGATGCGAGAGGCTGATCAATCTGACGCGCTGTAAGCGCATTGTCGCGCCGGCCTCTCTCGCCTCGGGATTCGTCCCGTGGGTCATCGTCTAATTGTGCACTTCGCCTCTGTCCGGCGTCGCGCCGGCCAGTCCGTCGTGGTCGCCCGTTCGGCTCAGGCTCGTGCTGCCGCTTGCCGCACCAGTATTTCGATATTTCCCGCCCTTGATGAGCAGTGCCCAGATAATCCTCGCCATCTTGTTGGCGAGCGCAATCGCGACGACCTTGAAAGACCGCCGCGCTAAAAGGGCGACTAGCCATCGCGGCGCTTTGTCGTTTCCCTTAACGCGCCGCAAGACCGGATTCGCCATATACGAGCAGCGAGCGGAGCATCGGATTGCCCATTTTCGATATGCCGCCGAGCCGCTCCTTCGAACCGATCAAAATGAGGAGGTTTTTCGAGGCCTCCACGTGACAGTTCCTCGTCGCCTCAGCCAGAACGATTGTCATAACCATTCCTCGGCGATGATCAGCGCTTCTCGGCCGTCGACCACCGCCGCCGCCGTTGCTCGCGACCGTTCAGGATCTCAATCTTCGGGCTACGATCATACACGACATTACTCCTATCCCTTATCAAGATGGAGATCGTGTCCGATTCATTCGGCGACTATTTCAGATTGTACCTATTCGTCAAGGGTCCGAAATGGCGTCAACGACCAATTTATTAAGTCGACGGCACGCTGAAGTTTCGCCTCGGTCTGAGCAAGGCTGGGTGAAACAGCCAGGATATGTCCAATGCAGTCTCGGTAATCGCCTTTCCTGACGATCGGCGTCCCGGGTTCAACATACAATTTGGCCTCGACGACACCAGATACAGCAGCAGCCTGACTGTCGCCACCAATCCAATCGAGGATGCCGTCGCGATCAGGAATCAGGAACCGCGCGGCCGCAGTGTGCGAATGCCTTCTGCGTAAATCACATTCCTCGCCGATGACAAGCTTGATGTGCTCGGCGATGAGGTCAATACCGCAAGCCAGATGGACCAGCTGGGGCTCGAGCGCGCCAGCAAGACGCGGATTGACTTCGATGACGACCGGGCCACGCTTCGTCCACCGGAGTTCAATGTTCGTTGGCCCCCAGCCAAGACCGAGAGCTCCCAAACAGCTCAGCGAAACTTCGGCGATATGTTTATGCTCGTGATCACTCAGCGAGGCCGGAAAGGTCGTCTCGCGGAACACGAAATGCGGTGGGGCGCCGAAATCAGCGGCGACAATCCCAACAACCTCATTTCCCATTATCTCGACGCTATAAAAGGGGCCTTGTGCGAATTCTTCGACCAGTATCCTCGGCGAAGATCGCCATATGTGCTTCCCGCCCAACAGATAGGTCGTGTGTTCGGCCAACTCATCGGCGTTTCGGCACAATCGGACACCACTGCTACCGCTGCCCACGGCTGGCTTGACAATCACCGGCAGCCCGATCTGCGCGGCAAAGCTTTCCGCCTCCGTCGCATCCGCCGCCAAGCGATAAGCAGGTACTGGAACGCCGGAGTGCGCGAGGAGCTGACGTTGAGTGAACTTATCGCAGCATCGTTCAATGGACGCGGGGTTCGGTCCCGGTAGTGCGAAATGCCGGCAGAGTTCAACAACTCTGGCATAGACCGACTCGTCGAAATCCGCAAAGCCAGTAATGCCGGCAATATCATAGGTCGCACGGAGCCCGGAACATTCACGAATCAGCGCATCGAGATCGTCTGTATCGACACGCACTGCCTCAACACTTTCCGCCGCAAGATAGTCGTAGAAGGCTGGATCAGCTGCCAGGGTAATTGGATGAAGCCCAAGGCGCTTGGCCGCTTGGACGTAGAGCAGGCCACTTGTCCGGTGACCTTCAAGCAGGATGAGCGCTTTTCTTGCCATTGGCTTTCCCCCGTAGTGGTCTGAGCGTAAATCCGCGTCATTTTTTTGCCGTGCCTGACCTCAGACTCTGCGGTCATCGTACCAGTGTCGGCGATTTGCGGTCATGAAGATTCTATGAATATAGTTGAAAGATCTATTGCAGCGTTTTGAAGTCAGATAACAAATTTCTCTCTCTGGCTCGATCGGCCAAGCGAGTTTGGATGCTAGGCTGCGTAAGCTGCCGACCTGGCATTAATGTTGTGGCTGACATCGCAATCAGTGGAGTGAAAGAAACATGTCAGGTCAGAGACGGATCTTCTTCTACCGGAAGAGGGCATCTGAAGACCGGCAATGGCTCCGCCGGCGATATCACGTTGTCTGGGTAAGAACGCAATAAGACCCGCTCCCGAAGGTCTTGTCGATCAATGGTCACCTGGTCCGCCGTCGCGTCTGTCGCCCGACCAGCAAGCCGACCTGGCCGCAATCGTCGAAAAGAGTCCGGACTGTACTGTTGACGGCGTCGTGCCGTCGCGGGCGTCGGAGTTGAACCCGGTCGAGAACGTCTGGCAATACCTGCGCCAGAACTGGCTCTCCACCCGTGTCTTCGACAGCTATGAGGCTATCATCAACGCCGCATGCGAGGCTTGGCACAAACTCCTCGCCGTCCCAGATGCCATCACTTCAATCGGAATGCAGGAGTGGGCCTATATCGGTCAAATCCCATGACTCCTGGCATAAGCATATTGCGGCAATCATCAGAGACGGTCGGATGAAATGGCAAGCCTCCACCGGCTACGGCAGGCGCGCTGGTCGAGACCGCCATCGGGATCCGGCGCGTTGTGTAGGCCTTAACCGGGTCGGAATGTATGGCAGTCCGGGCAAATCCGACGGAAAAGCACGTATATCTGTGCTTCGTGCTGCACGACCGCGCTCTGCAGCGCCGCCATGATCTTCTTGCCCTGCTCAAGAGAGAAGCCTATCTCACCGTCGAACAAGCGCCCCCAGCTCCTGGCAATCCGGACTTCCTCACGACAAACGTCGCCGAACTCGTTATTCCCCTCGATCGTGATCGTCCACTCCAGCGCCACCATCGCCTCCTTGAACAAAAACGATGGTTGGACCGATCGGACCTAACAAGCCGTGTTCGACCCCAGAGAAATTGCCGGTCTCGTCGTCGAGCACGGTGAGCGGATGCAGCCCCGGTCCGCAAGGCGACATAGCCCTTGAAATCCATCTGCCACAGAACGTTGGGCGCATCGTGCTCGAAGCGGATGAAGGGCTGCGTGGCGCCGCCGTCTGGGCGGCCGAGCTCCAGGCCGTTGCGGCGCAATATGCCGGTGATGGTCGAGGGCTGGCCCTTGTCCTCCCGCGCGCGTCCGCCCAGGCCGGATGCGCGCGCCGCACCGAACCGCCGCCGCCTCGATCGCTTTCTGCATCGCTTCGGGCTCATCGCGGCTGTCGCGAGCGTTCGGCAAGGCCCGCAACCCCTTCCGCCCGGAAGCGACCGATGAGCTTGTAGCCACAGGTTCGGCCGATGCCGAAAGGCTGGCACAGCGCGCTCACATTGGCGCCCTCCGCCAGCGCAAGCCGCACAAACTCCTCCTTCTGCATCATCGCGCTCCTGCCCTTGAATGGCATCCCGAACCCCCGACGCAAAACTCGCCAAACTGTTCGATGTCTTTCAGGGCATCCTTACTGCCTTAATAACAGCGTTGAAACGTCTCCTCGAGCTGGAGTGCGCCCTTTCGGGTGGACAGATTTCAGGCCGCTGATTTGCCAGTGTGTCGGATGTTTTGATCCTCGAATTGCTGCGGGCTGAGATATCCCAGCGCCGAATGGAGCCTGCGTTTGTTGTAGACCTCCTCGATGAAGTGGGGAAGTTGCGCTGTAACGTCCTCGAAGGTTTCGAGCGCCATCGGGTAGACCGCCTCGACCTTGAGGGTTTTCATAAAGCTCTCCGCCTTGGCATTGTCATAAGGGTTGCCTCTGCGGCCCATCGAGCCCGCCAGACCATGGCCGGCCAGAAGTTGCCGGTAGGCCTCGGCGGCATACTGGGAGCCACGATCGGAGTGATGAATGCAGCCGGGCGGCGGCGTTCTGCGCTCGACTGCGGCGCACAAGGCAGCCATTGTCAGGCGGGCATCGATCGATCGGCCAATGGCGTAGCCGACGATCATGCGTGACCATGCGTCGAGGACGATGGCGACATAAACGAAGCGAGCCGGCAGCGCGACATAGGTGATGTCGGCCACCCAAAGCTGGTTCGACCCCATCGGCACGACGTCCTTGGCCAGGTTGGGGAAGATCGGGCTGTCATGATCGCTGTCGGTGGTGGCGACGTATCGGTGCCTCATCCTGGGCTGCAGGTCATGCTCGACCATCAGGCGGCGGATCTTCTTGTGGTTCACGACCACGCCTTGCTGACGCAGCGCCGCACCCACACGGCGATAGCCGTAGAACTCGAACTCGTCGCAGATCGAGACCATCGCCTCGACGATGGCGGTGTCGTCGGCCGGCCGTTCGGGACGGTCATAGAAGCTCGAACGTGCCATGCCCATCAGCCGGCATCCTTCGGCGACACTGAGGCCACGGGGCCGGTGATGACGGATGTAATCCCGCTTCTCGGCCGCGGAGCGCTTTTCAGAGCCCCCTTTAGAAACTCCAGTTCCAGAGCCTGTTTGCCGACAAGTCGCTCAAGCGCGGCAATCCGCGCCTCGTATTCCGTGATCAGAGCCGCTGAGGCCACATCCTCATCCAAACCGCCAGCTTCATACTTGCCAACCCAGATCCGGATCAGGGTGCGGGTGATGTCGTGCCGTTGCGCCAAGCTGTGAAACGTATCGCCCGACAGATATTCCTGAACAACCTGACGCTTGAACGTGATGCTGTAGCTGCGGTGTCTTGCCATGGTTCTCTCTCCGAAAACCCGACAGCACGGGTAAATCCTTCAAACCCAATCTGTCCACCCGCAGGGGCGCACACCAAGCCACAGTCAGGATTTGCGACAAGCGTTGGGGCATGAACAATTATCCCGTGGCATGGTGACGACTGGATTCTAGCGCTCGTGAACAAAGGGCGTCCATAGTTTGATTGCGGCGATAGCGACAAAGCCGAGACAGGATTCCTTGGTCTTGTCATAGCGAGTAGCGACACGCCGCCAGTTTTTGAGCTTGTTGAAGAGCCGTTCGATCTGATTGCGCCATTTTGTATTTCGCCTTGTCGTGGGCAGCGGGCTCGCGGCGATTGCTCTTTGCCGGGATGACAGCCTCGATGTCGGCGTCGGCGATCTCCTTGCGAATGGCATCCGCATCGTATCCCTTGTCGGCAAGGAAAGCCCCGATGCGGTCGGTGATCATCCGGAACAAAGGCGCAAAGCCTTGCGTGTCATGGGTCTGTCCAGGCGTCAGGACGAAGCCGAGCGGCCGGCCTTTCGCATCACAGCGCGCATGGAGCTTGGTGGTGAAGCCGCCACGCGATCGGCCAAGCGCCTCGATCGTCTGAGTCCCTTTTTTATGCCGACTGCACAATGGTGTGCCCGGATGACGGTGCTGTCGATCATGTCGACGCTTCGATCCCGCTCGACCAATTCGGCCAGCGTTTCAAGCATCGCTTCGAACACGCCGGTCTCAACCCATCGCTGATATCGCCGGAAGACGGAGTTCCACTTGCCATACTCGTCCGGCAGATGTCGCCATTGTGCGCCCGTGCGCGCCATCCACATCATGCCTTCGAAGTAACATCGATTGTCTTGAGCCGGACGGCAGCCGCGCCCTCGTTCAGCAGGAAGAAACGGGCCGATCAGCGCCCATTCCTCATCCGTCAGACCAATCCGTTCGCCCAAGGCTACCTCCAAATGGAAGCCTTGAATCAAAACAGGATTCCTCAGTCAACCTTTGTCCACGAACGCTAATCACCGAATTGTCCCATGAAGGTACGAAGTTAAATGCGGTCGCACAAATGCAATATAGCTTAACAAAAGCTTTATGGAATTAACCTTGATCGAAACAAGGGCATCGTACATTATGGCCGGAGTGAGACGTTAGATTTGAGTTAAACTCACCTGCAGCGCTGGGGTAGTGCCGCAAAAGCTGCCAACGCTTTCCGAAGCTCGAAGATCAACGCATTTCTATCGGCAGCAGGCAGCAGGAAATGATCGCCAAGCGTCCGGAAGCGATCGGACAGATAGATGCAGGCCAAGCCGCGACTGAGAACGACGCCGTCAAAAAAAGAGTGTTGGCGATAGTTCCAGCATCAGTCTTTGTTAGTATGAGGTTACCGGAAATGAAACAGGTTCTTCCTGAGGTCAAAACTTTTCTAAAGGTCGTAAAGAGTGCGCTCGAGCCATCTTATCGGATATTTTGCTTCCCGCATGGGGGTGGGAGCGTCCAGTCATTCCGTAACTGGCCGGACTATCTCCCCGACGACGTTGAGCTAATTTGCTTGGATCTTCCCGGGCGCGGCAAACGATCAGCGGAGCCCGCCATTCGCAGCATGGACGTACTGGTACCCATGGTCATTGAGGCGCTCCAGGCATACAGCGATAGGCCTTTTGTTTTCTTCGGTCATAGCGCAGGTGCTCTCGTGGCGTACGAGATTGCCCGCTCCCTGGAGGAGGCCGGTCGGCCATCTCCCTTTCATGTTGTCGTGTCTGCTCACCCGTCTGCGGATTTGCCCCCAGAACAACCGCCGATGTATAGATACGCAGATGATGAGTTGACCGATCTGGTCCGGACCCAGGGCATGGTCCCCACGGAGGCGCTGGCAAACAAGAAACTGCTACTGGAATTCATATTGCCGCCCTTGCGGGCCGATCTCGAACTTGTGGAGACTTACGACCGAAACCTGCCAACGCCTCTCAAGGCGGCAATCACCGCTATGGGGGGAGTTCAAGACGAAACGATCAATGCCAATGACCTAGAGGAATGGCGCCGGCTTACAACGTCGCGATACGCCCGGATTATGTTTGATAGCGATCACTTTTACACCCATTCCATGACAGAGGAGGTGGTGTATAGCCTCCTGCGCGAAGTTGGCGAGGTGGAGGGACAACTTCCAGCTTCCATCCAACACGGCGAGGTCTGCCCTTATACTGATCTAACGCTGCATGAGCAATTCCGCAAACAAGCGACCCTCACCCCCGACAGTCCTGCCATCGTATCAGAGGCTGCGACCATCACATTTCGTGAACTCGACGACCTTAGCGAGATTCTATCCAGGCACCTGCTCGGATATAGTCAGAGCCGAGGTTCTCGCGTGGGTATCCTGATGGATACTTCACCTGAATACGCTGTCGCCTTGTTCGGCATTCTTAAGACAGGGGCTGCCTGCGTCGTGCTTGACAAAGCGCAGCCCATGGTTGCGCTACGACGGATACTTGAGAAGGCAAGTGTTGAAATCGTTGTCACCAACAACCGTTTCGCACCTAAGCTTCCGCCTGACTGGTCTGGTATTGCGCTGTCGCTCGACGAGGGCTGGGAAACAAAACTCGGCAAGGCCAGTCCGGCCAATCCCCAAGCGGTGGATCTCGATGCGCCGGCCCTGATTGGATTTTCGTCTGGCACGACAGGCGAACCAAAAGGGGCCGTCTGTCCTCACCGAAGCGCTGTATCCGCTTACCAGTGGCGCTATTGCGCGCTGCCATATGCGCCTGATGAGCACGAGGCGGTCAATCTCTTCTTGGTCGGGGAGATAATGCGCCCAATCCTCGCCGGGATTCCGGCCTATCTGATCCCTGACGACGTCATCTACGATCCGCACCAGCTAGTCGACTACCTGGAGCGAAATCGAATTTCGAGAATATTGCTAACCCCTTCACTGTTGGATGTGCTTCTCAGCAGCGGCTTGCTCGACGTCCCCTCCCGCCTTCCGGATCTCCGATTCATTTACCTATCAGGCGAGGTACTAACAGCAGCGTTGCTTGCGGGTGTGAGGGATGCGCTGCCGCACGTCAGAATCATCAATCACTACGGCGCAACGGAGGCACATGATGTCACACATATTGACTTGAGCGAAATCGATCCTGCGAAAATACAAAAGGTCGCGCCGGTCGGTCCGCCTCAGTACAATGTCAGTGTCTATATCCTCGGGGAGCAACGCGATCCCGTCCCACTGGGCTTCTTGGGCGAGATCTTCGTCGGCGGCGATGTCTTGGCTCATGGATATCTCGACAGCCCGGAGATGACACGAGAAAGGTTCTTTCCCGACCCGTTCCGAGCTGGTGGCACGATGTTCCGCACTGGCGATCTCGGTCGCATGCTGCCAGGTGGCCACTTGGAAATTGTCGGGCGCTGCGCTTTCATGGTGAAGATCCGAGGTTACAGCATCGTCCCCGGGTCTGTAGAAGCGGCTTTGCTTCGGCACTCCGAGGTCTGCTCCGCCGCCGTCTTGCCTGAGCTCGATCCCACGACAGGCCAGCCGGACCGACTAGTCGCCTATGTAGTCTTGCGCAATGTGGCAAAGGGCTGGGAGGCTGCATTGCGCGCGCATTTGAAGTCTGAGGTGCCGCACTACGCTATGCCGTCGGACTTTGTCGCGGTGAAGGAATTGCCCATAGCAGCCAACGGCAAGCTTGATCGGTCGCGCCTTCGGGACCTCGCGAAAGAGACGCACACTCCCGTAACAGACAGCGATTCAGTGGCTGATGCCGACGAAGTCGAACCGGCGCTTCGCGCAGCTTGGCGCGACCTTCTCCAGGCTGAGGCTGCCGATCCGGGCGACAACTTTTTCGACTGCGGCGGACACTCCCTCCTGGCTGCGCGTCTCTGTACGCAGCTTCGCAAAAGTCTGAAGGTGGAGCTCCGCGTAGTGGAGGTCTTCCTCAATCCGAGTTTTGAAGAACTCGCGGCTCTTCTCCGCAAACGCATCGGCGAGCAGGGACGTCCCCAAAGCGGCAAGCTCCCCAAAACACCGCCAGTCTTGCCGGGTAGGCCGCATGTGAAGGCGTTGGACCGACGGCGCAGCCCCGGGATGGACATTGCGGTGATTGGTATGGTCGCGCGTTTTCCTGGCGCGGAGACGGTGGACGCGCTGTGGGAGAACCTCTGCCATGGGGTGTGCTCGATCACCTCGCTCTCCGAGCAGGAACTCAAGGCCCGGGGTATTCCGGAGGCTGTCCTGAAGCGCCCCGATTATGTGCGTGTGGGCGCCCATCTCAACGATGTGGACCTTTTCGATCCGGATTTCTGGAACCTTTCGAGGCGTGAGGCAACGCTAATGGACCCGCAGCATCGCCTGTTTCTCGAATGCTGCTGGAAGGCACTCGAGTCGGCCGGATATGCGCCAACCCAGCATGAAGGCCGGACCGGAGTGTTCGCAGGTTCTTCTCTCCCGCTCTATCTACTGCACCACTTGAAGGGCGGCGGCCTCATCGATCCCACCAACGCGCCACTCGCGTTCCTGACGGAGCTCGGCAACCAGCCGGACTACCTTGCCTCGCGCGTGTCCTACATGCTGAACCTCAAGGGCCCAAGCATTGCGGTGCAAACCTCATGCTCAACTGGGCTGGTGGCGATCGCGGTTGCCGCTCAGTCGCTCGCGGCCGGCTATTGCGACATGGCGTTGGCAGGGGGCTCGAGTATCGGCTTCCCTCAAGCGGGGTATCAGTTTGTCACGGACTACATTAATTCTTCGGACGGTGTATGCCGAGCCTTTGATGCCGATGCCAGTGGCACGGTGCTCGGAGACGGGGTAGGGGTTGTCGTTCTCAAGCGCCTTGAAGACGCACTTGAGGCGCACGACCCAATCTGCGCTGTGGTAAAAGGATGTGCCATTAACAACGATGGCCGCGCCAAATCATCCTTCTCGGCGCCTGGCGCGCGAGGCCAGACCGAAGTTGTGCGCCAGGCACTTGCCTCCGCGGCACTTGGCCCTGAAGATGTCGAATACATCGAAACTCATGGGACCGGCACCAAGCTTGGCGACCCGATCGAGGTCCGCGCTCTGGCAGAGGTCTTCGCGGCGGCGAAAACGGGCAACGCCTGTGCGCTTGGGTCAATTAAACCGAATATCGGCCATGCAAACATCGCCTCAGGGGCGGCGAGCTTTATCAAGACAGTTCTCACCCTTCAGCACGGAGTAATCCCCGCGACAATCAATATCAACCGGCTGAACGAAGATCTCGGTCTGGAAGACACGCCCTTCTTTATTAATGAGAAGCTTAGACCTTGGCCCCGCCCGCCGGGACGGCCGCGCACTGCCGGAGTCACGGGACTCGGTATGGGCGGAACCAATTGCCATGTCGTTCTGCAGGAATGGACTGGCGAGAATGCAAGGGATTGGCCCGGATCGATCGAGCGAGGATCCTACGCCCTTTGCCTATCTGCAAAGACGCCGTCGGCCTTAAGCCGCGCCTGCCGGAACATGGCCGCGTTTCTGCGGCGCAACAGGCATATCAATCTCGGTGACGTCGCTCACACGCTACGGGTGGCGCGATGCCATTTCGATCATCGGACGGTTGTTGTGGCGCGCAACTTGGATATGGCCATCAAGAGATTAGAAGAAGAGCCTGATCGCGCGGCTGATCGAATTCTCTTCTCGCCGTCGATTGCGTTCATGCTGCCGGGCGGCGGAGCGCAGCACGTGCGGATGTTCAAGGACCTATTTGATCACGTGCCAGATTTTCGCGTGGCGTTCCTAACTTGTGCCGCCACTAGTCGCCAGATCCTCAATCGTGATCTGGAGTCACTCGTGTTCGGCGAAAACGATGGATACGCGGCTGCTTCCTTTGAAGAAATAAACGTCATGATCTTCTCCGTGCAGTATGCCATGGCACGTCTGCTACAAGCGTGTGGCGTGCGTCCCAACTATCTTGTTGGACACAGCATGAGCGAATACGTCGTGGCCACCTTAGCGGGCATTCTGAAACTGGAAGATGCTATCGGGCTAATGGTCGTTCGTAGTCGCGCGATGGCGAATTTGGGTGTCGACGGTGCTATGCTTGCGGCCAAATGCAGCGCGGACGAGGCTGAGCACATTCTTAAAACGGACGCTTGGCGCGATCGAGCTGAAGCTGGCGAGATCAGCGTCGGCGTCGTGAACTCAAAGACGAGTGTTGTGTTCACCGGTAAACGGGAACTGCTTGAAAGGCTTCAGCAGGAGTTCGAACAAGCAGAGGTTCCCAACCATAACCTTAACACAGGTGGCATCGCCAGCCACTCTCCGCTGATGAAACCGGCTGCTGATATCATCGATGCGCAAGTCCGCACTCTTGAGAAGCAAGTTCCGGATTTAGCCATCGCTCTGAATTCAGGAGGATATCTGCACCGGGCGAAAGTGCCTTTGGCAGAGACCTACTGGAGCAGGCAAGCAATCGGGCCGATCCGATTCGATCGCTCTCTCGCAGCCACCATAGCGGCCGGTGCCACTGCGCTTATCGAGCTTGGGCCATCATGCAGTCTGGGACGTTTCGCACGTGAACTGATCAGTCCAGAAGATCATAAGACCAGAATTCCAGCGATTATACCAGCCGCGCGCGACAGGAACGACGAGGAGTTCACCGACCGCCACGTCCTTCTGGAATGCCTCGGGAACCTCTGGGTCTTGGGTGTTGCGGTGGATTGGAAGCGAGCCAGTGATCAATTGGAGCCGTTTGGTATTCGCCGACGTATTCCCCTTCCGACGTACTCGTTTGACGGTCACCGTTGCTGGCCGGAAGGTGAACCTGCGGGCTTGATGGTTCTGCCGCAGATCGGAGAGCGAAAAAAGCGCAGCAGATCTTCGTCCGAAGAAGCCCTGGAACATAAGGAGAGCGGGCTAAGCGACAGTGATCTCAGAAATGTCTTCCTCGGTGTAATCAAGTCTCTCCTGAAGGTTACGGAAGTAGGATTTGACGATAACTTCTTCGATTTGGGCGGGGACAGTCTTCTCGCCACTGCACTTCAACTTCGTTTGAGGAATAGCGGTCACTGGAGGCAGGCCCGATTGGACGAGATAATTGAGGCGGCGACATTCGGCGACCTGTATGACCGAATTTCCAGAAATAACGGTCACCAGTCGAAATGACCGCGAAGAGCTGGAGTAGGCTATGTCACGATCCCGAGTTGGCCCTTGTGTATTATTCGGACGCAGATTCATGGTAGGCGTGCAACGGTCAGGGGCGAGCGGTCAGTTGGAGTGGCATCAGCCCGTCGGCATCGAGTTCAACGCCGTCTGACCAAATGTAATCGCCGGTGAGATTGACGCGATCCTAGCGGCGTTCGTGTGCCGTAGTGAAGAGTCAGCAAAAATTTCAGAATTACTCGACATTGTGTACAGTTATTTCTGCTAATACAATTCAGTTACCATTTGAAGGAACGAGACTTGATGATGCGCCCCGATCCGACAAACGTTAGACATGTCGCTTGCATAGGAGCTGGTACCATCGGAGGCGGAATGGTAGCCCAGTTTCTAGCAAGTGGATATGACGTAATAGCACAGGGTCCGGGAAAGGACGCCGCTGACTCTCTCGAACGTCTGCTAGACCAAGCGTGGCCAGTGTTGGAAAGGATTGGTCTTAAGCCTGGTGCTTCACGGGACCGGCTACGCTTCACCAAAGACATTGAGGAGGCTGTCTCAGACGCCGAATTTGTACAAGAGAGCGTGCCAGAGAATATCGATCTGAAGATTAGCGTATATGAAAAACTCGATCAGCTTGTGCCACCTAGCATAATCATCGGTTCAAGCACTTCGTCATTTCCAATGACAGAAATTCAGAAGCGCTGCCAATATCCAGGACGCACTGTTGTGGCTCATCCTGTTAATCCGCCTTACCTGATTCCTTTGATAGAGATTGTAGGAGGTGAAAAAACAGACCCTTCTGTGCTGGATTGGGCAGCCGAGTTCTTTGACGCGGTTGGCAAACGGGTTCTCCGCATGGAAAAGGAAATCTATGGCTTCATGATCAACAGACTTCAGATTGCGCTATTTCGCGAGGCTTTACATATGATATCGGCAGGTGAAGCTACGGTTTCGCAGATCGATGATTGTTTGACTCATGCCTTGGGACTACGCTGGGCATGCATGGGACCCTTTGCAACGTTTCACCTGGCTGCAGGGGATAGAGGCCTAGGGGCCTCCATGGACGTTCACGGAGACGTCGAGTGGCGGGCGCCGCTTGTCACAGAACGCCCGCTTCCTGACTGGACGCCAGAACTGCGCGCGCTTATACTAGGCCAAGCTGAGGAGGTGATTGGGGGCAGAACTATTCCCCAGATGATCGAAGAGCGCAATGAGACGATCATAGGCCTGTTGAAGCTGCGGGAAACGAGCCGTATCAATGCCTCGAAGAATGTAGCGTAGTCTGGGGGCGTCCGTGTACGGATCGTTTAGCGATCTTGGTGTAGGCGAGCTGCAATCTAAATAGCCGGTTGCCGCAGCGATGCCTTTCAAGCACAATCCTTCCCGCCGCCATCGTGGCCCCTGTGCATTATTGGGGTACAGATTCACGGTAGGCGTTTCGCCGCTACCTGATCGGCAAGGTTCGACCCTCTCTGCCTTTCCGCGGCACAGCCTGAACCGGAAGTTCTGGACCCAAAGACGACTGACGTCTGCCGTGACGTGGACGGCAGCTTCGCGCCCAATGTCTCCCATCGAGATCAGTTTTGCCGTTGCTCAGAAGCAGACATCTCCGGCTAGACGCAGTGTCGTCCGCGAGAACGATCCGATCCCGATGGTGCCTCCGCGCCCCAAATACGGTCATGTCGGTCCCGAACTGATCCTCAAGGAAGGACAGGACTACGTTTTTCTGGATGCCTACGACGCCGACCGGCTGTCGATCGGCGATCTCTGGCGCAATTTGGGGGACGTCGAGCTCAAGGACCACAGCATGGAACTCTACCTGACCAACATGCAGGGGAAGATCCAGGGCGGCGCGCAGCAGGTAGCGTACAATGTGAATTGATACCTCGGCAAGTTCCGCCGAGCGCTATGCGAAATGACACAAACCGCGACCTACTGACAGGCTGGTGAACGAGCCGGAGTCGATCGGCCCGCTCAAGGGCAAAACCGGGCTGCTTGCCGGGCGCTCGGAGCGCGAGGAGCGGCGCGTCGCCGAGATCAACGTGCCGGCCTTGCGCCGCGACATCGAGCACCAACTGTCGCCGCGCCAGTCGGTGGGCGACAAGATCGCGGCCGAGGAGCAGGCGCTGCGCCGCCGTGCGTCAATCGACATTCCGGCACTCTCGCCCGAAGCCTATCGGGTGCTCGAACGGGTGCGCGACGCCATCGACCAACGCCCTGCCGGCAGCTCTCGGCTATGCGGTCAGCAACCGCGAGATCAAGGTGGAGATCGACGGCTTCAACAAGGCGGTGGCGGAGCGCTTTGGCGTACGCCTCCGGCGAAGACCGCCTTGCGCGAGCATGGCACGGTAGCGAGGCTGCGCTCATAAGGTCGTCCTTACGAGCGTAGTTAGCAGCACAGCATGAGCCATGTGACATTATTGACTGGGCCGGAGCGGCGGCGTCGTTGGAGTGAGGAGGATCAGTGCCGGATACTGGCCGCGGCATTCGCGCCCGGGGCCACGGTGGCGGCGGTTGCGCGTCAGTACGATGTCGCGACCAGCCTGATCTGGCGCCGCACGATGAGAGCCCGCGAGACGGGCTTTGCCGAAGTTGTCGTGGCTCCCGATGAGCCTGTCGCCGTTTCGGTGCCGGCGGCAGCCCCAGCGGTGATCGAGCTGGAGGTCGCCGGCAAGGTGCGGCTGCGGACTCCGCTGACCACGCCGCCGACGCTGGCGGCGGCGATGGTGAAGGCGCTGGGCGTTTCATGATCCCGGTTCCGAGCCAGGTGCGGATCTGGTTGGCAGTCGGCCGAACCGATATGCGTCGCGGAATGCAAGGCCTCGCTCTGCAGGTTCAGGAGACGTTGGGCCGGGATCCGCATGCCGGCGATCTTTATGTCTTCCGCGGCCGCAGCGGCAATCTGATCAAGATTATCTGGCATGATGGGCTCGGCATGTCGCTGTATGCAAAACGGCTCGAGAAGGGCCGGTTTCTATGGCCGTCGCCGGCGGACGGCACGGTTTCCATATCACCGGCGCAGCTCGCCTACATGCTCGACGGGATCGATTGGCGCAACCCGCGCCACACGTTCCGCCCGCAGCGCGCGGGCTGAGTTTTTCTTTGAGTTTGCGCCATTTTCCGCGAGTCAGCGGACGCGTTTTATGATTCACTCCAGGGCATGGTTGCCACCGCCCTGGATGCTGTTCCGGACGATATTGGCGCGCTGAGAGCAACGCTGACCGCGGCGCTGGCCAGAGCCGAAGACGAGGTCGCGCGCGCTGCGCTGGTCGAGGCCGAACTGGCGGTCGCCAGGGCCAAGGCATCGGATGATGCGGCGCTGATCGCACATCAGGATCTGACTATCCGGAAGCTGCAGCGGGCGCTGCATGGTCAGAGTTCTGAGCGCTCGGCCCGCCTGCACGACCAGATGGAGCTCACCTTCGAGGAACTCGAGAGCACGGCGACGGAAGACGAGATCGCCGCCGAACAGGCCGCGGCCCGGACCACCGAGGTGGCGCCTTACGTGCGCAAACGACCGGCGCGCCAGCCATTTCCCGAGCATCTGCCGCGCGAACGCGTGGTCGAGCCGGCGCCGACCGCTTGCCATTGCTGCGGCGGCCATCGGCTGCGCAGGCTGGGTGAGGATATCACCGAGACGCTGGAGGTGGTGCCGCGGCAATGGAAGGTGATCCGGCACGTGCGGGAGAAGTTCACCTGCCGAGACTGCGAGGCGATCAGCCAGGCTCCGGCGCCGTTCCATGCCACCCCGCGCGGCTGGGCCGGTCCCGGCCTGCTGGCGATGGTCCTGTTCGAGAAGTTCGGCCAGCATCAGCCGCTCAATCGCCAGGCTGAACGCTATGCCCGCGAAGGCGTGCCGCTCAGCCTGTCGACGCTCGCCGACCAGGTCGGCGCCGGCGCCGCGGTGCTGATGCCGCTGTTCAAACGGCTCGAAGCCCATGTGCTGTCCGCTTCACGTCTGCACGGCGACGATACGACGGTTCCGGTCCTGGCCAAGGGCAAGACCGCCACCGGCCGATTATGGACCTATGTGCGCGATGACCGACCGTTCGGCGGCGCCGATCCGCCGGCGGTCGTGTTCTACTATTCCCGCGATCGCCGAGGCGAACATCCCGCGGCGCATCTCGCCGGCTGGAGCGGCATTCTGCAGGCCGACGCCTATGGCGGTTATGCCGATCTCTATGCCGTCAGCCAGCGCCTATTCTGGAAGCCAGCTGTTGGGCTCACAGCCGGCGCAAAGTGTTCGAGGTGGCCGATATCGAAGCGGCGGCGCGCAAGAAGGCGCACGGCGAGAAGCCCAACCTGGTCTATCCGCTAGCGGTTGAAGCCGTGAAGCGCATCGATCCCTTGTTCGATATCGAGCGCGCGATCAACGGCCTGTCGCCAGGCCAACGCCACGCCGTGCGCCAAGCGCGGAGCGCGCCGCTGGTCACCGAGCTCGAGCGCTGGATGATCGAGACGCGCGACAAGCTCTCGCGCGGACACGATCTGACCAAGGCCTTCAACTACATGCTGCGCCGCTGGTCATCCTTCACCCGGTTCCTCGACGATGGGCGGATTTGCCTATCCAACAATGCAGCCGAGCGAGCCCTGCGCGGCATCGCTCTCGGCAGAAAGTCCTGGCTGTTCTGCGGTTCCGATCGCGGCGGACAGCGCGCTGCCGTTCTCTACAGCCTGATCGCCAGCGCCAAGATGAACGATATCGACCCGCAGGCCTGGCTCGCCGATATCCTGGCGCGCATCGCAGCCCACCCAGCACAGCGGATCGACGATTTGCTGCCGTGGAATTGGAGGTCCGCAAAACTGCGGACCCAACCAGCGGCGGCCTGATCATGCAGCGCAATAAGGTGCATCACGTCTACACCGTCGAACGTGTCGCCAGGAACCTCGGCGTCAGCGAAGCGCTCATCCAGGACCTGACCCTCGGTCTCGAGCCCGAGGACGGCTTCATCTGGGTCTACGGCGCCAACGATGACGACGCGATCTTGGCCTTCACCGATGAAGGCATCGAGGAAGTCAAACTCCTCCTCGAAGAATATCATCGCGTCTCCCCATCGAAAGCTTGACCCCAGCACAGCAGTGCTCAGGTGCTCATGGCCGCCGGATACGCACGTCTGCGGTCTTCACCGGACGGGTACGCTTTGGCGAACGCGGGCTTTAGGTCAACGAGGCGCGCGGGCCGTCCAGCAAGCTCTTCGAGCGGGCGGCAGAGGACATGGCGCCGGCCGACCGGCAGAAGCTTGCCGAGGCCTGGCCTGTGATGCGCGCCGCACAGCAGCTCGCCGCCCATGAACGGACGGTGGAGGCGTTGAAGCAGACCGAGGACCTGCGCCTGTCTCAGCGCCAGAGCCCGACGTTGAAGCAGTGAACCGGCGCGCCGCGATCCGGATTGTCGGCGCGATAGCAGGCGTTGCTGCCATCGCTGTGGCGGACTGGCTGGGCGGCTACCGCATCAACACCACGCCGAGCTATCCGCTCGGTCTGTGGCGCATCGAAGCGCTCGACCGCCCGGTTGCTCGGCGATCTTGTTTTCATCTGCCCGCCGCTGAAGCCGCTGTTCGAGCTAGCGTTCGAGCGGGGCTATATCCGCCGCCGGCCCTGCCCCGGCCGGCTCAGCCCGCTCATAAAAACGGTAGTGGCGACCGAAGGGCAATCCGTCGACATAGGCGAGCATGTATCGGTCGAAGGGCGTCCACTTGCCCATTCCAAAATTCATCGCGTCGACGCCGAGGGCAGGGCGCTTGTCCCCTGGCAAGGAGGGATCGTTCCGCCGGGATACGTCTTTCTCCATTCCGATTTTGCCGGTTCCTATGACTCGCGGTATTTCGGGCCAATCCCCGCCGCCGGGCTGCTCGCCGCGCCATCCCAGTCCTCACGTTCACGCCATGATAGACTCCGATCCTGCGCGCTGATCGGGCTCGCCGCAATGATAGGAGGCGTCGGCTGGAGCGGATATGTTCTCGCCCTTCCGGCAGTGTTTGCCTTTCCCGCCTTGTGGGCGCTCGCGCCGTCGCGCCTTGTCGCTGCTGCGGTCTCGGCGGCTTATTTCTTGGCGGCGTCGCTCAGCCTGCCGCAGGGCGTCGCCAACTTCTACGGCGCCGATCCGTTGCCCCGCATCGCGCTCTGGCTTGCCGCCTCAACCGCCTTCGTCACGGTCCATGCAGCGCTATGGACAGGGCAACCGGGAGGGGCGGTGCGCCATTCTGTGGCGGCCGCGCTGACGGGGCTGCCGCCCCTCGGCATCGTCGGCTGGGCGCATCCGCTCACCGCTGCCGGCGTGCTGTTTCCAGGATTGGGATGGTGGGGCGTAGCGGCCGCCGCCGCCGGTCTCATCGCCATGACGAGGAAAAGGTGGCCGGCTGCGGCCATAGCCTTGGGAGGCTTTTGGCTATGGTCCGCCGCAACGTGGACATCTCCGCCCCTTCCGGAAGGATGGGCGGGCGTCGACCTCAAACTGGGGCAAAGCCTCGGCCGCGACGTCTCGCTCGAGCGCCATCGCGAACTGCTCGCCGCGGTGAGACGGAAAGCGGGCGAGGGCGTCCATGTCGTCGTTCTTCCCGAAAGCGCGCTCGGCTTCTGGACGCCGACCGTGGAGCGACTATGGCGCGACGAGTTGCGTGGCAAATCCGTCACCATGATCGCCGGCGCGGCGATCGTCGACAATGACGGCTACGACAATGTCATCGTCGCGGTCTCGGGCGAGGGCGCGGCGGTCCTTTACCGCGAGCGCAAGCCCCGTTTCCATGTGGCAACCATGGCGCGGCTGGTTCGGAGGGGCCGGAGGGGCCAGGGCGGATTTCTTCGCCAACCCGGTCGTCGAGCTCGGCGGCAAAAAGATCGCTCCGCTGATCTGCTACGAGCAGCTCATCCTCTGGCCGGTGCTGCAATCGGCGCTGTATTCGCCGGACGTCATCGTTGCGAGCGGCAATGGCTGGTGGACGAAAGGGACGTCGATCGTCGCCATCCAGAAGGCCAGCGCCGAGGCTTGGGCAAGGCTCTTCGGCAATCCGCTCGTTGCGGCCTTCAATCGCTGAGCGGGGGACTTCCCAAATGATCGACGCAGCCCTGATCCAGAAATGCGCGGACCCCGCCTTGAAGCCGGCGATCGTCGAACGCTTCATCGCCGAGGCCGGTTCGTCCGATCCGCTGACGGTCACCGTCCGGTCGGGCGATCGCGTTGTGCTGGTTCCGAAGCCGACCTCGCCGGACGACGCCATGACCGTCATGCGGCAGTATGTCGGCAAGGCAGTGGTTCGCGTGGCATCACGCAGTACCCTGTGGGCTTCGGGATCTCGGACCCGTCCGAGCTGAAGCCTGACCTTGTCGGCGCCTGCGAAAACATCCGCATGAGCACGGCGCTGTTCGGCAAAGTCTATCGCATCGTCACGAAATGGTACGGCAACGCCGTTGACGCGGCGTTCGACGACGCGATCTATGCCCGGCGGACGGGCTATTTCGAGCGGAAGGCGGTCTTCTCCGAACCCGATCGGTCTCGGAGAGTTGGCGTCGAGCTTTCACGCCGTGAGCGTTATTGAACGAAACAAATCAGGGAGCCGACCATTTTGGTGTGATTGCTTCCATCCTAAGCGACAAAATTGAGCCATTCATAATGGCCGTGCCGGCGACAGGTTGGTGAACAACAATGCGTATAGCTCAGCAAGTTCTGGACCTCGATCATTCATTTGGGGCGGCCCAAGTCCTGAGTTGGGGAGTGACGAGATTTGTGATGAAGTGGACAAGGAGCCACTCTTGCCTTGTGATTGGAGCGGCATCTACCCTGGAAGCGCACGTGTAAGGAAACTCAGCGTGCCCGGGGCTGTCAAATCTCGTTGGAGACGGCGTTGTTCTCGATGGCTGAGTGCCATGCATTCCGACCTGTATGCGAGAACCAGTCAATCGTGTGTGCAATCGTCGAGGGCCGAGACGTCTCAATCGCTGCTCCCGTTAGTGCTCTTTTCCCTTAGGGAGTACACCTTGGCGATTCCGATCCGCCGTATCCCGTCTACAATTCGCCCGTCAGGAGCATCGCGAAGCGCCATGACGACTCTGGCGGGACAGGCCGAAATCGGGGCAGTCCACGAGCGTGAAAACGTTGCAGCCCGCAAAGCGGTGTCGCAGCGCGGCAACTGACGCAGGCGGGGATAGAACGAACTGGACGTCGAAGTCAGTACGTCTGTGTATGCAATATATAGTGAAATAGGAGCACTTGATGGCAGAGAAGGTTATCGTCACATGCGCAGTCACTGGGGGTGGCAGTGCAGTGCTCGCGAAGCACCCAAACGTTCCGAAGACCCCGTTGCAAATAGCGGAGGCGGCGCTTGAGGCCGCGAGGGCAGGTGCCTCAGTAGTTCACATTCACGTTCGCGATCCGGATACAGGCGTGGGATCCAACCGCTTTGACCTTTACGAGCGGGTTGTTAAGCAAATACGCGACTCCGAGGTTGATGTCATCATCAACCTGACATGCGGAATGGACGGAGAACTGGTGCTGGACTCTGTCGACCCGATCAAGGTCGGAGCAGCCACCACCCTTAAAAGTCCAACGATCCGCTGCCTACATGCCGTCAAACTTCAGCCAGAGCTGAGTACTCTGGACTGCGCCACGATGGCGTTCGATGAACATATCTACGTTGGGCGGATGTCCGATCTACGAGCGATGGCACAGCTTATGCGAGAGGCAGGGGTCAAGCCTGAGCTCGAATGCTTCGAGCTTGGCCACGTTGAAACAGCCAAAAGGTTGATTTCAGAGGGTTTAATCGAAGGTTCGGCTCTTTTCCAATTCTGCCTTGGCACCGGCTATGGAGCTCCGGCTACGCCTGCCGCTTTACATGCTATGCAGGAGCTGTTGCCTTCCGGTGCGATTTGGGGCGGCTTCGGTTGTGGAGCCAGCGAAATGCCCATGGTCGCACAGATTGCCTCATTGGGCGGCCATGTGAGAGTTGGTTTAGAAGACAACATTTATCTTCGACGGGGTGTACTGGCCTCTAACGCAGAACTCGTTGACAATGCAGTTCAAATTATAGAGCGGCTCGGTGCCAGTGTAGCGAGCCCTGCTGAAGCCCGGGCAATACTTGGCGTTGTAAAACGCGGATAAAACATACTGTACGTTATGGTCTGAGGCGTCTTCATATTAAGCGGTATAGTTGGCACCAATTTATACCGCCCAGGACAGACTGGTCTCTACGCCTGACGTCGACGATGAAGGCATCTGCATTCATTCGGCCAAGTCAGCGATAGGACTTTGCAATTCATCCTCATTTTTTGCAGTCGTCATTTCAACCGTCGCTTATTTTTGATGAAATTGGCTTCAGCGGAGGTGGTATCCATAGTGTATCGCTCTCGGCCTATGCGATCCTCAGCGAGAAAATTGCGTTGCTCCTACTCTGGCCGACGGGTGCTGGGGAGCGTGACTAAGAAGGAAGTTTGGAATGATCTCAGAAGCTACGCAGAAATTTTGGCGCGAGAACCTTGTTTGGGACATGCTTTACCCTCTGGATCCGCAGGATCAGTCTTACGGGTGCCCTGCAAAGTATTTGGATGATTATATCCAAGCTGGCGTCAGCTTCACGGCCATTGGCGTGACGGAAGATTCGATGAACATCGAGTCTTCGATGAAGGCCATTGCGTGGCAAAGGAAGTTGATCCACTCCCGGCCAAACGTGTTCATCCATGCCCTCACGGTGGAAGATGTGCTTCGCGCCAAAAAAGAGGGCAAGTTGGCTGTTGGGATGCAGACCCATGGCACTGCTTGGTTTGGTAAGGATCTAGGAGTTCTGGAGCCTTTTCGCGAGCTTGGCGTGCGAGTGGTTCAGCTCGCCTTCAATGCGTCGAACTATGTGGGTGGTGGTTGCTCAGACAGGGCAGACGGCGGCCTTACCACATTTGGAACGAAGGTGGTCAAAGAAATCGAACGACTGAAGATGATTGTCGATCTGGCGCACACCGGCTACCGGACGACGATGGACGTGTTCGAGATCGCGGCCCGGCCAGTCATGATTTCCCACGCCGGCATAATGGGCGTGCATGAGCACTACCGGAACATTCGCGACGATCAACTCCAGGCGTTAGCTAAGAATGGTGGTGTTATCGGCCTTTCAGGCAATAGCGCTTATATCGGTGATGGCCTTGGCGCAATGTCGGCAATCTTCAAGCATTTGGATCACGTTGTCCAGTTGATCGGGCCGGACCACGTAGGATTTGGTTTCGATTTCGTCTTTGAAACGGACAAACTCGACGAATGGGCTCGGAATATTGGAGCCGAATGGCCGGACTTCGATAATTCAACCTTCAAGGGTTTCCGCTTCCAGCGTCCGAAAGATGTGATCACCCTGGTTCAGTTGATGTTCGATCATGGATACCCAGAGGATGCGGTGAGGAAGGTGATGTCTAGTAACTTCCTCAGAGTCTGTAAGGAAGTGTGGTGATGACTGAAGTCGGCTTCATGTCGCAACCTCGAGCGACGGTTCTCTTCTGGGAGGCGCGCAGACCCATTCCTCCCCGATGAGCGTGCGATAGCAGATCCACCAAGGAAGTTGTCTGGGACTTCATCGCAGGCAACTCATTTGTATCCCATGCTGTCGCGCAAGATTTAGGTCCCTTTTGGGAAATTATTCATCTTACCTTTGGCGAATGACATGACTGAGAGAGTACCAACTTCAACGCTTGGGCAGGTGTTTGCTCAACTACGTACCGCATCTGCCACGGGAAACCCCGCTGACTGCATCGAGGTGATGTCAGGAAAAACTCAGCAGGTAGTCGGATTGAGGTCGGAGTCGATTTTTAGTGGCCATAATCTCGTAATCGACGAGCCCATTAGCTTTGGTGGAACGGGTACAGCGCCGAATCCGGCCGAAGTCTTATTGGCCGCAATTGGTGCCAGCATTGAGGTTACTGCTCGCGTCTACGCAGAATATATGGGGATCGATGTTACTTCGATCGGTGTAGATTTGTCGGCCAAGTTAAACTCGCAAGGTTTCTTCGGGACGAAAGAAGGAATCCGATCTGGATTCCACCATATATCCGCGAAGGTGAATATCGTGAGCAATGATAAGCCAGAAACAATCGCTGAGTTGCTCGAAATTGTTCAGCGATGCTGCCCAGTTCTCGATAACGTTAGAGCGCCGACTGAGGTCATGGTAACAATCGACCACAGGACGCCGGGCAGCGAGGCGTCCTAGCCAAGCTGTGTTTTGCTTGCGCGTTTCCAATACTTGGAGGCGTGGTTGACTGGATTTGAAATGGAATGCGAACCCAGGGATCTGTGATCTCTCGACTTGCTGGGAATGCCAGCTAGATTCACAAGGAGGAATAACCGATGACACGGCCCGATCCAAAAAACGTTAAACGCGTAGCTTGCATAGGCACGGGCACCATCGGCGGTGGGATGGTCGCTCAGTTTCTTGCAAGTGGATATGACGTCATAGCACAAGACCCAGGTAAGGACGCCGCCGGTTTCCTCGAACGCTTGCTAGATCAGGCTTGGCCAGTACTGGAGAAGATCGGCCTTCGACCTGGTGCTTCGCGGGAGCGCCTGCGTTTTGCCACAGACATTGAAGACGCTGTGTCGGATGCCGAATATGTGCAGGAGAGCGTGCCAGAAAATCTCGATCTAAAGATAGGTGTATACGAGAAGCTCGATCGTCTCGTGCCTGCCGATATCGTGATCGGTTCAAGTACCTCCGGATTCCCGATGACGGAGATCCAGAAGCGTTGCAAAAATCCAGGGCGTACCGTGGTCGCGCATCCAGTAAATCCACCGTATCTCATACCGTTGATTGAGATTGTCGGGGGAGAGAAAACTGATACGGCAGTTCTGGATTGGACAAGCACCTTCTTCGAAGCGGTTGGTAAACGTGTCCTCCGCATGGAAAAGGAAATCTACGGCTTTGCGATAAACAGACTTCAAATCGCGCTGTTTCGAGAAGCTTTGCATCTTGTCGCAGCTGGCCAGTGCACGGTTGCGCAGATTGATGATTGTCTGACTCATGGCTTGGGACTACGCTGGGCATTTATGGGGCCATTTGCAACCTTTCATCTTGCAGCTGGCGACAAGGGCCTCGGAGCCTCCATGGACGTCCACGGGGCCGTAGAGTGGCGGGCGCCATTCGTTACCGAGCATCCTCTGCCTGACTGGACGCCTGAGCTTCGCGATCTCATCGTAAGTCAAGCTGAAGAAGTGATTGGCGGCAGGACGATTCCCCAGATGATCGAAGAACGCAATGAGACGATTATTGGCCTGCTGAAGTTGCGGGAGGCAAGTCGCGCTAACGCCGCCAAGAGCGTCGCCTAGTCTGGCGGTACGAGGGCGGGCTGAGTGTGATCTTCAGCCCGCCCCGAGCGCTGCTTCTGGCCGCAAGCTGCATCCGATCGTGTCAACCGACGGGCAGGGGGGATCGCGGGGGTCAGAGTTACGCTGTGCGAGATCCGCGCTTATGACAGCGATCCCGTCCGCCGGCGCTGCACGCAAACTTAGGTGATGTTGGGTTTGCAGCCCACTGCATTGGTGGGCTGAGCCCATCGCCTTTTCTCGCTTCAAAGCCGGTACTGCACACGGTTCTCCGTTTCAAACCTGGTTATGAGCGGGAGAACCAGGAGGCCCCCGCTTAGAAAACCTCCGTCCATCATCAGGCACGGTGCGCCGCTGTATCGAAAGTGCGCGGAGAAATCCTAAGATGGTGCGGAACGTATGCTGTGAGGTGGGCGGTTGCGAAAAAGAGTAAATCTTCGACGCCTGAAGAACACAGAGACGGCCCTCTGAGGTCGACACCTCCCTAGCGGTCGACATGTTGCAAATCGCGCATGTGGTATGTGCCCTACGTTTCAGAGGTGCGTCGGATTTGATGAAAATCGCTCTCCACCGTGTCGTATCGTTCACAAAAATTAAATTCGAAACGAGCTCGTTCAAGAGTTCAAGGGAACAAGTGCTGAGTTCGTTCTTCCTACAGTCGTGATGGCAACTTGACGGTGTCAGATGGGATTCCATCCCGGCGAATTGTGGGGAAGCTGCAGACGAATGGAGGAGAAGACATGTCTACGACACGCCTTGCTACAGACAGGCATACAGGCGCATCGTCAGGGCAGCCTAGATGGTCTGCGGAAGCGGTACGCGCTGAAGCGCAACCAGATTCAGCTGAAACGGCGCAGGATGTGCTCGATACTCTAGTGGAGTTCGCGGGAGTCCAAAAGACCTACGACGGCGAGACGCTAGTCGTTAAGGATCTCAATCTGACAATCCCCCGTGGCGAGTTCCTGACCATGCTTGGACCGTCAGGCTCCGGCAAGACGACGACGCTCATGATGCTGGCAGGCTTCGAGGTGCCCACCCGGGGTCGGATCCTTTTGGAGGGGCACTCCATTAACAATAGGCCGCCGCACAAGCGCGACATAGGAATGGTATTCCAGAACTATGCGCTTTTCCCGCATATGACGGTA
>NZ_JAMYUS010000033.1:0-56383 GCF_040323255.1 Mesorhizobium sp. M0052 | reverse complement strand
GGAATCGGTGACGTTGAACATCACCAGCCTGCCATGACCGCCCTCTCTCAGCGAATTTGCAGAACTCTCAGCACACTACCCAGAGCACCTGCCGACGTGATCTTCGATCGCTCGCGTCCTTGCGGCGGGGCGACTATCCAAGCCGGCTCGGTTCGTCGCTCCTGACGGGTTCGGCGGTCCCACCACAGCAGGATGATCATTCGGCAATTTTTGGCAGCGCCGGTATTCAACTCACGCCCAAAGCGATTGAACTGAAGCTGGCCGTCGATGTCGTGACTGACGCAGCATGAGCCGAACAGGCGAGGCAAGCGCAAGCCTTGGGGCCCAACCTCAGACAGACGAAGCACGCTCGTGCAGTCTGGAGACAGCGCAACGAGTTATTCATTCGGGCGCCTTCGCATCACCAGCGGAACGAAAGAGTTAACTGGCGGTTTACTAGGGAAGGATTGCAGGACGAAAAACATTGAGGATTTCTGCCATGACAATGTTGTTCGAACCACTCGACTCTGAAGGTTACAAGCGCAGCGTGGTCTACCATGCGGCACGCTTGTCCATGCTCCACAATCGAATGCTGAAGCGTTTCGACAAGGTCGATAAAGCGGCTGAAAAGGTTGAAGCCGAGGTGGAGTTGTTTGATGAAGCTGTTCGCACTCTCTACGAATGAGCGGCATGTTGACCGCCGACGTTCCTGCTAGCGCGTATACGGGCGCGGGGTTCACCGTTGCGTCACCAGGCGATGTCGCGCCGCGTATTTGGGCTTGATAAGCACGATCTAATGTATACGATTCACCCAGCCGGCCTGGCTCCCCCGCCATCGGGCCGGTCAGGCCCGACGGTTCAACGCACCACCCCAAACGACTGTCGGGCCGCTAGGACTCTCACTGCGCAGCCGGGTTCATGCTTTGCCTTTTTTTCTCGAAAAGCGCGAGCTTGGTCATATAACCAATTCTGATTTTTGCATGGCATTGGGTGCAGTTGAAGTTGGATATCACCTTCAACCACGATCCCTTTTTTATGATGACATGAGAACAGTTTGGACATTCCAGTTCCAGGTACTCGTCCCCCATATCGTTTGAAATCGGCACTACGACACTCCCCAACAGTTGCCCGTGAAACTTGCGCTTCGAGATCGGCCGGCACCTCCGTGCTCAAACCCCGAACGTGGGTCCTTGGCAGATGTTCCGCAATCCGACCTCTGGCGACCGGGATCGGACCAAAGTCCAAATCGCCGCAACAGGCCGAGAAGTGGAACCCCGGCGGATGCTTTTTGAACGCTGAATTTCCGTCCTCGCCGGTCGTAGTCCGCCGTCCTCATGGCCAAAGCGCCAATGTTGCCCTTTGTGAGACTGACCTCGTCCGGCCTACCAGGTCGCCAGGGCGCAACTCCGGTAATAATGCGGCGGAGCGAATGTCAGCGCGAAGCTGTGCGCAGGGACGCCAACTCGCTGACAGCAGCAAGGATGACAGCATCGGTTGCCGGCTTCGGCAGGAATCTGCAGTCGCGGAAAGCCGCGGGAACGTCGGCGGGGCCAAATCCCGACAAGAAGGCAAAGGGGATGCCTCGCGCCTGCAATATCCTCGCCACCGGCAGACCCGTTTCACCGTTCAGCTGGATGTCTAGCAACGCCACGTCAATCTTGTCCGATTCGACAAGACGCAGAGCGGCGGATACCGACGGCACAGGTCCGACCACCTGATAACCGGCGCGACGCAGCCGCGCGGCAGTGTCCTGCGCGACTAGCCATTGATCCTCAACAATCAGAACACTCACGCTTTCGCTCACGGCCCCTCTCTGCGATTGACCGGAAATGAGATGTCGATCCGAGACCTTCGGACAGTTGTTTCGACATGTCCGCAAACCTATAGGTAACCTCTCCATGCAGCAAGGTGAGGCTGATGCTGGAGCGGAGGCGCTTCCACCGACCACTTGCTGAATTACCGGAGCCGAAGATTAGCGCGTCAATGGAGCTGCGGTCCGCGCCTCCGCTCCATCAGAGTTGGATAGGCGTTTACCCCTCTCCACGATCCACAAAATCTAAAAGCCGCCGTACCGCGCCATTGGCTCTTCAAAGCATGAGCAGCACCTCTCTCTCCATCTTTGGCGACCTGAGATTGCAATCGGTCAATGAGCGTCAGAAGTGCGATGCACCGAGTTTGTGCCTGCAGTTTTTCGAAGGAAAGGCTTGAGAATTCATGATTTCGGAGCAGGTTTGGCTGGCGCATGAGCGCCGCAGATCTATACTGGGGAGATCAAGCGATGGGGTCGGCCATGAGCAAAGAGTTCAGTGTAGCTGATGCCTATGGCGCCGGCCGCGCCATGTTCATGGGACTTGAACTGCTGGTTTCGCCCGGTGCGCTCGTCCCCAGACCTGAGACCGAGTTGCTCGGCAAGACCGCGCTTGGTGTGTTGCATCAGATGAACCTGCCGGCTCCGCGCATAGTTGATATGTGCTGCGGCACTGGGAATCTGGCGTGCGCGATCGCCTACCATGTGCCCAGCGCCCTTGTCTGGGCAAGCGATCTCACCGATGAATGCGTCGAAACGGCACGCCGCAACACCTCACATCACGGCATGGCTGAGCGTCTTTCGGTGCTTCAGGGCGACTTGTTCGACTCTCTCATCGGCCTTGGGTTAGACGGAACTATCGACGTAATCGTCTGCAATCCGCCTTACATTTCTGAAAAGCGGCTCGAGGGCGACCGCGCCCATCTGATCGAGCTTGAGCCGCGCGAGGCGTTTGCAGCCGGCCCTTACGGCCTGAGCATTCATATGCGCGTACTGAAAGACGCACCGCGATACCTGCGGCGTGGCGGCATCCTGCTCTTCGAGGTCGGGCTTGGCCAAGACCGACAGGTAGCGGGTCTGCTGGAACGCAGCAAGGCATTCGAGAACATCCGTTCGGTCTCGAACGAAGCGGGCGAGGGCCGGGTGGTTCTGGGGCAAGTCAAGAGGCAGGCATGAATCCTGCGACAATCAGACCAAATACGGGGCTGCTCTGGGCGTTACGCTTACCCATCAGTTCATTTTGCGGATGATGTATTGCTCGATCCCCTGGATGGAATCGAGGTTTTCAGGCAGAAGTTCGCTATCCTCGACGGTAATGCCAAAGGTCTCCTCGATGAAGCCGATAATCTCAAGCACACCCGTCGAGTCGACAATGCCTTGATCGAGCAAGGATGCGTCATCCAGCAATGCCTTGACGTCGCTGACGTAGAAATTCGAAACCAAGAAACTACGAATCTGCTCGCTGTAGATTCCGGTGCGTTCCTTGATGGTCAACATGAATTCGTCCTCCGTGGCGTCACCATTAAATCAGCGACTTGGTTCTGGCCCCGTATCATGACAGCGCCGTTTTCTTGAGTTTTCCCGTGTCCGTCATCGGCAGGTTCGCCACAACGACGATGGATTTCGGGACCATGAAGTTTTCCAGACGCTTCTGGCACTCCTTCTGCAGTTCCCTTTCGCCAATGGCTCTTCCATGCTCCATCACCACAAAAGCTTTCACCGCTTGCCCGAGGAGCTCGTCGGGAACACCTATGACAGCCGCTTCTCGGACTCCTGGAATGTCCATCAGTACATTTTCCACTTCCCTTGGCGCCACCTTCTCGCCTCGCGACTTTATGATCTCATCCCCACGGCCAACGAAGTAGAGGTAACCCTCCGTATCCATCCGGCAGTAGTCGCCGGTGTATAGGACCTGCTCGCCGGGCAGCGGGCCGGGTTTGAGTTTCCTGGCCGTTGCCTCGGGCTTGCCCCAATACCCGTTCATCACCGTTGCGCCGCGAATGACGAGTTGGCCGACAACGCCTGGGCCTATCCGCCTGTCATGCTCGTCAACGATCCACATCTCCGTATTCGGGATTGCGATCCCTACGCTCAATGGCTTTCGCTCGAGGTCCTCTGGCGGCAAATAGGTGCAACGTTTGCATTCGGTGAGACCGTACATCGAATAGATGCGTGCACCCGAAAACAGCTCGCGAAGCATGAAAATATGCTTGAGGGGTAGGGCTGCCGCAGTGTTTGTGACGTAGCGGATGCTCGAGAAATCCTGGTCTTTGAGGGACCTGAGTTCGGAGAGTGCGGCAAAGATTGTGGGCACGCCGGGAAAGCCCGTAACTCCCTCCTGCCTGATCAACCCGAGGATCTGTGCCGGGAAAGCGAACGAGCGTTCGAGCACCAGCCGGGCGCCGGTACGAAAAGCCATGATCATCTGGTACAGTCCATAATCGAAGGCGAGGGGTAGGACATTGAGGATCACCTCGTCCTCGGCAATCGCCAGGTAGGAAGCGACAGACGCGCACGCGGCCATCATGTTTCTGTGCGTCAGCATCACGCCCTTGGGTTCGCCCGTCGACCCGGACGTGTAGATGATGGCTGCCAGATCAACATCGATGCACTGCCGTGCCGGCGGCGTATCCGCGCCATTGGCGAGGGCGGCGTCCCAGCGCACGGCAAACGGCAGCTGGGCGAGTTCGACGTCGTCGATCGGTCCCGATACGATCACCCGCAGAAGTGACGGGCAGCCGCGCGCCGGCTCGCGGAAGATCGCTTGCAGATGGCCGTCCGTGATGAGCGCCGTCGGCCGGCAGTCGTTGAGCAGATAATCGAGCTTGTCGCTCTTGGTGAGCGGGTTGACGATGCACACCACCGCATTCGCCTTTAGCACCGCCCAGAAGCTAACCACCGTCTCGACGGTGTTGTCGGCGAAGATCATCACGCGATCACCGCGAACGACTCCGGATGCGGACAGGTCCCAGGCGATCGCGTTGGCTCGCGTTTCGAGTTCGAGGTAGGTGACACGCTGCCTGTTGCACACCAGCGCCACCTTACTTCCGTGTCGGACGGCGGAATGGGCGAGGTAGTCATGCAGCAATGGTACGGCATCATGCAACATACAGGCGCTCTTCCCGATGTTCGCAGTCGACGTCGACGCTGAGCGTGCATTCGAGCGTTGCACTGGGACAACCCGCGACGAACTGCTGATGAAGAAGTTGGGTCGACAACACGCCGACCAGCGCCATGTTGTCGGCATTGGACAGGTCGCCATCGCCAGTTCTGGCCTGGCATTTGGCAAGCAGGTGCGTGACCCCCTTTGGATCGAAGACATTCGCCTCGCGCAGGGCCTTCTGCGAAACCGCCTCGCGAGCGTAATCCGGAGCGTCTGCGCCGACGAAGCAAAGCGCGTTGGGCGCGCGGAAGGGCTGCTTCTTGCGGGCTACGATCTCGGAGGGCAGGATGGGTGCCGCCATGCGCTTCAGCACGTGCTTTTCGTCGAGGCCGCGGAGTTTGAAGGAGGGCGGCAGCGAATTCGCGAGCCTCACAAGTTCATCGTCCAGGAACGGGAAGCGCCCCTCGACGGAGTGAGCCATCAGCATCCTGTCGCCTTGCGAGGAGAGCAGATAGCCCGACATCAGTGTTTGCACCTCGAGATACTGGTCCTGCGCAAGGGGACTCCAACGGGCAAACTGCGCGGGCAGACGGGCGAGCAACTCGGACACGGCGTCGCGGCCCTGCGTTCGAGCCCGCATATCGGCCGTAAACAAGCGCTTGATGGCCCTGGTGGTTTGCCAGCGGGTTTCATGAGCAAAGCCCGGCGCGTCGTAAGCCTGAATATTTCGCCCGAAGAACTGACGCGCCATCGCCTGCTGTTGCACCGGCGAGCGGGTGAGATAGGGGTAAAGGCGTTCCAGGAGCCGAGAGCGTCGTGTCGAAGTCGGGTGGCGCCCCCAGAAGCGGCGGACCTTGCCTTCGCGGAACAGGTCGTAGCCGGCGAACATTTCGTCAGCGCCTTCGCCGGTCAGCACGACCTTGATTCCACGCTCGCGCACTAGGCGCGAGAGCAGGAAGAGTGGCGCCGGGGCAGTCCTCAGTATCGGGCGTTCGGTGTGTCGGATTACCTCCGGAAAGATTCCGGCTATATCTCTGCGCGAAACGACCACTTCATGGTGCTCACTGCCGGTCGCCTCGGCAACCATTCGCTGGAAGCGGGTCTCGTCATATTCGGCGTCGGCAAAACGCAAGGAGAAGGTTTGGAAGCGATCGCCCGCGAAGCGCCTCGCGAGCGCGGCCACAAGCGAACTGTCCAGCCCTCCGGAGAGGTAGCACCCGACAGGCACGTCGGCGCGCACCATTCTGAGCGCCGTCGCGGCCTCAAGAGCGCTAGACACGCGGTCCACCGCGTCGTTGGAGGACCCGGGGAACTCGCCCTGCCGCGATCCGAAATTGTCGGGATAGGAAGGCTGCCAAAAAATCCGCTCACGAACGGTGCCATCCTGATAGATGCGGACACGACCCGGCTCGAGTTCGTTGATTCCGTGGAAAACTCCTTGCGGCGGAACGACCGTCCAGAGCGTGAACGTCTGATCGATGCCGGCTGGATCAAGGGCGCGAGGTATGGTTCGATCGGCCGCGAAAATGGCTTTCACTTCGCTGGCGAAATAAAGCCGGTGCGCATGCTCGCTGAAATACAGCGGGCAAATGCCGAAGCGGTCGCGCGACAATATAAGACGATTGGCCACTGAATCCCAGATCGCAATTGCCCATTGGCCGTTCATCCGCTCGAAGGCCGTTTCTCCCCACTCACGATAGGCGTGTAGCGCGACCTCCGTGTCGCTGCGGGTTCGGAAGCGGTGGCCGAGCGCCGTGAGTTTTTCACGCAATTCGACGTAGTTGAATATCTCGCCGTTGAACACGATCCACGTCGTATCGCCTGTGTCCGCCATCGGTTGCTGGCCACTGGAAAGATCGACGATGGACAGGCGCACATGCGCCAGCCCCGCGCGTCTGTCCCGGTAGAGACCGCGCCCGTCGGGGCCGCGATGCGCCAGCGCGCCCATCATCTGCATCAGCGCCTGCCGCGAAGGAGAAGCCGCTGTGGCATTCAGCGCCACGATTCCAGCGATGCCGCACATGCTCGGTCAATCTCCGCCTTCCGCGGACAGCAAAGGCCGCGCGTGAAGATAGTGGGCCGCCCTTCGTTTCGCTTCGATGTCCTTGAACACTTTCTGAAGCTGGGGCTCGGTGAGGCCAGCAACCGCCGCGAGCTCATTGCTGGCGACCCCGTGGTTCAGGCCGTAGAGGCATAGATCCATCAGGTGATAGGGCAGCGCGAAATAGAATTCTTCCTGGCTTTGGGTCATGGAAAAGGTGTCGGTGGTCGGTGGCCGCTGCCGGATTTCATCATCCACCTCGAGATATTCCGCGAGTTGATAAACCTGGGTTTTGTAAAGGTGAACGATCGGCATCACGTCGGCGGCTCCGTCGCCCTGCTTGACGAAAAAGCCCTGGTCGTACTCGAGGCGATTTGGAGTGCCGACAACCGCGTATTTGAGGCGGTCGGCGTGATAGTATTCCGTCATCTTGCGCAGGCGCTGCTTGTAGTTTGTCGCAGCAACGATCTGCAGATAGGCAGCTGGCGGCAGACGCACGGTATCTACTTTACCCTGCGGATCCTGGACCGTGAGGCGGGTTATATTGAGCCCGCTGCTCTCCAGAACCGACGCGATCACCAGCTTGCATTTCCACCCTTCCCCATAGTCGGGAACGACGGTCTGGATCGCATCGATCTGCCGGCGGTAGGCCCCAATGGCCTCCAGTGCCGGTGCTATGTCCTCAAGGACGCTTTCAATGCCAAGCTGTGCCGCGACGCGGCGGCCAAGTCTCAGGGAGTCGCCGGAAGAATCCCGCTCCGGCATGAACAGTCCCAGGACCTTGTCTTTCCCGAACGCGCGCATGCACAAGGTCGCGACGACGGAGCTGTCGATACCGCCGGAAAGACCGACAACCACGCCGCGACGATGCAGGGTGCCGAGAACCTGAGTGCGCAAGGTGTCAACGATGCGATCGACCTCCGCGCGGGCATCGAGCGTCAGCATGTCCTTGCTGAATTCCGGAATTATGTCGATGACAAGTCCTCCCTTTTGCGAGATTCGGCGGGGGAATAGGTCTGCACGATGGCCGTCTCGATAAGCGGACGGTTGGTGGCAAGGTTTGGTTCGACGACAAGGTCGATGTGGCTGCCCGTGATCGAAATGACGTCCAGGTGTGCCAAGACGCTGTCCCAGCCCAAGGCCCGCGGCATTCCCTCCCTGCGACATCGGAACAAGGTACCGGAGAGGGGCAGAGCCGGTTTCGGTGCCTCAAGCCACTGGAAGAATGACTTCGCCCTTAAAACTTCCTGCAGTTCCAGTTTGGTCCTGAAGATCGTCGGGTTGAACTCTCCATTGGCAAATCTGTCCAGAATCCTGGCCAGACGCGCTTCGCCGCCCACGGCGACGGTGATCTTCGCAAGGGCTCTGCAAGCCATCCGGTGCGCGGATATGCGGTTGGTGCGAATACGATAGAACGTACGGGTAAGAGTCTCCCAATGGTTGCTCGGCTCGTCCAGAAGGCTCGTGTCGAGGATGCCCAGGAACCGCACCGTTCGCCCGGCCTTCATGAGCCGTGCGGCAACCTCGAATGCAACCGCGCCACCCAGAGAATGGCCGAGAAGTCGCACGGAACCCGCAGGTTGGATGCGGCTTATCTGCTCGAGTGCGGCGCCAGCCATGGCGCTGAGGGTGTTGTGTCCGTCCAGTATCGCCGCAAGGCTCGGATATCGGATCGGGTTTACACGGGCGACTTTCCCCATGGCGGCTGCGAACGCAGCGAGGCTCGGACCATAGCCAACGGACCCTGGAAACAGGAAAAGAACCGGGGGGTGGTGCTTCTTTTCGCGCCCTTCGCCCGACCGTGCAGAGACGACCGCCTCAACCATCTCGTCCAAGCTCATGCCGACGGTGAATGCTTCGAGGCCCAGCTCTTGCCCGATGGCGTTTTCGATCGCCATCACGCAGTGCAGCAGCTGCAGCGAATCTCCTCCAGCATCATCCCAGTTTCCCGTGGCAGTGCCTGTGTTGAGAACCTGCGTCCACGCGTGCTGCACTATTTGACGTGTGTCCTTTGCTCCTCCGGCGGGCGGAGCATCGAGAGTGGACGACCGGGCGACTCGCGCCCTCCTTCCGTGCGAACGATCTATCTCGGCCAGTGTTGCCAAATCGACCTTACCTCCCGACAGGCGTGGGATTGCGTCAACGGGGTGCAATCGCAAGGGACGCAATGGTGCCGGCAAGGTCATTCTGAGGAGCTGGCGAAGGTCGTCTGCAAAAGCGCCGCCTGCGAAGCGCTGGGGAACCGCGAAGGCGATGAGTTCCTGCGCGGCCGTTACCATCACCACGGCATCCGCCACCGAAGGCGCGCAACGCAAGACCCGTTCGAGTTCGGCGGGCTCGATGCGTCGACCATTGATCTTGATCTGGCGCCCTTTGCGGCCGACGATCCTCAAGATGCCATCATCGTCGAGCCGAACGAGGTCCCCGGTCGAAAAAAGCCGAGCCTCGGGATCGTCGGGGTCCGGCTGCGCGGGAACGACCACACCGTTCTCCCAATGACCAAGCAGGACATAGCGGCTTTTGATCAGAAGCTCTCCACTTTCGCCTGGCCCTACATTGCGCTCCGCTTCGTCGACGATAGCGAATGTCATACCAGGGAGCAGCCTGCCGACGGGAACCGACGCGTCTTGCTCGGGCCAGTCAGGCGGCAAGAACCATTGCGAACCGATGGTTTCAGTCGATGAGTAGCCGATCTGGATCAGACACTGGTCCGAAACGGCTTTGCGCAGCAAAGCGATGTCCGTCCATGACACTTTCTCCCCACCGATTCGGGCCACTCTGAGCGGCCAGGAAGCGTCGGCGGGCGCCTCAGCCAGGAGGGCTCGAAGCAGTGCCGGCACAAGATAGGCGATCGTCACACCTTCGGACTGCAATCGAGCGCGCGTAGCGCGCAGGCCGACAGCCTCCACCTCGAGAAGATGCAACGTGGCGCCCGTCAGCAGCGCCGCAAAGATCTCCCGGCAACCGGCGATCGTGGCTGGCCCGGTCAGCGGCAGGAAAACGTCATCCGCGCTGATATGGCACGCATCGACATATTGCCGGACCCGCCATAGCAGGCTGCGTTGGCTGTTGACGATTCCCTTGGGGCGCCCGGTGCTGCCCGAAGTGTAAAGCACCAATGCGGGCGCATCGACCGAAACCATAGGGGGCTTATGCTGCTGTTCTGGGTGTTGATCGTTGGACGCCACGGCGGCCGCAATTTCGATCCAGACGATCTCTTGGGCCAATTCGACCGGGCGAACATTTTCGGCGCCTATAATCGCGCCGAGCCCCGCGGCACTGACTATATCGAAAATGCGAGAGGCGGGATCTCTTGTGTTGAGCGGGACCGAAGGCCGTCCCGCCGCCATGGTCGCCAACATCGCCACAGGATACCAAGCGGAGTTTGCTTGCAGGATGCCGATGGCCTGCCCTTCGGGGACGACGGCAGCGATATGAGTTGCCAGCGTCTCGACCGCCCGGAAAAGCTCAGAAAAAGTCAGGCGGTTCGCGCCGTCGCTGATTGCGAGCTTGTCAGGATACCGCCTGGCGACATCTCCAAGGTGGTCGAAGATTGGAGTGTCCGCAAATTTGGCACCCATCTGTCGGTAACGGCGCCAGACTGGCCCCCCTTGGTCAAGATCATATTCGGGAACGACTGACCACTTTCGGGTGGGTCGCAGATCCACCTGTAGGTTTTGATTTGCCACTTCCGAATGCAAACACACTGAGGACATTCAGGGCCCCGCCAAGCTGACGGTCGAACATCGCTCGCCGCGGAGATCTTTTCATCAATCATTCGGATGATGCCTCGATCTTGCCTAGCCAGCGCTTCCCGAGCGTCCTTCAGAAGTTTTGCCATCTGTGTCCAGCACCGGTCGTTTTTCCTTGCAAGCTCCGTCGAGCGCAAGACGGCTTGCCCAGGCAAACGGAGCGATCGGCATCTCCGCTAGAATCCGGGCTCGGTGCCCAGATTCACTGACTGGAACAATCATTCAAATGAACGTTGGTGTGATCGGAAATCCGGCTAAGCTTGATCCGTAGGGGAATGACTGCTCGTTTCGGAGACGCTTGAGCATATGATCATCGAGTTGTTTGGGCCGCCTGGCGCGGGTAAAACCACGCTGCTTCGCGGCCTCTGCCAAGGGCTGGCGAGACACGGCATCAATGTGAAGACAGTAAATGGGTATCGCCTGATTGAACCTGGATCGGCTCAGGATGACGCTCCGGAAATCCGCCATGGCATAGGAAGAATTGGCAAAAAGATTGCCACATCCGGTCCTATCTTGCTGTCGACCTTGCCAAAGGACAGTGTCGCGGCCCGGCTTCTGGCATCGATCCCTCTTCGAAGCCGCGTGTGGTCATGGCGAATGAAGGTCGACATCGCCCAACTGTGCCAGTCCTGGCGCCAAGCGCGGGAGTCGCCCGGTTGCTTCATCTTCGAAGAGGGCATGATTCAGGCTTTGTGTGCGCTGGGTGTGCTGGCTAGAACTCCAAGCCTCGACGCGGTCCGCGAGTGCCTGGCGTTCCTGCCGCGGCCGGATCTCGTTGTGCAACTCGACGCGCCCCAGGAAACGTTACGCCGCCGTCTTGTGGATAGGCATGCGCAGCAACCGCTCCTCGAGGTTATGCTGTTCGAACTTGGCGTGGACAAAGGATTAAGGCAGGCCGAAATCTCAAGAGAGGTCGGCGAGTGCCTGCGCCAGGACCGATGGCCGTTGATACAAGTCAATGGTGCTGAACCTCACGACGTGGACGGGGTCGTCGCGCGCGTTCTGGGAGAGCATGTTGGTCATGCTGCCTAGGCTGGCCCATGACCTATGATCCATGACACATTTATGCATTTGGCGCCAAGCCGGGCAGCATCTGCCGCCAAGCGCGCAATCATGTCGAATCGTGCTGATCGAGCACTTCGAGCATGGTCGTCAACATGCTTCCGACTTCCTCAGAGATTTCCTCGGGGCGGATTCCCGCTCTGATGGCATCCGCCGTTGCTTGGTCCGCAAGTTTCGCCGCAAGAGCCGGATCGGCCTTGGTGTAGAGTGGGATCTTATCCTCTACCCATTTCTGCAGGAATTCGATGCCGCGCGCGCTCATACCAAGTACAAGCTCGGCGGGGCTTCTTGGTTCCGTCAGCCAATATTCAAGAACGTCAGACCATCTTGCTCAGGCTGACGTTCCCGCGGTCACGTCACGATGAACGAGGACGCCGTCAGAGCCAAGTGTGGCGATAGAGTGGCAAATTGGATCTGATGTGCGCCGCCCGAGCCGTCGCTGTCAAAGGAAAGCGCGCCGGTCGTGCTGTTATAGACGATGTGATCGCCGCTGTCGTGCGCGGCCCTGCCGGCGTAAAACGCCGAAGGGGGAAGGGCGCCTGTATGCAGGCCGGCAAACACGGTGTGGTCGAGTTGGATCTTGTCGTGGCCCACTTTGAAATCGGTGACCTTGTCGATATTGCCGACCTTGAGAGCCGAATCGAAGACAAAGACGTCGTTGCCGCCATGTCCCGTCAGAACGTCTCTCCCGCCACCGCCGTTGATAGTGTTGCTCCCGGAATTGCCATCAATGGTTTGGGCGAATTCGTTTCCCGTGAGCTTGATGGCGGCAGTTCCCAATTTGCTGGTGGTCGCAAGATGCTCGACCTGCGAGCCGGCCGACAGCGCGTAGCTGACCGATGCCAGCACGCTATCGTTGCCGCTGTGCCGCAGTTCCACCACCTTGTCGCCGGCGTTGTTGACATAGTAGGTGTCGTTGTAGCCGCGGCCCATCATCGTGTCCGCGCCAGCGGTGCCGCGAAGCACATCCGCGCTACCCGTGCCGTAGAAAATGTGATCGCCGGTGCTGGTCGGAGGGACACTTGTGGGCGGAGGCACTGTGCTGGTAGGCGGCGGCGTCGGTTCGCTGGCCGAAGGACCGCTTGCGGTGCTCTGGTTGTGTTGAAGGAACAGAGCCTGCAGCGTCGGCGAGCTCTCAAGCGCCGTGTCGCCCTGTTGAGAACCCCAAGCATAGGCATAGTCGAAGGCCGGCGAAGGCGCTACCTTGGCCCAGTGGTCCAACATGGTCTTTTCCTGAGCAACGCTGGGCAGGACATAGCGACCGCCCGTGTCGGTCGTCCAGTCGCCGCCGCCGAAGGTCTGATACACGGGAACGACCTGACTGAGCGGGATGCCCGAGGCGACGGCCGCCGCCACAGTCCTGTCGATCATGTTGTAATCAATCGTGCTTGTTCCGGTCCGTACCGGGTAGGGATCCAAGCCGTAATAGTCGATATGCGTGTTGGCAGGATTGAATGTGTTTGAAAAGTCGGGGTTAGCGGAAGACCCCATGTTCATCATGGTTATGAAGGTCTTGGCGCCGGGCAGGTGGCTGTGGATCCAGTCTGACTCCGCCTTCAGATCAGCGGCGGTGGCATAAGTTCCCCATTTGCCGGTCGGGTCCGGCTCATCGACTAGGAAGAAGCCAAACACTTTCGGATTGCCGATGAAGGGCGTGACCTTCTGGATAAAGGAGGAGGTTGCACCATCGGCTTCATTGAGCCACACCAGGCCTTTCTGGCCGGCCGGCAAGGCGTTGAGCTGGTCCAAGGAAGATACATCAACAAGATTGAATCCGGCTTTCGCGACCTCGGAGGCCGACCCGCCCGAGGCGTAATGGAGTGTTGTCATTGACATACCCTTCGTCCGATTCGGTAGGCGCCCCACACCTGCCTAGGGAAAGGATCCATTAGCGACAAATCAAATACCGGCGCCCCTTGATAGAATCTTTGATCAGCGTCCGAAAAACACAACAGCCTCGATGCTACGCTTGCCTCAGAGGTATGTAGATGATCCAAGTATGGGGTGCTCAAGCCTGCAACGAAAGCATTGCAGCGACGTCTGCCGGAGCGCCTTGTGCGTTTGCAGTGGCGGTAATCGGCCAATGCGCGCTTCGGTTGAGCCACCGCCCAAATGCGCGCTCCCGCAGGACTTCTTCGAGCTCAGACCGCAAAGGAATCGCGTCCTGGCGAAGCCCTCCCATTGCAGCCGCTCAATGCTCCTCGTGAAAAGCCTCGGCGCCAAAATGAGCAAGGCAGTACTCCACAAGGTCATGCGAGGCGCGCGCCGCTGGCAATTGCGGAGAGGCACTGAACTGGATCCCACCGGGTTCAACGGAAAGGCGGGCGTGCCGGTCCGAATGACGGCGAGCATGGCAACGCGGTCGCCCATCCGCGGGAAGAGGCGGCTGGTGGTCCGACCATATCCAGACACCGGGTGAAAGCCTGTTCCAGACGAAGCGCTCGGGAGAACTGGCGGTGCGAGTCATCACACCATCTGGGCGCGATGTTGATCCGGCGTGAGAAGGCGGGCGGAAGTTGCTTTGAACGCGGCGCGCGGACCTTTCGAACACAGCCCTTTTTTATATCCGGCCCGCCGTGTCGTACGCGAAGGTGCCGTCATTGCACCGTCAGACCGGATGATCCAACGCACTGACCGAGGCGACAGCGATTGTGGCTGCATTGCCGCATCGTTGATCAGCTTGCTTCATGCAAACAGACGAGGACAGCACGAAAGCCTGCTCCTAGCGTGGGACTGGCTGTTGTGTGTTCAGGGGCGATGAAACCGGCCATGGAAACCGCGGATAGGGTCAGCTGTTTAACGAGATTGGGATCGCATCCAGGAGCGACAGGATGAGTCCGCATCTGGTTTGCGTTGGCGGCGAGGATCATAGACTAAGAATCCCGTTTCTTTTGGCGCTTCGCGAAAGGGGTTTTCAAGTCACTGCCGTTTCGAGTGATCTCGGAGCCGCCTTCTCACCCCATGGCATTGCCCATCGCCGATTTGGGTTCGACCGCTTTGGCAGCGGCGGTGCAGAATGGGGTGCTGTCAGCGCGATCCGTGAACTGATGTCCGAACTGCGTCCGGACATCATTCAAAGTTTCGACACCAAGCCCAATATCCTAACTCCACTGGCGGTGCGCGGGCACGTTCCCGTCGTTCGCACCATCAACGGGCTTGGTTGGACATTCTCGTCGCGGGAGCCGCGGGCCCTGGCATTGCGTCCTTTCTTTTGCGGCCTTCAGGGGGTGGCGTCTCGTTGGACAGCCATGACCGTCTTCCAGAATAGTGATGATCAGGCCTTCTTCGAGCGCTACCGGCTGGTGGCTCGCGGCAAAGGGCGACTGATCCGGAGTTCTGGCATCGACCCCGATGCATTCTCGATGGCAAGGTATCGTGGTCCTTCGGCTGCCACGATGCGCGAGGAACTTGGCCTACAATCGGCCCAGGTCATAATATTTGTCGGTCGGCTCACGCGGCAGAAGGGGATTCCAACCCTCATCGAGGCGGTTCCTCGCGTTATCCGCGAGAGGCCCAACGCGCGTTTCGTACTTGTCGGCCCGCAAGACTCCGAAGGTCCGTTTGCCGTCAGCAGAGCCGATATCGAGCGCCATGTTCCCCACGTTGTCGCATTGGGGCCAAGGCGCGACATTCCAGCCCTCCTGGGGATGGCGGATCTGTTTGCGTTTCCGACGCAATATCGCGAGGGAATTCCGCGTGTCCTGCTGGAGGCGGGATTGTCCGGATTACCGATCGTCGCCTCCAACATGCCGGGCTGCAACGATGTGGTTGAGGATGGCTGGAACGGCTATCTCGTGGCGCCGCGCGATGCGGATGGCTTGGCCTCGCGGATAGTCGATATTCTTTCCGACCCCGCCCGTGGCAAGACCATGGGGAGCCGTTCCGTCGGATTCGTGCGGGAGCGGTTCTCGTTGTCGTGGGTCATCGACCAGTATTGCGACCTGTACAAGACAATCCTGGGTGGCAGATATCGCAGCAGGCTTGTTCAAGCTGCGCAGGCGAATCCGAGGGAAGAGGCGGTGCCGAGCCCCCATCGACTGGGCGAGGCGCGGCAATGATGCGTGATGCGCTTCTGGCCTTCGGCGTCGCGATGTCCTACGCGGCGCAACTCAGCATCCCAGGGCTGCCCTTCGGCTACAGCGAACTGTGCCTCACGCTCTGGATAATGCTGTCGATGACGCGAATCCTTGCTGGCGGCCAACTGGAGGTTACGCCGGCACTGGCTAAGCTTGGGCTTTTCTGGCTGATCCTGGCGCTTGCCATGGGCGTGGGTTACATCATCGGTTTTCTGACAACCACGTTGTTCCTGGATCCGTTGTTGCACGACACGCTGGCCTATGTGCTGTTGGCGTGCGTCACCTGTCTGGCCGCTGCGGAGCCCAACGCGTCTTTCCGTTTGCGTCGTATCGCCTGGTGGATGGTTGCTGTCGCGAATGCGGGCTTCATCATTCAGGTAGGGCTTGGTTTCGGCTGGCTCCATCAGGCTGGGGTCGAACCCTGGTACTGGGACCGCTTCTGCGGGTGGTCCGACAATCCGAACCAGCTTGCGCTCTACTGCGCCCTACTCGGTCCACTGGCCTTGCATCTTGCCACAACCACCAGCAATAAATGGGGAAGATGCCTTGCCCTATGCAGCCTCATATTCACCGTTTACGTCGGAAGGCTGACAAAAAGCGATACCTACCTTTATACCACGGTCCTGGCTTGTCTGATCCTTCTCGGGCTGCGGGTCCGGGCCTGGCTGGCGAGCGACGGCAATAAGGCGAGCCTTTCAAGGCAGCTTGCCGTCCTGATGGCCGTTGGCTTCCTGCCGCTGGCCCTGTCTATAGCGCCCTATGCCCTCAGCGAGGCTTCCAGCGCCGAAGACTTCGCCAAGAGCCTGACCAAAGACAAGGGCGGGGAAGCGACTGCCCAAACCGCGGCGCTTCGCCTCTACCTCTGGAATGCAGCCTTGGAGAAGGGGGCACGATCGGGATCGCTTGGACTGGGTCCGGGCCCGCATCTAGATAGTCCGCCCGTGGTCAATCAACAGTTTTTGCCGCGGCCCTTCGAGGCGCACAGCACCATCCTGGATCTCTACACTCAGGGCGGCCTGATTTCGGTTCTAGCCCTGATGTGGATCTTCGGCTCGGCTGCGTTGTCCGCCTGGCGGGCGAAGCTGGACGCTCTCGTGGCGCTCGTGGCATCGATCGCCGTTTTCAGTGCTCCGCATTTGGTCATCCGCCATCCGATCGTGTGGTTCTGTCTGACCCTCTGCCTTGCCGCCGGGACGCCGGAAGCGATCCCCGCGATTGTTCGCCAGAGGAGATGCTAGAATGTGTGGGATCGCCGGAATTTTGTTGGCGCCCGATGCAGCCAACGCAAGTGCGCTCAGGGCCATCGGACCGATGGCGACGACGCTTCGTCATCGCGGACCTGACGGTGAGGCCTTCTGGGTGAGCCGTGAAGGGGGGGTAGCCTTCGGCCACCGGCGACTGGCCATCGTCGACCTGTCCGAAGCGGGTCGCCAGCCAATGCTCTCCGCGAGCGGTCGGTATGTCATCACCTTCAATGGCGAGATATACAATTTTCGCGATCTGCGCCGTGAACTGGAAGGGGCGGGCCATCATTTCCGCGGCGCCAGCGACACGGAGGTCATGCTGTGCGCGATTGAAAGCTGGGGCCTTGATGCAGCCCTCGCGCGCTTCGCTGGCATGTTTGCTTTTGGGCTGTGGGACCTGAAGAACCGAACGCTTCAGCTTGCCCGCGACCGAATGGGGAAGAAGCCACTTTATGTCGCCCTGACACGTGATGCGCTCGTCTTCGCCTCGGAGTTGAAGGCGATCACTCGCTTCCCAGGCTTCACCCCGGAACTCGATGTCGATGCGGCGACGACAATGGTTTCCAAAGGCTGGGTGCCGGATGACCGTTGCATTTGGCAAGGCGTGTTCAAGCTGCCACCTGGATCAGTCCTGTCGGTCACTGCGGCGCAATTCGCCAACGCCCGAGGCACCGGTTCGCTTGCGCATCGCATTCACCCTTGGTGGTCGCTGGCCGATGTCGCCTGCAAGGGACAGCGCGATCCGATAGCTGCCAGCGACGAGGACCTCGCAACCGAGCTCGACAGCCTGCTCCGCCTGGCCGTCAAGGAACGAATGATTGCAGATGTGCCGCTGGGCGCCTTTCTGTCGGGCGGGATCGACAGCTCGACTGTCGTCGCCCTGATGCAGGCACAGTCCCGAAACCCCGTTCGGACGTTCACCATAGCGTTCGGGGAAGGTGGGTTTGATGAAGCTCCCCATGCGGCCGCGGTTGCTCGGCATCTGGGCACCGATCATACGGAACTTCATCTCTCGCCGGCTGCCGCGCTTGAGGTCATTCCGGAGCTGCCCCGGATTTGGGACGAGCCGTTTGCCGATGAATCGCAGATACCGACGCTGCTGGTGTCGCGCCTCGCGCGGCAACACGTAACCGTGGCGCTTTCAGGCGATGGCGGCGACGAGTGCTTCGCAGGCTATTCTCGACACTTCCTGGCAACCCGCCTCACAAAGCAGCATGAGCTGCCATTGTCATTTCGCCGGCTGTTGGCATCGGGGGCTGGGTTGCTGGCCCAAGCCTCTCAGAAAGATATCTTCGGCAATCTGCCGCTTTCGGCGAATATGCGGCATGGCTTGCGCGGTGACCGCCTGGCTCGCCTTGCCCGCCTGCTCGCGGCGCGAGATGAGGACGAACTCTTTCTGCAACTGACAAAATCTTCAGCCAACGACCTTGTTCATCGCAAGCCGTCGACAGCACCTACCGACACCACAAAGCTCGACGGCCTGCTCTCGCGTCTCCTATTCGCCGACATGACAGGCTATCTACCGGGCGACATTTTGGTGAAGCTCGATCGAGCCACCATGGCCAACAGCCTTGAGGGGCGATGCCCGATCCTGGACCATCGCGTCGTTGAATTTGCCTGGCGGTTGCCAGCCCGTGCCAAAGTCCGAAACGGGAAGGGCAAATGGTTGCTTCGACGACTGCTTGATCGTTATGTACCACGCCGACTGGTCGACCGGCCCAAGCAAGGTTTCGACGTTCCGGTCGGGACTTGGTTGAAAGGGCCCTTGCGCGGCTGGGCAACCGATATCATTGCCACGATCGGCCGCTCCGGGGACGGGGTCATCGACCGTGAGAAGGTTGACGCATGCTGGCGCAATCATCTGCATGGAAGCCAAGATAATTTCCGCGACCTGTGGCCGGTGCTCATGTTTCAGGCGTGGCGCAACGAAGCCATGCGGCCATCGACGGTCGCCACGCACCCTTCTTACCATATCGAACTGACAGGGGATTGAGATGGAAGGTTCCATAGCCAACCGCGCCCGGCGTCCGCGCGCCAAGCAGATGGAAGTTGGGACACTTGAAACCAATCTGCGCTTGATGCGGCCGCCACGCGAGCCAACGCAATCGTCACCCTTCCACCAGCTCGTCATCATCCTGACGACGCGAAAATGGTTCTTGCTTGCCGTGGCCCTTCTGGGCGGCATCCTGGCCGGACTGGCGGGCTTCACCCGCCCGGTGCTGTTCGAGGCAACGACCCAGGTCATTATCGATGCCCCGAGCAGCAGTGCTTCGGGCGGCGTGGCATCCGCCCAGGACTCGCTGGAATCGAACATCGATGATCATCTGACGATGCTCTCCTCGCAAGGCCACCTGCGTCGGGTCCTGGCAGCACTGCGCAAAGCCCAACCAGTCGACGGTAACGGAAAGACCGTCGTCAATGCCGTCCCGCCCGCGGCTGGCTCGTTCCTCATCGATCTCCTGAACAGGGCCTGGAGACAGGATAACAAGGTGGCGGAAAATCCGGACGCAGCGGACGCGCCCGAGCTGAAGGCGCTACGCAACGGAATGAGGGTCGGACAAGAGCTGCGATCGCGCGTCATCACCATCGGCTTCACCGATCCAAGTCCGGCGCGTGCGGCACTTGTCGCGAACACGTTTGCCCAGGTCTACATTCAAGATCTGGTACAAAAAAGCCGGGCATCGGATCAGGTTCATCTGGATTCGATAGTCGCCAGCCTTCCGCAAGTACAAAGGGATCTTGTCGAAGCGACAGATCGGCTGGAGACATACCGGCTCACGCATGGCGCCGTCGATCAGACTGCGGCCAACAACGCAGCCAGTGAGACAGCGGAACTCGGCCGGCAGATATTCCTATCGAAAGCCAGTCTTTCCGCGTCGGAAGCGCGCCTTCGCCGTATTGAGGACCTGCGCAAGGCGGGCGCCCCGGTCACGGCCATCGCTGAAGAAATCGGGTCGCCCGTGTTGACGGACCTGGTGGCACGCCAGTCGGGTGCCGCCGCCGACGGCGATCTGCGCAACGCGATCGCCCGCGAAATGGAGCAAAGCGTTGCCCGAATCGCTGCCGAGGCAAATGTCTACCGGTCTCAGGCTACGGCTCTTGAAAGTCGCAAGGCGATGCTCGACGCGGCCGTGGCCGACACGGCGAGCCAACTTTCGGGGCTGCGTTCCCTTGAACCTAGGGTAGCCATCGTGACGCAGCATTACAACGAACTCCTGAGCCGGCAGCAGGACTTGACACGTCGCATCGCCGCTCCTTCGCCAGGCGTAGCGGTCCTTTCGACCGCCTGGCCGCCGTCGGCCCCCACGACATTGTCGCCAATTTTCCTGATTCCTCCCGGCATGGTCGTCTTTGGTCTCATGGGGGCGGTCATTGTCCTGGTCCGCAACGGTTTCAACCAAACCTTGCGCAGTGAAGCCGAAGCCGAGGCCGAGCTTGGGGTCCCGTGCGTAGGACTGCTTCCCAGGGTTGCGGGACTTAACGCCAGAAAGCTGCGGCATCTGGTTCTGAGCCAGCAGAACTTGCCGTTCAGCCGCGCCGTGACTTCGCTGCTCGTCACTGCGGCGCCAACTCAGGGAAAGGGACAGCCGCCGCATATCATTCTCGTGACATCCAGCATCCAGGACGATGCCAAGACCGAGTTGGCATGGAGCCTGGCGCTGGCGGCAACGCGGCTGGGAGGAAGAGTGCTTTTCCTCGATCTCGATCGCAAGGATGTACGGCTCACGAACGGGTTTCGTGGTGAATTCAGCACCGACAAGGCCCGGAACTCCTTCGGCGACTATGTGAATGAACGTTGCGTGCTGAAGGATGCAATTACGAGGATGCCGGAAATCGGTATCGACCTCATGGCCGCTCCAGCACCTTCCGATGATCTCCTGACGCTTCTGTCCACCGTCGACAAATGCCAGTTCACCGAGGAGCTGCGTTCGGCCTACGACGTGGTCATCATGAACGGTCCCCTGGGCCTCGGGGGGCCTGAAACCAGGCTGCTTAAGCGCTGGGCCGATTCGGTGCTTTTTGCCGTTCGCTGGGCAAGGACGAGGCGCAGCATTGCCCGTGGTGCTCTGGATGCAATAGGAGCCGGCGGATCCGCCACCGTTCCAGTAGGGAGTGTGCTCACCCGGGTGAACCTGAAGAGGCTAGCCGGCTCCAGGCTCGGAGACAACGCCGATCTTCTGTTGGAGAGGGTTTGAAGATGCGTGTGCGATCTTCAACAGAAGCTCCAGGGAGCGATCGAGCCCCTAAATCGAGCCAGCTACACGATGATCATTGAATTTTTCGGACCTCCAGGATCCGGCAAAACAACCTTCGCACATGCGCTTGCGCAGCAGCTGCGCGGGAAAGGCTATCACGCCAAGGTCGCTCTCAGCTACAAGCCAAGCACCAGGGCCGCCAAATATGATCTCGGAATCTTTCTGTTCATATCACGGATCGTATCGGCGATGTTTTCAACAGCCAGAATACTGCTTTTTTCGGCAGGGCGAGCCGATGATATTTCCAATTCCTTTGCAATAGTGAGGATGATACCGCCAAAAAACCGAATATGGCGCGCGCGAATCTGGCGATACATCCTGCACCTTTCGCGTTGCTGGAAGTCTGCGGAGCAATCGCCCGAAATTATAATCTTCGATCAAGGATATGTTCAAGCGATTGGTTCGCTTGCGATGTTTAATGGGAGCACCAACCCCAGAGCGCTGGAAAAGGCGCTCAGCCTCGCACCGGCGGCCGATCTCACCGTCAGGCTCTTGGTGCCAGCTGCGGTCGTGGAAAGTCGCCTTCGTCGGCGGATGGAGCTTGAGCCGCCGGCGGAACGGATTTTCGAGGCCGACTTGAGCGTTAACATGCGCTCATTCGCCGTTTTTGAAGCGATGCATGACCTCCTGACAACATCTGGCCGGGAAATCATCTCCGTCGAAAACACCGATGGTCCATCGACCTTTAAAAGTATTTGTCGGATTGAGAGACAAATACTTTCTGCATTGTCGCGCTTCGATAGGTCGGTCGGCGAAAAGCAAATTGAGTTGCCGGCTCATCGCGCAGATGTAACTGGTTCAGCAACCGCACCGCCGCGCAACAAGGACATGGGCTCGCGGCTGGCTTGGGCAAGCATATTCGCCTTGTTGATCTATATTGGTGGCGCTGGTTTGACCAGTCTTGCACAGTTGGCAATTGCACGCCTTATCGGACCTCACAACTACGGTATCTATTCCTACGTTCAGGCTTGGACGTCAGTGCTCGCCTATCTGGCAACGCTTGGCTTTAATGTATCATTGTTGCGTTTCCTCCCGGCCTATAGGGCCAGTGGCAGGCTTGATCTAGCCCGCGGGGTGATAAGATTTGCGCTGCAGAGATCGCTGATAGCGGCAACCTTGTTCGGGATGATCGGCGCTGCGTCCGTCCTGTTCCTTTCAGATCCAACGGAAAGAGGGCTTGAGACAAGCATCGTGCTCGGCATGATGGCTGTGCCCTTGGTTACGGCCTATGCTCTCGGAGCCACGCTTGTGCGTGCTTTCGGCGGCGTTGTCTCGGCGTTGTTGCCGGAGCGCATCATGCGAGACGGACTCCTGCTCGTGTTGGTAGCGCTCCTGGCATTGTCGGGATTTCGAACAGTGGATGCGCCCTCGGTGACGATGGCGGTGCTTGTGAGTTCCGCTTTCACAGCGGCGCTGGTGTTCATCATCGCGAGGAGGTTTGAACCACCCGGCCTGGGACACGCCAAGCCAAGTTATGCCTCGAGGGAATGGTGGCTTGCCGTCCCCCCGCTCATGCTCATCACTGGGCTCGATGTTTTCGTCAGTCGGGCAGGAGTCCTGGTTTTGGGCTGGACAAGCCATATTGCTGAAGCGGGTATTTTCGCGCTGGCCTTGAATGTCGCGATGCTCGTGGGCCTGTCCCGTATCGCCGTGGCAACCATGTTTTCGCCAACAGCAGCCGATCTCTACGTCAGAGGCGATCGCAGAGGCCTACAACAGCTGTTCGCGCGCGCAACCCTGCTTTCTGCTGGCGGTGCCATCCTGGTGGCCGTCCCAATGATGGTGATAGTCGAGCCGTTCTTGAGCTATTTCGGTGAGGGTTATAGCGCGGGAGCGCCGATCGCACGGGTTCTGATTTTGGGATATGTCTTTGTCGCGCTGTGCGGGCCCCAACAGAATCTCCTGACCATGACTGGAAATGAATGGGCTGCGGCAACGACGATGGTAGCGGGTGCTGTGGCCAATATAATTGCCTGTGCAGCCGGAGTTGCGGTGTACGGCCTGCTTGGCGCTGCGGTGGGTGTGGCACTTGCACTGAGCATCTGGAGCATTGCCATGGCCGTCTATATCCGCAAGCGACTGAAAATCATGCCAGGCTTGGTTTTTGCCTTGCTGTCGATCAGGCCGAGCGCGGTCGATGCCCGTCAATGGCATTGGTTCTTGAGGGCGAGCAAATGAGAGCACTGTTTTCGCTACGGTGATTGCCGTCGTTCGGGCAGGAAGTCACGAAGCCCGGATCGCACAAAGGCCATAGGGCTGCACAGACGCTTCGGCGTATCTCTGTTCCGGACACCCGCGCGGGCAGCCGATACTTCGCGGGCTGTGTCCGTCATTTGAAGGATGCATCAGTTTCGGAGGCGCCCCAGGGTGTGCTCACAATCTGCGGAGCATCCATGGAACAAGCCCGAATGGCGAGCGCCTCGGCGCCTGCAGTGCGCCGTCGCTCGGAGAGATCGACGCCTGTCGAGCGCAGCCAACGCGAAACCCTCACCCAGGTCCAGGTCCTGCGCGCCCTCGCGGCTAGTTCGGTCGCGCTGCGACACGCCCAGCATGATGCGGCCACCCTGGAATTACAGGCCGGCCGCACCTTTCAGAGCTGGAATCCGATACCATGGAGCGCTGGAGTCGATATTTTCTTCGTGATTTCCGGCCTTATCATGGTGCATACGTCGCGACAGCTGTTCGCAAAGCCCGGGGGCGCGCGTCTCTTCATTTCCCGCCGGATCGCGCGAATTGTCCCGCTATATTGGGCGCTCACCTCGCTCTACATTGCGGTGGCGGTGGCCGCCCCAAATCTTCTCAACCAGAGCTACGTCGATTTCAGGTTTGTAGTCGAATCCTACTTATTCGTTCCGGCCAGTCGCCCTGACGGCGTCGTTCAGCCGGTCTACGAGTTGGGTTGGACGCTCAATTATGAGATGCTGTTTTACGTGCTGTTCACGGCGACGATCGTGCTGCCCATGCGGTGGGCAGTTACGGTCCTGCTCACGATCCTGGTTGGGATGGTGCTCTTGGGCGCTCTTGCGGCTCCTTTGCCAGAGCCTTGGGGTTTCTGGACCAATCCGATCATCCTCGAATTCGCTTTCGGCGCGATGATCGGGGTCATGTGCGCCTCGGGCCTGCGGCCTTCCGGCCCAATCAGGGCCTGTGTCGCCGCAACGGGACTGGGTGCCCTGATGCTTGCGGCGGCGTTTCCCGATATCTCGGCCGGCCTTGGTCGCCCTGTCGTGTATGGCATTCCGGCGTCTCTAATTGTTTGGAGTGCTGCCCTGGCAGAGCCGGGTAAACTGAGGCATGACAGCCTGGCGGCGAGGTGGGCCGCTGGCGTTGGCGATGCGTCATACGCTCTTTACCTCATGCATCCATTCGTGATCCGCGCCATGCGCATAATTTTCTGGCGTACAGGCTTGATCTTTGTGCTCGGCCCGTGGGCTTTCATCGGTTCGGCCTTGGCGATAACCCTGGGCGTGGCATTTATCACCCACCGTCTGTTCGAGAAGCCGCTCACCCGCTATGCGCGGCGCCTTTTGGGGGTCGGGCACAGCACAGGGCGGCAGCTTGGGTCCCTTCCATTGCCGGCGTATCCCAAGACAGATTGAAGGCGAGCCGCGACCCTGCCACACCAAGGAAATGCCGCTGTTGTGCTCACTATGCCGTTGCCGTAAGGCCGGCTGGTCGCACCTGTCCGACGGGGCATGCATGGAATTCCCGATACCATTCCACGAAACGTTGCACGCCGTCCTCCAGTGTTGTCGCCGGTGCGAAGCCAACGGCGCGGCGGAGGTCCCTGACATCGGCGCGGGTTTCCAGGACGTCACCTGGTGGTAAAGGTACGTTGACGCGAAGGGCGCGGCGGCCAAGGGCCGTCTCGATGAGCGCGATCAGATGGTTGATTTCTTCAGGCCGATCATTGCCGATATTGTAGAGCCGATACGGCGCCGAGCTGGTGGCAGGATCGGCAGCGCGACCGTCCCAATCGGGATCCTGACACGGTGGTTTGGCGAGCACGCGAACAACCCCCTCTACGATGTCGTCGATATAGGTGAAATCCCGCCATACGCGCCCGGCATTGGCGATTTCGATCGTTCGGCCCTCGGCGATGGCATGGGTGAAAGTATAGACAGCCATGTCGGGCCTGCCCCAGGGACCATAGACGGTGAAGAAGCGCAGTCCGGTTGCGGGCAAGCCGAACAGATGGCTGTAGGAATGCGCCATGCACTCGTTGGCGGCCTTGGTGGCGGCGTAGAAGCTCACCGGATGATTGGCACCATGATGCTCGGAAAAGGGTATGCGTCGATTGGCACCATATACGGAGCTCGACGAGGCATAAACGAGATGGCTGACGCCGGCGTGTCGGCAGCCCTCCAGAACGTTGAGAAACGCGACTATGTTTGACTCCACATAGGCATGCGGGTCCACGAGCGAATGACGTACCCCGGCCTGGGCGGCCAGATGCACGAAGTGCGATGGCTGGAATTCGCAGAACAGCGCTTTCACCAGCGACCGGTCCGCCAGGTCGAAGCGCATCGGCGTGAACCTCGGCTCGGCGCAGAGCCGTGTAAATCGCGCCTCCTTCAGCTTCAGGTCGTAGTAAGGCGTGAAGTTGTCGACGCCGATGACCTCGGCGCCGAGCCGCAAAAGGCGTAACGCAACATGAAATCCGATGAACCCAGCGGCGCCCGTGACGATGATCGGCCCCGTGTGCGTAAGGGTCGACGCAGCACCATCCTGCAGCCCGTGAACGATATCCGCCAGCTTGTTGACCTTCGAATCTGCTTCGGCCATGGCAAGTCACTCCCGTTTCCAGGTTCCGCGTTCCGCGCTATCTCGGCAGCGCTTGAACGATCGGAAATGGCGCGCCGGCCTTGTGATCTACGCGACAGCGCGCTCAATGCGGGCCGCCGCTGTCTGAATCAAAGCGGATGCAGACAGCAGTCGATTTCTCATGGCAAAACCGAAATGCGCCCCAAAAGAGCCACTAGTTCCGCCTGACGCCTCGTGTCGGTCTTGGCGAACAGCGAGGCGAGCTGAGAGCGAATAGTCGTGCGACTGAGATGCCAGCTACGGGCGATCTCCAAGGGCGCGTCGCCATGGGCCAGGCGTAGCGCCAACTGCGTTTCCGCACTGGTCAAACCGAACATCCTTTGCAACGTGCGAGGGTTGGCCGCCGATTTGTTATCCCGGTCCAGCAATGCGACGACGGTTGTCCCGTCCGGTGTAACGACGCCCGTCTCGTTCATGGTCACCGGCCTGTCGCCTCTGCTGTGGATCACTACCCATGAGAGTGAGCCCGGCTGGAGGTGGACCGGAACATTCGCGACCAGCCGCCTCAACCCGGCAGCAAGCTCGACGGCTGTATCAGTTGCTTCGCCCTGGCGTGCGAGGGTGTCCCGAGCGGCAGCGTTCCATTCTATTACTTTCTTGTCTCGGTCCAGGACGAGATAGCCGCAACCCATACGATCAAGCATGCCGGTGATGGATTCCAGGCTGCGTCGTCGAGATCCGCCGACCCTTGCGTCCGGCCGGTCCACAAGGCTTATCGGCCTTTCGTGGCGGGTATCGTTCAATACAATGTATTGCCTGCCTGCAAGCGCATCGTTTCGCGTTTCAATCAGTGTCATCGCTTCCACCCAACCCATTGCTACTGACGCAAATCAAATCTGATGAAGTTGCTGCTTCAACTTGAATTTCCACATACTGCGAGAAATCTGCGAATGGTTTTTCCGCAGCGTCTCTTGGATATATCTTTCTGAAGAGCGCTCCTGACACCATGATTTTATTCGCCGGCAAAGTCATGGCAATCGGGCATTGGGATTAGGTGCCACCCCTTCGGCCTAGTCTCGACGGACTAGACCGAAAGTTGTAGTCTTTGCGCATGGGTTCGGACCTGCGCTGGCTCAAATCGAATGTGTCGAGCACTACGTGGGCTCATCTAGCTTCGCTTTTGGTGTTTGCAGCATCGATAGCATTCGAGGCGATAAGTACGGTATATGGCGGCCAGCCGTTGCCGCTTGTTGCGTTTATCCCCATAACCGTTGTCATCGTGTATCTTGAGGGCCGTTTTGTTGCCATCGCAGCAACGCTTCTGATGGCGGTCGCCGGCTTGTGGATGCGACACCTGTTGGACGGTCACCTCACTGGTGGAGACTGGACCGGGGCCGTCTTCCTTCTGGGTTCGGGTAGCCTGATCGCAGCTGTGTTCCACCGCCTGCGACAAGATCTGCATGGTGCGCTCAGGGTGGCAGAAGCGAGGCTCGGTGCCATCGACGCTGCCGCCTTGGGCTTTGCTAATACCAATCGCCATGGCGAACTGCTGCAGTCGAATAGACGGCTTTTGGAGATGACCGGCTACGCGCACAAGGAACTTGCCCAACTCAAGCTGGAGGAACTCATTGTCCCCGACGATCGAGGTACTGTGCGGAAACTTTTGGAAGATTTGGGCAATGGGACCGCGTCTGCTACGGATATCCGCGTTTTGCGCAAGGATGGCACGGCATTCTGGGCTCACCTGGCCCTGTCTTCGTCGCGGCCGGAAGAGGCGCCAAATGAGAGCGTATTCGCGGTGATTGACGATATTTCCGAGCGACAAGCGGCACGCGAGGCCCTTCGGGCTCAGAAGGAATGGCTCGATCTCGCCGTATCTGCCGGGCGCCTGGGCACATGGCAAATAGACATTGAGGATGGGACAGTCGCCGGCTCCGGCAAGTTCTGGGACATCCTTGGTCTGCCTCCGGCCCCAGTCCGCCGCTTGGAAGAACTCTCGGCCGTAATCCATCCCGTCGACTGGCCGAAGTTGTCCGCCTCGGCAAAGCCTTCATCGGCATTGAACTTTGACGTCGAGATTCGCGTCCGGCAAGTGGATGGTCACACACGCTGGATTGCATTGCGTGGACGGCAGGAAGAGCACGGCGACCGCAAAATGCGCATCGGGGTGGCGGCGGATCTGACCGAACGTCGACAAACAACTTTGCTTCGCGCCGCCGTAAAGAGACGCGAGCGCATAATGCGCGAAGAGCGCCATCGGTTCAGCAATGTGTTTCCAGTGATTAGAGCTCTGGTCAACATGATCGATATTCCCGACAATGATGTTGCCAAATACAAGGAGATGTTGATCGATTGGATTCGAACACTGGAGGCGACCCATCGCATCCTTTCTCGTCATGCCAACCTGTCAGGGATGCTCCATGAACTCGTGGACCGGGAATTGCAGCCCTTCAAGGAGACACGCGACATTACGATCAGTGGACCTTCCCTCACTGTGCCAAGCGGCGCCGCCGAGGGCTTGGCGATGATCCTTCACGAGTTGACGACAAACTCGGTGAAACATGGTGCGCTGGGTGACCCGAATGGCAAGGTCGAAGTTAAGTGGCGATTTGCATCCGAGGACGAAGGTGACGACCTCGTGTTCGATTGGGTGGAATCGGGCCGACGGAAGAGTTCAAAAGTCGTACGCCGCGGGTTCGGGTCACTGATAATCGGTGTGGACAGCACGCCGCTTGTCGGGCATTCCCCGAATATGGAAATAACCGAAGATGGCCTTCGATATTCGCTGCGTGTATCGCGCAAAGAAATTGAGGAATTTGGATTGCAATAGAGCCCCTCCAAGTCGAAGCCGAATTGGCCAATTAACCGATGGTGTGGGCCCTTTGCTGCGATTTCCTGCAAGCAAACTCGGGCCGGTTCGAGGGGCATACGTCAACTCGCCTGTCTCGTCAGCCAGCTTTGGAGCAACACAGCTGCTTCGGTACGGTTTCTAACCCCAAGCTCACGCAGCACGGCTGCGGCATGGATTTTCGTTGTCGCCTCGGCAATGTCCAGATTACGGGCAATCTCCTTATTCGAGTACCCCTCTGCCATCAGCTTGAGGACGTCCTTCTGTCTAGACGTCAGCCTAGCGACGTCGCCCGAGCCCTCGTGCCGGCGGCTGGGATTTTGAACCGGAGGTGGGGGGGCATGCGATCTCTGGTCGGCAGACGTTCGAGATAGCAGAGATGGCACATAGATCCGGCCAGCGAGGATTTCGTTTACAGCCAGCACGACTTCTTCGTCGCTCTGCGATTTGACGATATACCCGTGAAGTCCGATCGAAAGCGCGGTCAGTATCTCCGAGCGGGAATCATCCCCGGAAACGATCGCAAAGCGAGTGTCAGGATAGGCAGCCATAAAGTCGCTGAGCACTTCCTGATGGAACAGCCCAGGCATGTTCAGATCGAGGATCGCAAGATCGATGGAAGCCTGCTCCTCTAGAAGATTGACCGCGGCATCGAAACACGAAGCTTCGAATATTTCGGCGCTTGGAATTCCAGCCATGAGAGCCAGCCGGAGACCACGCCGATATAAGCCGTGATCGTCGGCAATGACGATCCGAGCCATGCAACTACCCCAACGCGTTACTCGGTTCCCGACGAGAAAACCCGCTGGAACCTCCCATTCGCCTATGATCGACAATCCGTGGTGGTCCTAAAATGGCGGCCATCCACTGGTCAACGCATCACAGTGATGTCCGCAGCGTCCCATCCACGCACATCCAGAACGTCTAATATAATACTAAATTGCGAAGCTCATCCATAGATTTTTAACCCTGGCGTGCGGTGCCCGTCCGCAAAACGATGCCGGTTTCCCATTTCTGGGTCCAAAGCCAGCTGTTCAGGACCATCGTAATCATGTGACATCTGTTATGTCGCCACCCGCTGTCGCCGGACCTGTAGGCCGGTCCGGCCCTGGCGGATCGCAGCTTTCTTGAAAGCAACTGCTTTCGTTTTATCGGCGTCATGATCAGTGCCCAATCGCGCTTCTATCGGCTGTTGATCTCGTGGCCATCTAATACCTTGAACGTTTTGAATCCCTACCATTCGAATGCACGACGACAGCCGCCCCGGCTGTCACATACCTTTTCGCATATGATGTTCGGATTGCCGCCGAGGTTTGGCCGGATTTGAGGGTGTGCCCTGGCCGGACAATGGAACACCGATCCCGAACAAAGCCAACTGCAGATCAGGAGGATCGAATGAAAGCGGTGATTCAATGTGGTGGGATGGGTACGCGCCTTCGACCGTTTACATCGGTCCTGCCGAAACCATTAATGCCGATAGGGGCCAGGCCTGTTCTTGAGTTGCTTTTGAAGTGGCTGCGGCGCAACGGCATTGAAGAGGTATATATTACGACAGGGTATCTAGGACATTTGATCCGGAGCGTCTGCGGCGACGGATCGCAATGGAACTTGAAGATCAAATATACCCAGGAAATGGAGCCACTCGGCACCGTCGGACCTCTCTCTCTGATTAGGGATGAACTGAACGAAACATTTGTCGTTCTGAACGGCGATGTCCTCACAGATCTAAGCCTGAGCCGGTTTGTAGCCGCGCACCGCTTGCATAGGGATCCCGTTACGATCGCCACGGCGTGCCGTCATATCAAGATGGACTTCGGGGTCATCGACGAGATCGACAATACCGTCCAGCTCTTCCGGGAAAAGCCGACGCTTTCCCATCTCGTCAGCATGGGTATTTACTGCATGAACCCAGATGTCCTGCGGTTCATTCCGTCCGGGATCCCATTTGGGTTCGATGACCTGATGCTGCAGATGATGCAGGGCGGCACGACCGTGCATGTTTACAAGCATGACGGTCTTTGGCTCGACATCGGTCGTGTCGATGACTTCCAGAATGCACAGGCAATTGCCTGGGAAGATCAGTCGTCCTCAATCGAGGTCGCGGCTGCCGCTGCAGCCGCATGAAAGTCTGATGCAGAGGTCTAGCCACTAACAAGGCTTTCAGGAGGTCAAGATGCTCTTGGTGAGCGCCCCGATCCTAGGCGTGCCAGAGAAGGCAGCCCTGTCGCAGGTGATTGATAGCGGCTGGCTTACGATGGGGGACAGGGTACGAGAGTTCGAACAGGCCTTTGCCAGCATGCATGGCGCGCGAGATTGCGTCGCGGTTGGTTCCTGCACCGCAGCGCTCCATCTTCTCCTCCATGCTTTGGGCATCGGCCCTGGCGACGAAGTACTGGTTCCTTCGCTGACGTTCGTGGCGACGGCGAATGCGGTGCTGTATGTAGGGGCGACGCCGGTCTTCGTCGACATCGAGTCCGTCGACGTGCCGTTGATCTCGGTTGCGGAAGCCGAAGCGCGGTGCACGACGCGCACGAAAGCGGTCATTCTCGTTCACTTCGCCGGGTATCTCGCCGATCGGGAACAATGGCAGCGGTTCGCCCGGCTTCGCGGGCTGCATATCATCGAGGACGCTGCGCACGCGCCCGGGCTTAGGGAAGTCGGGACCTTCGGCGCCGCGGCCGCGTTCAGCTTCTATGGCAACAAGAACATGACAACGGCCGAAGGGGGCGCCGTGATTGCACGTGACCCCGATCTGCTCGACAGGGTTCGCCTGGCCCGCGGGCACGGAATGACCACGGGGACGCATCAGCGGCTGAACAGTCGTACGCCGCAATATGATGTCACGATGCTCGGGTTCAACTACCGAATGGACGAGATGCGAGCGGCAATAGGGCTGGTTCAGTTGCAGAACCTGCAAGAGTGGAACGAAATCAGGCGTATCATAGCTGTCTTGTACCGACGCCTGATCGCGGACCGTTGCCCAGCCATTGTCATTCCATTTAGCGAACCCCGGACGTCGGCTTACCACATCATGCCGATCGTCCTGCCGCGCTACGCGAGCCGGCAGGATGTCATCGACGAGCTGCGGACACAGGGCATACAGACCACCATCCACTACCCGCCGGTGCACCAAATGACGTTCTACCGCGAGCGCTTTCCCGGCGTGAGTTTGCCCCGAACAGAGGATTTCGCTGAGCGAGAGCTCACAATTCCGCTGCACCCCCAGATCACTTCCGCCGCCGCCGAATCAGTCGTGGCTGCCCTCGCAGCCGCGCTCAAAACAGGCGCGCTCAAAGCAGGCGCCCAAAGAGGAACTGCTGCATGAATGCGTTAGACCCTGCCTTTCACCGGATGTTCGTTCCCAATCCTGATCACGGCTTTGCGAGACGCGCAATCGATCTTGCGGTGGCGGGCATCGCTACCGTCGCATTGGCGCCATTGATGCTGCTGATCGCCGGAGCGCTTCTGCTCGAGGGCGGTGGCTCGATCTTGTTCGCTCAGACCCGCATCGGGGCCGGCGGCCGAACCTTCCGCATGTACAAATTTCGCAAATTCGGTGTGAACTGCGGCTCTCAAGGCCTTGCGCTGACGGTCGTGGGCGATACACGCATGACCACCGTTGGCCGCTTTCTCGCAGCGACGAAGCTGGACGAACTACCGCAGCTGTGGAATGTCCTCAAAGGCGAAATGGCGATCGTCGGCCCACGGCCCGAGAGCCTGGCTTTCGCCGATTGTTTCCGGGGCGAGCTTAGGGCCGTGCTGCAATACAAGCCAGGCCTGCTGGGACCAGCCCAGGTCGTTTTTCGGCACGAAGCGCATTACTTCCCCCAATCCGTAGATCCGATCGTGTTCTACCGGGAGGTCATGTTCCCCGCCAAGGCAACACTGGACCTCTCATATTATCCGCGACGCACCATCGTCTCCGACCTCGCGTGGATGGTGCGGGGAGTGCTGGCAGTGGTCGGTTGGGTTCCGGTACCGCCGATCGACGTTTGAATATCCAAGGGAAGCGTTCCAAACAGCCAAAGGAATGCGCAGTGATGAGCTACAATGGAAAGAAAGTCCTGGTGACCGGCGCGGACGGATTCATCGGTTCGCATGTCACGGAGGCGCTTGTTCGCAACGGGGCAGATGTCACAGCCCTTGCCCTTTACAATTCCTTCGACAGCCATGGATGGCTAGACGATCTGCCGGACACCATCCGCAGCCAGTTGAGGCTCGTCCGTGGTGACGTCCGCGACAGTGCGTTCCTTAACCGGATCATGCGCGGCCAAGCCGCGGTTTTTCATCTGGCGGCGCTTATTGCGATTCCATACTCCTACGCCGCTGCCCAGTCCTATGTGGAAACCAACATCTTAGGCACGGTGAATGTCCTCGAAGCGGCGCGCCTGTGGGAGACGGAGCGGGTGATCCATACCTCGACGAGCGAGGTCTATGGAACTGCCCAAACCATGCCGATCGGCGAAACACACCCCCTGCAGGGACAGTCACCGTATTCGGCGTCCAAAATCGGCGCTGACATGATGGCGGAGTCCTACGCCAGGTCGTTCGATGTCCCTGTGGTCATCATGCGACCCTTCAACACGTATGGCCCGCGCCAGAGTGAACGCGCCATCGTGCCGACCATTATCCGGCAGGTCCTCGACCCGAAATGTCCTGCAATCATGATCGGGGATACCAGCCCGATCCGCGACCTGACCTATGTCGAAGATACCGCGACAGCGTTCCTGACCGCAGGTCTCGCCCAGCTCGAGTTCGGCCACGCCTACAACGCTGGCAGCCAACGCGCTGCGACCGTCTCGGACGTATTGGCCATTGTTCTTGAGTTGACCGATTGCAAAAAGCCGGTCCGTCGTGATGAAAGGCGCCTGAGGCCGCAAAATTCCGAAGTTCGCGCCTTGCTCGCCGACTCCTCGCGCTTTGAACGCGAGACTGGATGGCGGACACAGACCAGCCTGCGCGATGGGCTGGAGCGAACAATCACGTGGTGGCGCGAGCGCCTTAGTGAAGGCCGGGTACGGCGCGAAGTGGGTTACATGACATGACCCTGGGCGGCCGTCATGCGTTGGCGCTGTTGCTGGCTGCCGGTGCCATATCTCCCAACATCTACGTTGCCGGTGGCCGTCAAAGCAAGGCAGCGGAGGCGGCGGCCACTGCGGTCCTGAACAACCTGCCGGGCTATGTGCGCGAAACAAGGGATCCTTGGTCTGGCATGGTTTTCGCACGGATCACCAGACCGGGCGTTCTCGGCCGGGCGGGTGTATGCGGGAAGAAGTACTGCACCCACCGTTACTCAAGCGCACAGGCTTGGAATGCCGACCAGAGCCTGCTCCTGATCGCCAATGGCTGCGGTGGCCTGTGCTTTCTCGACGGACAAACCTACTTGCCTTTGTTCCACCGCAACCGCGCGACCGAATGCGAATGGCATCCCACCGATCCCGAGTTGATGATCTGCGTCGGGGGCCGGCAGATTGCGACATGGGCCCCACGTACCGATCATGAGGACGTCGTGTTCGCCTCCGGAGCGTACTCCAACCTCAAATTTGGACCCAACAAAGGCAATCCGAGCCGCGACGGCAGCCGGATTGCGGTGCGTGCAACGAACAATGACGGCAGAGCGGTGGTCTTTGGCTACGATCTAAAGCTACGGCAGAAATTCCCCGATATCGATCTTGCCGAATTCCCGGGAACAACCGGCTCCTGCTCGATCTCACCACTCGGAATCAACATAGTGTGTTCCCAGCAATTACCGGACGGAATCGAAGCGAGTTTCGTCTTCTCCATCGACGGCATATTGCGCCAGAAGTGGATGGAGCACCATCGACCGGGCCATGGCGACATGACGGTCGATTCCGACGGAAGCGAAATCTATGTCGGGATCAGCAAATCGGATCCTGACAAATATCAGGTGATCAAGCGCCGCTTGGCTGATGGCAAGGCTACCTCGCTGATGAAATATGGCGAGGCCATGCATGCGTCACTCAGGTCGCTCGGCAGGCCCGGCTGGGTGTTTCTGAGTTATGGCGGCACGCCAGCCGAACTATCGCAGCACCCGGATTGGGCGCCTTACGCTCAGCAAGTCATTGCGCTGCGTCTAGACGGCAGTCGAGAGGTCCGCCGTGTCGCAGACACGCACAACGCGCCCTTCGACTACTGGAGCGAGACGCATGCCTCTCCGTCTCCAGACGGCTCCCAGGTGGTCTGGTCCAGCAACTGGGGCGTGCCCGGTGGCCCGGTATACGATTTCGTTACTCGTGTTGAATGGCCTTTGAAGCCGGTGTTCGACCGGAAGGAGATTGTCGCAAATGATCTTCAGTAGACGATACGTTCTTGGCGCAGTCGTGATGATGTCGCTAACCTCGATGGCTTGCGCAGGCGAGGTCGAGCCCTATCAACTCTCACCTGGCGATACGGTCGAGATAGGAATAGCGCCTATCCCTGATCGGACGCAGCGCGCCATAGTCCAGATGGATGGCAATATCGCCCTTCCGGAGGCGGGGATGATCATGGTCGCAGGCCTGACGGCGTCTCAATTGCAAAGGCGAATGCAAGAGCTCTTGCCAAGCAAGATTTTTCACGTGCGTCTGACTGACGGGCGGGAGCAGACAGTTACTGTCGAGCCCGACGATGTCACAGCAATCATAGCGGACTATCGCCCGATCTATGTAACGGGCGATGTGCTCACCCCAGGACAACAGGCCTACCGTCCGCTCATGACTGTACGGCAGGCGCTGGCCGTTTCCGGCGGCTTCAGTTTTTTGCGATCACGGGCGGGCCAGGCCGGGCCTGATCCGGTCGATCTCAAGCGCGATTACGAAATGCTCTGGGGAGATTACACGAAAGAATACCTTCACGCTGCCCGCATTCGCGCCGAGCTTCAGGGCCAGGCGGATTTCGACAAGAAGACACCACAGGGATCACCTCTTTCGCCGAGCGTTGTAGCCGCGATGGCTCAGGCTGAAGCAGAGGCGCTAAAGGTTGCGCTGAGTGATTTCCGGCAAGAGCAGGATTTTCTGGAGAAGGGCCGGACGGACGCTGCCGAGCAAATTGGCGTTTTGCAGAAACGCGAACGAGTCGAGGGCGAGAGCGTGAAGGCGGATGAGCAAGATTTGGCGCGAGTGACGAAGGCATTCGATGCAGGCAATCTGACCAACACCCGGCTCGCGGATGTCAGGCGCGCGTTGCTTCTGTCTTCAAGCGGCGCGCTTCAAACCTCGGTCGAGCTGATGAGGGCGCGACGCCAGCAGGAGGACTTTGTCAGACAGCACGAACGCAACGACAATCAAAGAAGGATTGGCTTGCTGACGGATCTGAAGGACACCAACGCTCGGCTAGCGGATGTCACCGCCAGGCTCCATGCCGCCAGCGAGAAGCTGCAGCCGACCGGAGCATCCACACAGCCATTGCCGATTGCCGGCGAAACGGTACGGGCCCAGGTGACCATCGTGCGCAAGATCGGCAATGAATGGCGCAAGCTGTTGGTTGACGAAGATGCGATTGTGCTGCCGGGGGATACTCTCGAAGCCAGATTCAGCAGTGAACTGCAAAGTGTGGCAGTCCAATAGGGCGTCAGCGCAGTCCGTGCGGAGCTTACTGTTCTATCGGGGGGGCGAACCCAACTGAACGGAGATCCAAGGTGAGGCGCATTTTCAACCAGGGAGCGACCCTGACACCCTCAACGAACGCGGATCAGATGACGCAGTCTGCAAGTTATGCTTCCCATATGCCGTCAGCGCGAATTGTGCGGTCCAGGTCGCGCGCCGGTGAGTCCGGAAATTGGCAGGAATTTACGTCCAGCAAGGAGAGCAATGCGCAGGGCGGCTGGGTGTCGGACGGCTATAGGACCAGCCATTGCGCGCCCGGCTACGGCCTACATTACAACAAAACGCACAGTTCCGGCTATTATGGCGCGCTTTGGGAGAACATCGAAAAGCCCCTGATCCTCAACGTTCTTCGCCCCTTGAGCGGAGCGAGCCGAAACTGCCTCGATTTCGCATGCGGAACAGGTCGCATCGCCGAGGTAGCCGCCGGCCTCTTCAGCGAGGTGGTTGGCGCCGACGTTTCCAGAACTATGCTCGACAGCGCTCAAGTACCGCCCAATGTGAGTTTGCGTCACGTCGACGTGACAAGGGAGAATTTGGGTATGACGTTCGATGTGGTAACCGCATTTCGTTTTTTCCTGAACGCAGAGGATGAACTGAAATGGCATGCACTGAAAGCGATCAATGAGCACCTGAAAGATGGCGGGCGGCTTGTGTGCAACGTTCACATGAATGCGACGTCGCCCGTCGGCCTGGCGTGCCGGCTGCTCAATCGAGTGTCTGGACGCACAATTCGCCACACGCTGAGCGCGGCGAGGTTCAAGGCCCTCCTGACTGCCTCGGGATTCACCGTCGAGCAGACGATACCGTACGGTTACCTGCCTCGGCCGGGAAACCTGTTGCCAGGGTTCTGTGAAATGATGATGCAGCCTGTCGAGAAGGCCTGCAGAAGGCTTTGCGTTCCTGGCCAGCTGGCGCAACACTTCCTGGTTGTTGCGAGGAAGCGCTAAAGCGCGAAAATGTCCCGAAAAAGGGCAGGGGGTGGTTTTCTTGGGCCGCTCCGCCCGGCATGAAGCCCCGCCCAAATACCATGGAACGGCAGTTTTCCCCCGATTTGACATGTGGGTTCCGGGTTTCTGAGGGCAGCGCCACGATTTTGCTACATTTTGACTAAAGTCCAAGCATGTTAGTGGGGCGTAATATTAGAAGGCTAAGGGGATACGCTCCTGAACAGCAAGAGATTGTCGGTGCCCAGTGGGGCCAGTGAGCTTGCGCAACGATCTCTCACGGGAGGTCGAAGCCTATGAACCCTGGTGGAAGGAGTTCGTCGGATCTGCGAGGCGCAATGCTTGGGACCGTGCCTGGCCTGGTAGGCGTCGGCATCTTCTCGGCAGTCATAAACCTTCTCGCCCTGACCGGCTCGGTCTATATGCTGCAAATTTACGATCGCGTTTTACCTTCGCAGAGCGTTCCGACGCTTGTCGGGTTCACCATCGGAATGCTGGGTCTTTACGCTGTCTACGGGCTGCTGGATTTCGTGCGGCTGCGCCTGCTGGTTCGAGTGGGCAATCGTGTCCATAGGAATTTGAAGCAGAGGGTGTTCGGCCTCTCGCTGTCCTTGCCGCTCATTGGCGGGCAGGATGCGAACCGGATACAGCCCCTCCGTGATCTCGATCAGTTACGCGGCTTCCTTTCCGGAATGGGGCCGACTGTTATATTCGACGCTCCGTGGATTCCATTTTACCTGCTGATCATCTATTTCCTGCATCCTGCGCTCGGTCTGTTGTCCACAAGCGGTGCGATCATTGTCGTGCTGCTCACGGTCATGGCGGAAGTTCTTGGCCGCACATCGGTGACACGCGCGTCCGAGACGCTGGTGTCGCAACGCAATCTCGCCGAATCCGGACGCCGCAACGCGGAAGTCGTACGCGCGATGGGCCTTTCCGCACGGCTTGCCCACCGCTGGGGCGAGATCAATAACGCATATCTGCGGCACCAAGAGAGGCTTTCCGACGTCGTCGGCGCCACCGGGGCACTCTCTAGGGCACTGCGTTTGGCCTTGCAGTCCTGCGTTCTTGGACTGGGTGCCTACCTGGTGATAGGAGGCGAAGCCTCGCCAGGTGTGATCATCGCATCCTCCATCTTGCTGGGTCGCTCATTGGCTCCTGTTGACGCCGCTATCGCGAACTGGCGAGGCTTCGCCGCGTTCCGGCAAAGCTATTCGCAACTGGCAACGGCGCTGGCCGCTTTTCCTGACCGGGACGAACATATGGAACTTCCGCGCCCCCAAGCGGAGCTTGCGGTCGAGGACCTGACCATAGCGCCACCGGGCCAGCAAAAACCGACGGTAGCCAATGTCAACTTCCGCCTGGCTGCAGGGACGGGAATGGCCGTTGTCGGCCCGAGCGGCTCTGGCAAAAGCACGCTTGTGCGCGCGCTGGTGGGCGTCTGGCAGCCACTTCGCGGCACGGTGAGGCTGGACGACGCCTCGCTTGACCAATGGGACCAAGAACACCTTGGAGCACATATTGGCTACCTGCCCCAGGACGTCGAACTGTTTGATGGAACGGTTGCCGATAACATTTCGCGATTTGGCGGGAAGGGCGACGCCAAGGGCGTGCTGGCAGCTGCCAAGGCAGCGGGCGTCGACAAAATGATAATGCGATTGCCGAACGGTTTTCAAACACGCATGGGCGAGGGAGGAACAGCCTTGTCGGCTGGACAGCGGCAACTCGTAGGGCTTGCAAGGGCACTTTACGGCGATCCGTTTCTTGTCGTTCTGGACGAGCCGAATTCAAATCTGGACGTCGATGGCGATACCGCCTTGGCCGGCGCGATCCTGGCAGTGCGCAGACGTGGAGGCATCGTCATCGTAGTTGCGCACCGTCCTTCTGCCCTTACCAACATCGACAGGGTACTCGTAATGTCCAATGGGATGCTTCACGCCTTCGGCTCACGCGAGGAGGTCCTGGCCAACGTCATCCGCCCCTTTGCTGCGCCGGTTGAACGCCCGGCAGCGGCCGTCGCGATGCACAAAGGGGTGAGCGGTCACGCATGAGGAATATTTTTTTGTCTGAGGCGACGATGGCTCCATCGGCCCCGATCGGCAATGGGAGCCGGCGCAACGCGATGATTTCGGGCACGCGCGATGGAATCAGGGCCAACCTGATCCTGGGGGCGGCGGTCACGGTTACGTTAATTGCCGGCGGCGGGCTCTGGCTCGGTCTGACCAAGATTGCTGGCGCGGTAATTGCGCCTGCGACCGTGGTGGTCGAGAGCAACATAAAGAAGGTCCAGCATCTGACGGGCGGCACGATAGGGGGCATCTTCGCGCAAGATGGGGATCATGTACGGGCCGGCGATGTGATGGCACGGTTGGACGACACACTGACACGGGCCAATCTGCAGATAATTAGCAAGGATCTTGATCGGGCAACGGTTCGGCTTGTGCGGCTGGAGGCAGAGCGGCAAGGCCTGTCGGAGATGCAGCTTCCGTTCAGCCTTCAAGCGCGAATGGGCGAGCCGGAGCTGGCTGCGCTGGTGAACGGCGAGCGCACGCTGTTCGACAGCCGCGCTACGGCCCTCAACGGGCAGAAGGCACAGTTGCAAAGCCGCTCAAAGCAACTCGAACGCCAAGTTGAGGGACTCAAGGCGCAACAGACCGCGGAAGAACAATCCGTGGTCCTGCTGGATGGCGATCTTGTCGATGTACAGGCGCTTTTTACAAAGAAGCTGGTGTCCAAAGAGCGACTTAGCAACATCAGACTGGATGCCACCCGGGCGCACGGAGAATCAGGGCGCCTCGCGGCGGCGGTTGCCGAGGCGCAGGCCAGGATCAGCGAGACCGAACTGCAGATACTTCAGCTCGATGAACAAAGGCGTAGTGACGTAACGAGCGAACTTCGTGAAACGGAAGCCAAGCAGACCGAACTCAGCGAGCGCAAGGTTGTGGCGCAGGACGAACTGGCCAAAACCACCATCCGCGCTCCGCAATCGGGAACGGTACAGGAATCTTCCATTCACACGATCGGCGGCGTGATTGCCGCGGGCGAAGTTCTGATGATGATCGTCCCTGACACCGGCAACCTTGTGGTCGACGCGCTGATTGCGCCGTCGCGCATAGATGACGTTCGTCCAGGTCAGCGGGTCTCGATCCGGTTTCCGGCTTTCGACGCCGGTACCACGCCTGCCTGCCAAGGGTCTGTCAAGCGCATCTCGGCGGACCTGATAAAAGATCAACAGCGCCAGCTTTCTTATTTCTCGGCGCGCATCAATGTCGAAGACAAGTCCACATGTCTGACCGATGCCAAAGTGCTCAAACCCGGTATGCCAGCGGAGGTTCACATAAGTACGGACGAACACAGCGTCTGGTCTTATCTGCTGAAGCCACTTACCGACCAGATGTCGAGGGCTTTCCGGCAATGACATGGCGGCTGTGGGCGGTCGACCGCGGGCACACTGCAGGCGTGCTTGCTGACATACTGGCTGGTAGGCGACGTGATGCCGGACAGGGGTGACGCCGGCGGACGACGCGCGAGCTCGTCTGGGACATTGTCCCGGCTACAAGGCCCCAACAGGATTTTCCTGGCCGCCTCACCAAGTCCTGCTCCGACAACAGCGTTAGCGTCCTGTCATCTTTTGCGCAACAAAGAGCGCATACCGTTCCACGATCATCGACAGGGGCAATTGCCTCACGAGGAGAGGTTCTTTGCCCCTACGACGCGGCGAGGGCCCTCCGGCGGACACGGCGTGCGGCATGCACCGTTCGGTCTGCAGTCACCGCTACATTTGCCACGTCAGATGTATGCGGCAAGGCGTTCGCGCTTCCATGCGACCTCTTGTAGGGCAGCAATTCCCTGACCCGAGCATTGACCGAGGCAATTTCGACCCGCAAGTCCTCACATTCCTGCCGTCTCACATCGAGTTCAATCTGATCGGACGCCTGCTGCATGGACAGTTGCGCAAAATCTGCGGTGATCTTGGAAAGGTTCACCTTGTTGGTTTCGGCCTCCTCAGCGAGTGCGGCCAACCTTTCGTCAGTCACCTGTTTTTCCGCCAGGGCGTCGCTCCATTGTAGCTGGAGCCTGGCGATCTCGGCCGCGGCCTCGTTGTTTGCGATTGAGGCGAGTTCGAAGCGCGATTGGAGGCTTTGAACTTCTGAGCGCAATCCTCGGTTCTCAGCCTGGCAGCGTTTAAGCTCGCCATCCATGTCCGCCTGCATAATCCTGGCTGCTTCGGTCACCTCCCATAACTTGGCCTGCGCAACCTCGAGTGAGGTGTGCAATTTGATTGCCTCTTTTTCGCTCTTGCCGAGCGCACTCAGCATTTCGGAATTTCGCGCAGCTTCGTTGGCATGGATCGTCGAGAAGGCATCCAGCCTATGCCGTGCCTCTTCCTCCCGCTTCATGGCCTTTTCCAGGTCAATAGACAGGCTCACATTTTTTTCACGCAGCTGTTTGTTCTCTCGGGAGCGCCTGTCGGCCTCGACATTTGCGGCGGCAAGCATGTTCGTGAGGTCGCCAAATTCCGCTTCGTTCTTTGTGGTGGTGTTCGCCGCTTCGACCAGCTCCAGCCTTGCCGCGGCCAACGCGCCACGGAGCACTTCACACTCCTGAACAAGGCTTGCCTGGCGCTGCTGCAATGTCTCGATGGTGCCTTGACGCTCACAGTACCGTCTGTTCAGGTCATTGAGTGTTTCCGACAAGTTCCTTTGATCTGCGATCAGATTTTGATTCGCCAGCTCCAGTTCGTTCGCACGGAGAATGTCCGCGTGAAGGATGTGAAAAAACTCGAACGTCAGTTGACATGTGCCTGTAATTTCGGAAATTTTTGCGTTGATGTCCTCGAAATGGAGCTTGGCATCGTGGAACAAGCCGTTAAACGAGCTCACGGCAGCAATTCGGCTCTGCGTGTGTGAGGTCAGCCGATGCGCTGGTATCGGCGAGCTATCATCGTCGTCGCCGGCACCGCCCTCACTCCGTACGCTGTCATCCTGTTCGTTGTTGTCGCCTGCCATGTTTGGCACGTCGGCGACATCCTCCAAATCGAGGCACTGGTCGACAGCGTTAGCCAAGTCAGCTTCGAGATCGTCGAACGACCTCTCCACATTGTCCTCGGCGCGTCTGATCAAATCCCTGAACTTCATAACTTCATCCCCTGCAGCCGCATGCCCGGAACCATTGAGGCACGAGGACTGAGATGCTTTTGTATCGAGAGCTCAACTCAGCGTCTTCGTTCAATCAAACGATGCCAGGGCGCCGGCGCCGCGAGGAGCCGAGAGCTGCGATTGGAATGCCCTACATCGGTCTAGGTGCCTGCTGACTTATTCTTGAGGACTGCGCGGCTCCCCTTCTTGCCATCGTCTTGGCGTCAATGGTGTGTTGCCTGGGCACATTAACGCTCAGGTGCAGAAGCCCCGACGAACGGCCCGGCACAGCCTCTTGTGGGGCGCATCAGGCGGCCGGGCCTAACCGGCGGTTGAGTGTTTTGGTTTGCCGGCTGACTCACCATGCGACATTGGCGAGGCAAGCGCATCATTCGAACGAATTGGGAACCGGCCGCCTGGCCGCTCAATCACACTAAGCTTCCGTTGCCGGAGCTGGCGACGAGGTGCTTTGCCTCGAGCCTTGGTATCTACATACGAAGCGGCAATACGCGCCGATTGAGCAGTGGTCCGACCCGTCAAACTATCGCTGCAAAATGCGCGGCGGAAGGCATCCGAGGATATTCTCAGAGCAGCGGTAGGAGATCGAACGCGGGCGATCTTGCTGAATTCCCCAAACAATCCCGGCGGATATGAGTTCGGCAGGGACGATCTGGAAACAATTGCCACATTTGCCGAGCGGCACAATCTATGGATCATCAGCGATGAGGTTTACCGCAGAACAGTGTTCGACGGCGAGTTCCTCTCAATAGCATTCCCGGAATGAGAGAGCGGACGATAATTGTGAACAGCCTGTCGAAGTCTCATGCAATGACCGGCTGGAGGCTAGCGTGGACGCTTGGGCCGGTCTCGGCATCAGTTCATCTGGAAAATCTTGCGCAATGCATGCTCTTCGGATCGCCGACCTGTATTCAGGATGCCGCTGCGGTGACTCTCGATGAGGCGGTGACGCATGCGTTTCTTTTCGGACGCCCTTCTGCCGTTGATGTTGACCATTGCTGTGCGGATGTTCGCCGGGATATGCGTGAACCTTATCGTCCGCTGCGGCGCTCAATTTGCTCGGGGTTCTTGGAACCGTTCCGAACTTTCTCCTTGCGCCTCCGATCGAGTTGCGCGTGCTCATGCGGGGCGCTGAGGTGTCTCGATCCGCAGTGGCGCGGCCATTATGCGACGAAGCCGATCAGCTTAGTTGAAATTTGTCCCCAGCGGACGGGAACGACGCTTGGCCATGTTAGTTGATGTGAATGGAGCAGCTAAGAAAAGATCTGGCATTGCTTACGCGACCGGGCTTCTGGATAGCTTTCGGCATTTTGTTGCTGCTTTACGGGATTCAGGTCTTTTTTCTAATTCGGGCATGCCAATGCCTTTAGCCTGGAACATCGATCCCCCTAGCTGGAACGCGGTCTGTCCATCTCCCGGCGGCTGCGGCGATAGCGTTGATCAACGATATATTCATTTATAAGCCTGCTATTCCCGGGATGCCGAGGTTGGCAGCGCCTGCATCGTTGATTACGCACGTGGCGCTCCCCTCAAGATAGGTGGTTACCATTCTCGCGCTGCCGGTGAGCATTGGAGTCCGCACTGTGTTGGACGTGCGCTCATGCGTCGGGAAATTTCTTATAGACAGGGGAGGGTCTGTCAGGCTGGAAAATCACAAGCTGCCCCGCGAATGAGGAAGCAAAAAAGGTGCAAGACCAGATCGATTTCTTCCGGGCAACTCGGTCCTCGCATCATCGCCGATCAGCGGCCGTACCGTCGAGAACCAAAATGCGCACGATCTCAGCCGGTCGGCTTCGACCAAAACATGCGGACTACCGGACGGGGACAGTCGGTGCCGCGTCCCGTCCTGTGGCCGGCGCTATGCTGACGCTCCTACGGTATCCCGTTCACCGCCCGCGCAGGAGGGCGAATTTCCTCCGTCCTGCGCGGGACAACCGTCCACTGTTGCGGCCGCACTCAGGACTGCGGCTTATACGCCGTTCTTCCTTTGAGCGGCGTCCAGTTCGCAGGGCTAAATCACCATTGGTATGCAGACGAGCCTCTCGGCGTCTGGACAGAGATCAATTGCGCTTTGCACCAGGGTTCCTGGATCGTAAGCTCCAAACACGCTGCAGTCGCCTGATATGGTCCACTACGTTGGCCGGCTCATACGGCTTCGCAAGGTGCGGGCCTTCCTGACAAAGGTCGCCCGCCGCGATCGCAGTTCGTTCTACTGCGGCAGAAAGCACTATTTTGACCTCGGGCTTGTTCTCGCGAACCCACTTCGACAGTTGGAACCCGTTCATGTTGCCCGGCAGGTCAACGTCACACAAGACGGTGTCCACACCGAACTCCGCATAGTTCAACGCTTGTTGCGCCTCACGTGCGAAATGGGCCTCAATCACCCTGTAGCCACAGTGGCGGAGATAGTCCGCGATGACGCATCGGGCGATGACGTCGCCGTCAACCACGAGGATCGTTTGGCTCTGTTGGTTCGGGGCTTCCATTGACGGAGAACGGTCAGCAACCGGCAGGGTTCCACGCATCATGACCTGCGCGGGATGCCGACCGAAGATCGCGGCGAGATCCTGCACGAAATGATCCCTGCCGGCGGGCGCATTCAATTCAGCGGAGCGATGCCGCACTGGTGACGCCGTTTGCCACCTGGTCGACGAGACGGGCTAGAAGGCATGGTCTCGAAGCTCAAGGGCAGTCCATATCGCAGCGGCAAACGAGCGCTTGGCGCAAGATCAAGTGCTTTGAGGAAAAGGAAATGCAAATCATCGGTGCACAGCGCGAGCGCGGCAAAGCTACCCAGGTGATCATGGCTGAAAAGGGCCTCTACAAAGGCGGCGCACTCGTCAACTTCAATGCCGATGAGCGGCAAGCGCTTTGGGATCGTGTCCAGGGCAAGGTTGGCGGCCCGGTCCCGAAGGGACATAAAAAGGAAAAGGCCGAGTGGCTGAAGCCCGGACTGGTTGGCTGGGTCGAGACCCTCAAAGGCGAAGAGAAGCTGCGGCACGCAAGGCTGCTGGATTTCCGGGAGGATGATGCAAATGGCCATGCCTAAGAAAGATCAGGAACGCGCCACCTACGCCTGGATGTACGGCGCCCAAGCGCGCAAGGATGGCAAGGAGCGTGAGGTGCCAGCTTACTGGCAGGAACATGCCGACGCGTGGCTGCAGGGCTTTGACGGTGTGGCGATGGACGGTTTTGGCAAGACCAAGACCGTCAACGACGAGATGGAGGCCGAGGTCGACGAAGCTGCCGTCGAGCGCCCCGACGAATAGCCATTTTGCCGTATGCCGTATGGTCGTTTTTAATTGGAGAAGGGTTTCGTTGGGCCTATAAAGATTGCGTTTACCATTGCCTTTTTAGGGAGAATGCGATGGTTGCAACGCCCATAGAAATCGCTCAAGCCGCTACTGCGACTACGGCCACCTTGCTGAAGTGGCAGAAGTCCATGGAGGAACGCGCCACGTTTCGCCAGAACATGGATCAATCGCGAAGGGCGATTCAAGCCTCACGCGATCTGCTGAAGCGCCTTCGCCAACGTCATCGCGACGACATGGCGGAAAGTTCGGAAAATGCCAACCCGTCTACTGTGCCGATATCGCAACGCGCCGGCAGCTAGCGGGAGGCGACCAGAGCCGATGTGAAGGAGAAAGTTTCAGTGGGCTGTTCCTGGGGTCGGCAACGAAGTTTAAGCCTTGTCAACCAGCGACTTTTTTCGCCCGCGTGGAAGTGCCACATGTCTTTCGACAAGGCGCACGTGCTCGGCCTCGACAGTCACCAATGGCCGGAGGCTGACGGTTACCTTGTCCCCGTCGATGCGTGTGACAGGGCCGATCAATTCCATATGCTGGCCAATCACAGTCTTCCAAGTCGAATCGACAACAGAATGCGGGAAGCCGTAGGAGGGGATCGTCACGCTCATGCGATCGGGCGTCACCCGGCCGCGCACAATCGCCGTGACTGCGACCTCGTCGCCAACTTTGATACTTCCCCGAGCGATGCCCAAGACTTTGGAGCAGCCGGCGCCGGCGTCAAGATGAGGGCGAGCTAATAAAACCCTTCCGCGCCGCGATTGTGACGCGGGGCGATCCGATCGCCGCCAGCGACTTAGCAGACCAATTGACGACGGCGGCCGAGAAGCCTGGCATCCCTGCCGACCAAATCAACGGCGAAATCGAAAGCGTCTTCGAACTGCTCTTAGAGGTGATGCGGCGCGAGAGTTGCGCGAGGAACCAGCCCGGAGGCTTCTCCGGGGCTGTGCCGGTCCTGTCCCGTTCCAGCGGATGAACTGCGCCTTCAGGCCGGTGACCGTCTCAATCGACTTCAACAGGGGTCCATGGGCCTCAGGTAGAGCTTGGCAGTGCTCCCTGTGGTACGCCAGGAGCGGCCCGCCGATGCTCTTGTGTAGCGCTTCGGCTGCCGCCAGGAAGCGCTCGATTTCAGCCCGGGAAAGCTGTTCGGAAGGTTTGTTCTGGCCATTGGCGCTCTCCATTGAGGGCGTCGCCGCAACGAGGACCATAATCCTACATGCCAGGCCGTCTGACAAGCGCCTCGCCGGCCTTACCCGAAGGAAGACGCAGGGCCACGGCGCCAAGCGGAGCCATCAGGAGCAACCCGCAAAGATGAGCAACGGCAGGCCCGGCGACCTCCTTTGGCACATGGGACAAACAAAAAGGGCGCCGAGCCTTACCGGCGCTGCTTTGTGAGGGAGACGACGCCGGATGATGAGAGTATGCGATCATGCTAATGTCTGCGAACCATGCGAATGAAGGAAAGCCGCGTGGCAGTGCCAATCAACGACGTTGAGACCAAGGTCGGCGGGTGCGATCAGGTTCGGACCATGATGACGGGCTGGTGGGCCTGCACATGGTGGTGGCTACCGCGCTACCGCCTTGCTTTGCGCCAGCCGGCGGCCCATGCCTCTGCCTCGCTGCACAGCCAGCGCTCGCTGTACTGAAACTGATCGTCGTTTTCCAGTAATGCTCCTGCCCTGGAACGTGATAAATCGCTCATCGGTACTGGTGGAAATGTTGCCCTTGATATCGCAGCTCCCCGCGCCGGCCGTGCGGGTGCCACTCAGCCAGCCAGCTGGGATGAGCCGGTCAGGGAACCATCACCAGCGCCGGCAGATATTGCCGTCGCCACATCCACCGCCCCTTTGCGTTCTTGCGCCAGCGGTCGGCCTGATCCGCACCTTGATGACGCTGGACTTTGCCCACGCCCTCTGCCCCGAGTGCAGAATGCTTCCAAAGCGGTAGCGAATCCAGACCGGAACATTAGCGCCGTCTAACGGTCATTTCGGCAGTGTTCCGAACCGTGATTGGTAGAGCGTTGGTGGCGTTTCATCTTGTCTATTTTTCCGGCCTGACGGCAGACCAGCTGCTAGGCAGCGCCGTTTCTATGATAGTGTGTTTGCTGCTTTATCACGGTCTAGCTACGGACCCTTAACTGATGGTCCACTTCCCGGCTACCCGGCAATCGAAGGTCGCGCGACGTTCCCGACTTTTTCAGCATGATGAGAAGCGCCTCTAGGATTTGTTGTGCGCCCGTAGCCAGTGCCCATGCATTCGCGACGATCTCTTGCTCACGCTCTGTCATCCCGCCCTCCTAAAATATGTGGTCGGCGCGTGCTTTAGAAAGCTTCGCCCCAGCAGGGGCGTGCTTGACGATTTCGGCGAACAGAAAAAGTCGCCGGCTCCGCCCGACCAGGCCGGGATGGTCGTTGGGAAATTTGTTGACGGCGCTCGTGTTCACCTCACGTCCAACGCGGTTGAACTGCAGCTGACCGTCGAAGTCGTGGCTGAGAATGTCCTTGAGGCTGGTCCTTTGGTCCCCGGGTCCAGCCAGGCGTCATAGTATGCCTGGTAGAGAATGAGAGGCTGTTGATCATGTGATGATGGTGCAGCTGGTTATGTCGAGATTGGAATTGTAAGCCCAAAGCCCGGCGAACGAGAAAGGCGCGTGGCCTGGCTGGGGCAAAGCGCGCAGCTGAATGACCGGAAGCTGCAGACGGACGATTGGTCACCCTTCTCTACGAGCAATCCGGCCTGCTCGGAGTGTCAGGGATATCCGGTGGTACGCGGACGCTAATCGACTCCGATGATCCTCTTGCCGCCGAAGCAGTCGATCTCTTCGTCTATCGTATCGCACGCGAGATCGGGTCGCTGGCCGCTGCGATAGGCGGACTGGACACGCTGGTGTTCAAGGCAGGCATACGCCAAAACGCGCCATATATTCGAGAGAGGGCCGGGGCTGTGGCCGGCTGGCTTGCGGTTAATATCGACCACAAGCTGAATGGGCGAGGCGACGAGGTCATCAGCCTTGCTGGTTCCGACGTCGACGCGCTTGTGATCCCCACCGATGAAGAGAGAGCCGTGGGGATCCAGCTGCTATCTGTGTGCCTCAAGCTTTGTCGCTCGTGCCCTGAGCGCCGAACCTGATGCTACTCGCGCGGCGGGTGTCTCGGCCTGTCAGGAGTTCGGCGGCAGGAGCATGGTCCCATAGCCGGCCATCAAGGCGATCAAGGTTGCTGCAACCAGCGGCAACCAGAACTTGATCGGTCCGGCAAATGCTGCCAGCGATGCGCGGCGATGCCGTCAGCACCGTCAGGAACCAGACCTCCCACGGGTTGAAACCGCCCCATGGGTCAATCGTCCGGTTTGGCAACAAGGGCCAAGATGATCGCTGCCGCAGCCGTGCGGCAAGACATTTGCGGCGGTGTTCCTCCGGCAACGACTTGTTTCAGCTAGTTGTGGAGGTGCGACAATTGAAATCCGGGCTGGCGTTCGACGCCGGATAACAGCGATTCCGCCGATCGGAACATGTCCTCGAATTCCAACTCGTTTTCAAACACCACGCCGCCGACGCTGATGGTCAGCGTGTCCGCGGTTCCTTTTGGCGCGAAATAGGCTTGGGCCACGCGCGCCCGGATACGGTCGCCGATCTCCCTGGCGTCGTCTTCTGTCGCACCGGGCAGAAAGACCCCGAACATGGAGGTTCCGATCCGGCCCACCAGATCTTCCTTGCGTACCGATGACTGGATGGTCGAGGCTATGAGCCGCAAGGCTTCGTCACCCCAGCCAAGGCCGAAGCGCAGATTGATGGACCTGATGTGTTCGGGATGAATGACCAGGAAGGCGCCAGATCTTGGACCAGACGATTCCGGCCTGGTTGCTCTCCTTTCGACCATCGACGTGAAGACTGTCCGGTTGAGGCAGCCTGTCAGGCTGTCAAAGGTCGCCGACTTGTTGAGTTCTCTTCGATAACGGACGAGCTCGGTCCGCTGCAGGCCAATGAACAGCAAAAGCGGGCCACCGACGATGACCGGCAACAGGATCGCTGTGACCATGCTGCGGCCGAACGGCGTCAAGGCTTCCGAGAACAGAAGCAGATAATTTAGGCCAACCGAGAGGAGCAGAATTCCCGCCGATCCCAGGGCAGTCAGCCATGCGATATCTTTCCATTGCCGGGGCGAGCTATTCGCCATTGGTGTCATCATTAGCCAATCTCCCGCCTGATCGGCTGTCATAAGGCCAAGGTGCTGCACTTTCAGTTTCGAGGAAACATACAATTTTAGTAATGGCGCAATCACCTACCATCGGCCCGAAATCAGGCCTTCAAAAGCAAGGCTACGGCGGTAAAAGCGACGACACCGAATTATCGGCTATTGCGGCGGGCCGAATATCCCCATCTGCGCGTCTCTGGCCACTGCCTCCGCCTTGCCATAGATGCCACTCGCCAAGGCCGTCGCCCAGCCATTGGAAACAAGCCACGCGCCGACATCCTGCTTGCCCAAGCTGCACGGTGCCGCAATGGCAAAACGATCGATTTCCGGCGGCACGACGCATTTCAGCGCCCGGCCGCGCAGCCAGGAATTGAACGTCGCGCGCGCACGCTGGCCGCAAGGCCAGGCGATGCCACGAAAGGAACAGGTCTCATCCAGGTCAATGCCTTGGATCCCGCTGATGGCTACCTTGCGCCCCATGGATTCGAAGGTTGCCGACGAGGTGGCAACCGGTTGGAAAAGCAAGACCTCTGGCCAATCCTTTGGCATTCGCATCCCTGCAGGCGCGGCCAGACCAAGGTCGCTGAGCGGCGGGCGCGGCTCGACCCGTTCGATTTGCGCCGGATCAAGCTGTGGCGGCGCGATAAGGTCCTGAGCAATCTTGCGTGCCCGTCCTCGCCATGGCGTATTGGCGGCGCTCGGAGGTGGTCGCATTGCCTGGCTATGATCGATGGATTGACGTGGCGCCGGCCGATTGTTCGGAAGCAGATCTGCGGCCCGGATGATCAACAAGACCCCTGCCAGGAGGAGCAGGCTTCCGAGCGCTATCAAGCGATTGTGCCTCAGCCAGCCCATCAACTCAAGCAAGGTTCCTTGCCCCTCAATACCCCGATGTCGATTTGGCGACCAGCTTGAGTGCACCTTTTCGAACCTGGTAGAAGGGCATGGATCGCTCACTGGAGCCATCCGCCCGAAACCGGAACAGGCCGGTCGATCCGCGAAATCCGCTCCGATTTTCGAGCACCTGCTTGCTGAAGCCGTCAGGCCCGGCCGAACTTGCAATTCCTGCTGTCAGGGCGACCATATCATAGGCGTAGGCGACATTGGCGTCGGCTGGATAATTGTAGGTCGTCTTGAAGCGGTCGGCGATCGGGCCGGTTTCGGTTGGGTCGAGCGTGGCGATGTAGGAGCTCTCAAACAGCGGCTCCATCGGATGTTCCAGCCAGCGGTTGGTTCCAATGACGGCGACTGCTTTTCCAGGAATGCCTTTCGTTTTGAGCGCCGCAAGGATCTGCGCCGGATTGTCGTCGCCGCTGGCGATGATGATGGCATCGGGAGCCTCGACCAGCGAGCCCATATCATTGACCACTTTGGTGCCGCCATCGCCGGCCGGATACGGAATGGTGACGGCGAGCGTCGCGCCATAGATGCTGAGGCTGTTGGCGACCCGCTTTTCAACCGCGCCGGCATTCGCTCCTGCCGCGACGAGCAACACGAACTTCTTGCTGCCTTTGGCCGCCAGGCCGGCTGCGCCCGCGGCCGCGCTGTCGGCCTCGTTGAGGCGCACCGCATAGACGCCCGGGCCGCCGGCGAAATTGTCGGCCAGCGCCAGCACCGGCGGTCGCTTCGATCCCGAGAGCTTGGCTATGTGCTGCGCGGCCGCGAGTTCGACCGGGCCGATGACGATCTTAGTTCCAGTGGTGATCGCCTTCACAGCCAATTCGCTGGCGTGCGCGCTGTCGCCCTTGGTGTCCTCGACCGTGACCGTGAGCAGGACATTTCCAAGGTCGGCCATCGCCAGCTTGGTCGCATCGAGCATCTTCCTGCCGTTTTCGCCGGCGTTGCCCGGGGCCGACAAAGGCAGCAGCATCGTGACCTTCGTCGATCCCGTGCCGAGCGATTGCGTCGCCTGGGCGGGACCGGCAACAGCGCCGGCGGCCGGCGCCCCGGGTGCGGCGATCGCCGCCGGGTCGAGCGCGTCCGAGACGCTGCCCTTCGACTGGCAGCCCGACACTATGCCCGCGAACGCAAAGACGATCGCCCACGTCCACGAACCGTGTCGCTGCCGGCCAGAATCCATGATGCCTCCCTCATATCCCGCCGGGTATTTGTCCCGGTCTCATCCGTTCATCTTACGGCAGACTTGCCTCGCCGTCTTTGCAATTGCTGGATTATGGCTCAGCCGTCGAAAAGTCTTGCCCGGAGCGCCTTGATCATTCTGGCTTGCCCGGCGCTTCGATAGTCCGTGCATTTCATGTATCGCGGGCCCGGCACGAACAGCCGGCGCACACAAATCCGCCTCGCCGGGGCAGGGGCACGATCGTCTCCTGCTGTCGGGAATGCGGAGAATCCGAACGTCGCCACCGGCAATGGCCCGGCCACCGCAAAACCTTCTCTCGCCAGGATTGCACGCGCACGCCGGCAGTAGCGGACCGAAAGTTCGGAGAACCGGGTTTCACCGTGCCCGGCACGATACTTCATGACGGTGGTGCAGAGATCGCCTGCGGCAAGGCTGTTTGCCTGCGCCAGATATCTGACGCCGAGCGCGATGTTGGTCGCCGGCGCGCCAAGCTCGTCGAGCGAGCCGCGAAAGCCGAGCATTCGCGCCGTTCCCGGCATCACCTGCATCAACCCGACCTCACCATCGGCGCCGCGCACATCGGGATCGAATTCGCTTTCGATCTCCATTACCGCGTGCGCCAGCACCGGTTCCAAGCCGTAGAGCGATGCCTGGCATGTCGCAAAGGCCTTGAATGTCGCGCGCGTCCATTCGGAGGCGGCGTCGCAGCGAACCGGCCGCGTCAAGCCGGACGGAGCTTGCTGCTCGAGGGCAGGTCGTTCCAGCCAGTTGGCACGGGCTTCAGGGGCAAAAACGGCCAGTGCGATCGCTCCGGCAATCGCTCTCGACAATCTTCCACGGGCGATCATCGTCAGCCTGTCGGCGCGACTTGATCCCTTTCGGTCAGTTCATGTACTCGACCATGCGGTCGTGGAAGCACTCGCACTTGTTGAGCGTGTCCTCGTCCTTGTAGTTCGTCTTGAGGTAGCCATAGGCCATGCCGCAGGCGACCTTGGCTTCCGACGCCCAGACGAAGGCGGGGCGGGACGAATTGATCCATTCCGAGCTGTTGGCGACGGCCACCGACTCGTCCATCAGCTTGACCACCTGGACCTTGAGATCGACGATGTTGTCGTTCAACACCAGGTTCGATGTGCCGACGGTCCGGCAATAGTCGGCCACCGGCCCGTCGATGATGTCGGCGGCATAGCCAGTCGATCCAGCCAACAGCAGCGCCGCGGCCGAAGCCAGCAATCTTGCACAACGCTTCATTTAAGTCCCTCTCCAAACTGGGGTTTTATTGTTTCGCTAATATGTAGCATGAGAGTACGGCCACGCATAAGTGCTAAATCGTGGCCGTGTGCTGTTGATGTTGTGTGTCGTCGTAGAGGATGTTGATCGTGCCGGTGGCAGGCGCATTCTGCAGAACGGCGACATCCACGAAGTTGGCCGCGTTGCCCGAGCCGCTGGTATCGACGCTCACGGTGCTGGTCGCGGTGTCGTAATGCACATAGTCGGCCATGTTGCCGGCCGGCGCCTTGTCGAACAACGCGCTCAAGTCGATCTTGTCCCCTTCACCGGCATGGTAGTCGGCGATCAGATCCTTGATGTTTAGATTGTCGATCTTGAACGTGTCGGCTCCCGAAGTGCCGGCGATGTCCGCCGACGGCTGCGTCGGGGCAACCAGCGAAGTATTGAGTTCCACCTCGATGTAGTTGCCGCTCGTGCCGTCGGCCATCTGGAAAGTGCCATTGTCGGTCACAGTCTGCCCGTCGATCTCGCCAACAGCCGGTTGCGCTGCGGTACTGATGGAGACAATACCGTTGTCGGCGAGGTGCGACAATTCCCCGGCGTCGCTGATGCCGTTGGCATTGGCGTCCTGCCAGATCAGCAAGCTGTCGAATGCCGCGTCGTTGTGGTCGATGAGGCCGTCATGGTTGCTGTCGAGCGAGGCAAGTGCTGCCGCCCCGCTGGCGAAGTTGCCACCGCCGAAGCTCGGCGTGAACAGTTCGGTGCCGTCGTCGATCTTGCCGTCATGGTTGAGGTCCACCGCCAGCATGCCATCATGGGATGTGTTCCAGGCGAGCTGTTCCTTGGCGCCATCGCCATTCATATCGAACTGGACGCCGTGGCCGACATCGGAGAAGGCAAAGCCGTCGTGGTTCAGGTCGAGGATGATGGGATCGATCGACCCTGTGATCAGGGTGTTCAGGTCCGCTATCGTGACCCCCTGGAGATCGACGAGGGTTCCCACGCCGGCACCTGCACCGGTCTGGGTGTAGACAAATGTATGGCTCACTGCCGCTATCGTTGCCGTGAAGGCGAGCGTCGCCCCCGCGTTTCCGATATCCGTTATCGTCAGATACTGGACAACCGCGGCCAGGCTTGCGGTGGATGTGACCGCCAGTGGCTGGGTAAAGGAGTCGGTCCCGAAGAAGCTGGCAATACCGTTCGTGAGCGAATGGGACTGAACCGTGTCCCCGCCGATCGTCAAGGTGGAGTCCCCGCCATTGACGTTGCCGCCGGTCGCGGCCACCAGTGTCCCGGGCAGGCTCAATTTGTCGGTGCCGGCGACGAAGTCCGTAATAATGTCGTAGCCGGAGATCGTGCCGGCGTTGCCCGCTCCGCCTATGACAGGCGTCGAGTCACCGGCCCCGATCACGAAGGTGTCGGCACCGATGCCACCGGTCATCGTGTCTTTGCCGGCGCCGCCAACGAGAATGTCATTGCCGTCGCCGCCATTGAGGGTGTCGTCACCCGAGCCGCCAATGAGCAAATCGTTTCCACCGGCACCGTTCAGGGTGTCGTTCCCGTCCAACCCAGCCAGTACGTTCGCCGAGCCATTCCCGGTAAGCGAATCCCCAAAGTTGGAACCGATGATGTTGTCCACTCCCGCGCCGGCGGTTTCAGTCACCAAAGAGCCGGAACTTGAATGATCCGCGGTCGCGCTACCTGACGAAAGCAGATCGACGACCAGAGGACTGGTAGAAGTATCACCGTCTGCATCCTTCAATAGGAGTTCGAAGTTGAGTTCGACTGACGGGACGTTTGTGACGGAGGTGACGAATGCAAATGCGCCAATGTCGAAAGACTCGCCATCGAGGCTGGGGGTTGCACCGTTGATGGAACGGGCATTCTCGATTTCAACCCTGTCATATCCGGTCCCGGACGCCGTGACGAGAACGGTGTCGTTGAGGTCGAGACCTGTGACCAGGTAACCGCCATTTCCGTCCGTCGTCAGCAGAGCGAGATTCAAACTCACGCCGTTCACCTTGATATCGGTGATCGTGTTGAGCTGCGCGTCGTTCGCTAGCGCGGCGGAGTCGTTCGCAGTGTTGGGGTCATCGCCCGCATTGTAGATGCGCACCCAGGTCTCGATGGAGTCCGCCGGGGGACTACCGTTCACCTGGACAATGGCGAACTGGAAACTATTGACGTTGTAGTGCGTCGTGTAACCATACGAATTGTTGTTTCCGGAGGTAATCGTCGCACTGTTGACGAAATCAATCCGCAGGTTGTCTCCGTCATTCATCGAGTTGTTGGCGACGCCGATACCAGTCGTACTTGCCGAGACCGACGATCCCGATGCAGCGTTGCTGGTGCCATTCGCCAGGCGCTCGAAGCCGGAGAACAACAAGTCCTGAGTGGTACCGGCCACGTCCAGCGCCTTGAATTGCTGTGTGTTAGAGCCAAGCGCGGAAAAATTGTCGATGTGGGTCTGCTGCGTGGCGCCAATCGCGGCGAACACTTCAACTTGGTAATGGTCGGCGCTGGACGCCGCGCTTCCGTCTGGTTGCAGTGTTATCTGGAAGATCTCGGTTCCGGTGCCCAGACCGCCTGTCCACCCTTGCAGCTGCATTGGGGTGGCAGGATTGGAGTCGTGGTCGACAAGGAACAGCTGGATGGGCTGACCTCCCGATGTCAGATTGACCGAACTCCCATTTATGATGCCGGTGGCCAGCTGGCCGTTTGTGATGTTGGAGAAACTGATCGCGCCAAGCTGGTCAGCGCCGACATTGTTGTCGATGTTGGCATCCGCATCCAGATCGAATGTCGCCGTGCTGCCGGCGACGTTGACGAGGACTGCCCTCTCGGGAGATAGCATCGTCGGCACATCGTCGACGACGTGCACCACCAGATTGTCGCTTGCCGTGGTGCCGCCGACGCCGTTGACGGTCAGCGCGACGCTG
>NZ_JAMYUS010000032.1:0-58328 GCF_040323255.1 Mesorhizobium sp. M0052 | reverse complement strand
CGCGGGGGGGGGGCCCCCCCGGCCCCGCGGCCGCCGCCCCCCCCCCCCCCGGGGCCCCCCGCCCCCCCCCCCCCCCCCCCCCCCCCCCCCCGCGCCACCTCCCCCATCGAGGGGGAGGTAGGTCTTTGCGCCAGCAGCCGCAGCCACATGTATTGCGCGGTGTTGGTGTCCTGGTACTCGTCGACGAGGATGTATTTGAAGCGCTTGTGGTAGTCCTTCAGCACGTCCGGATTGGCGCGGAAGATGCGGATCGGGTGGCAGAGCAGATCGCCGAAGTCGCAGGCGTTCAGCGTCTTCAGCCGCTCCTGATAGGCCTTGTAGAGTTCCCGGCCCTTGCCGTTGGCGAAGCTGCGCGCGTCGCCCTCGGCAATGTCGGCGGGGCCTTGGCCCTTGTTCTTCCAGCCGTCGATCATCTGCGCGAACTGCTTGGCCGGCCAGCGCTTGTCGTCGAGACCTTCGGCCTGGATCAGCTGCTTGATCAGCCGTACGACGTCGTCGGTGTCGAGGATGGTGAAATCGGATTTGAGCCCGGCCAGTTCGGCGTGCCGCCGCAAGAGCTTGACGCCGATGGAGTGGAAGGTGCCGAGCCACGGCATGCCCTCGACGGCTTCGCCGACGAGATGGCCGATGCGCTGCTTCATCTCGCGCGCGGCCTTGTTGGTGAAGGTCACCGCCAGGATCTGGGAGGGGAAAGCCCTGCCGGTGGCCAGGATATGGGCGATGCGGGTGGTCAGCACGCGTGTCTTGCCGGTGCCGGCGCCGGCCAGCACCAGGACCGGGCCTTCGGTGGTTTCCACCGCCAGCCGCTGCTCGGGGTTCAGGCCGCTGAGATAATCGGGCGCGCTGTTGGGTCCGCTGCGGGCCGCCATGGCGCGCGCCGCTATGCCCGACGGGGCCGCGGGCCGCGCGTTGGGTTCGTCAAAAAAGGGCATGTCTTCCGCAAAGCCGGACATCTCCCCCGAATGTAGTGATTCGGGAGCGAAAGACCAGAAGTGTCTACGTTTTGTTCTGGTTTGGAAGTGAGATTCTGGGGCGCAGTGCGAATTCATCGTCCCGACGCCGGACAATGTCGTGGAGGTGCTGCAGCGTGGGAGCGGAATGAAGTCGAGCGTTTGCTCTCGCCTTATGCTGGCAGGGCCAGCTTGACACACGCGGCCTGGGGGAGAAAGCTGGCGACAGGGCAGGGGCGGCTGCCCGTGAGGCGCTGCAAAGCGCATCAGTCGAAGGAGTATCGTCTTGGCTGTCGTCATCACCTCCCTCATCCTGTTCCTCATCGGCCTCGCACTTGGCGGCGGCGGCGTCTGGCTCGCGATGCTGGGCGGCAGCTGGTACTATGTCATCACCGGTCTCGCCTTCCTGATCGCCGCATGGCTGCTCTTCCGGCGCAAATCGACGGCGCTCTGGCTCTACGCGGCGATCGTGCTCGGCACGCTGGCCTGGGCGGTGTGGGAAATCGGCTTCGACTGGTGGGAACTCGGACCGCGCGGCGGCATCATCGTGCTTCTGGCGCTGTGGCTGCTGACACCTTGGGCAAGGCGGGGCCTGACCGGCCCCGACGCGCGAGCGCCGCTCATTCTGGCCGTGCTCGCATCGCTCGCCGTCGCCGGTTATTCGATGACGGCCGATCCCAAGGACATCGCCGGCGACCTCAGCGCCGACAAGGTGACGCCGACTGCCGATCTCGGCGGCAATGTGCCTCCGGGCGAATGGCATTTCTACGGCCGTACGCAATTTGGCCAGCGCTATTCGCCGCTCGACCAGATCACGCCCGAAAATGTCGCCAAATTGCAGCCGGCCTGGACCTACCAGACCGGCGACGTGAAAGGGCCGGACGATGTCGGCGAAACCACCTACCAGGTGACGCCGCTGAAGGTGGGCGACGCGCTCTATATCTGCACGCCGCACAATTTCGCTATCGCCATCGATGGCGCCACCGGCAAGGAGAAATGGCGTTTCGATCCCAAGATCAAGCTCGACAAGGACCGCCAGCACCAGACCTGCCGCGGCGTGTCCTATTATGCCGATGCCAAGATCGCCGCCGGCCAGCCTTGCGCGACGCGCGTCTATCTGCCGACCTCGGATGCGCGGCTGATCGCGCTCGACGCCGCCAACGGCCAGGTCTGCGCGTCCTTCGCCGAGGCCGGCACGCTCAATCTGTTGACCAACATGCCGTATCCGAAGTCGGGCTATTATTACTCGACCTCGGCGCCGCTGATTGCCGGCGGCAAGATCATCATCGGCGGCGCGGTCAACGACAATTATTCGACGCAAGAGCCGTCCGGCGTCATCCGCGCCTTCGACGTCGACACCGGCGCCCTGGTGTGGAACTGGGATTCCGGCAATCCGGACCAGACAACGCCGCTGGCGGCAGGCCAGACCTACACCCACAACTCGCCCAACATGTGGTCGACGGCAAGCGCCGACGAGAAGCTCGGCCTGCTCTATGTGCCGCTCGGCAACCAGACGCCGGACCAGCTCGGGATGGGCCGCAGCGCCAATGTCGAGAAGTTTTCCTCCTCGATCACCGCGCTCGATCTCGCCACCGGGCAATTGCGCTGGGTGCGGCAGACCGTGCATCACGACCTCTGGGACATGGACGTGCCGGCACAGCCGACGCTGGTCGACATCACCACCGCTGCCGGCGTCGTTCCGGGCCTGGTCGGGCCGACCAAGCAGGGCGATCTCTACGTGCTCGACCGGCGCAGCGGCGAGCCGATCATCCCGATCAAGGAAGTGCCGGCGCCGGGCGGCGCTGTCGAGGGCGATCACACGTCGCCGACGCAGCCGGTCTCGGATCTCTCCTTCAATCCGAGGCCGCTGACCGGCGCCGACATGTGGGGCATCACCATGTTCGACCAGCTGGGCTGCCGGATCGAATTCCAGGGCCTGCGCTACGAGGGCCGCTATACCCCGCCGTCGGTGCAGGGGTCGCTGGTCTATCCCGGTAATTTCGGCACCTTCAACTGGGGCGGCGTCGCCGTCGATCCGGTGCGGCAGGTGATGTTCGGCATGCCGACCTATCTGGCGTTCAAATCGCAGCTCATTCCGCGCGACCAGGTGCCGCCCCCGGATGAGGGGCGCGGCAGCGAACAGGGGCTGAACCGCAATGAGGGCGCGCCCTATGCGGTGGTGATGGGGCCGTTCCTGTCGCCGCTCGGCGTGCCCTGCCAGGCGCCGCCATGGGGCTATGTGGCGGGAGCGGACCTCAGAACCGGCAAGATCGCCTACAAGCACCGCAACGGCACCGTCTACGACATGACGCCGTTGCCCTTGCCGCTGAAGGTCGGTGTTCCCGGCATTGGCGGGCCGATGATCACCGCCGGCGGCGTCGTCTTCCTGGGCGCGGCGGTCGACGACTATCTGCGCGCCTATGACCTGACATCGGGCAAGCAGCTTTGGCAGGCCAGGCTGCCGGCCGGTGGGCAGTCGACGCCGATGACCTACACCGTCGCCGACGGCCGCCAGTTCGTGGTCATCGTCGCCGGCGGCCATGGCTCGGTCGGCACCAAGCCCGGCGACTATGTGATGGCCTATACGCTGCCGAAGTAGCAGCGATGTGACTTAGGTAAGTGATCGGCCCGGCAGATATTCTGTCGCGCCGCCCCTCATCTGCCTGCCGGCATCTATACGGGGAGAAGTGCCCGGCAGGGCGATGAGGGCAGCAGCAGCCTTGGTCAGCTTGCGTAAGAGATGGCCTTTGAGGCTGGGCACGGAGCCCAGTACTTCATTGGTTAGCTGCGGCCCTGTTTCGGCCTGCTGGATCAGCGTGGTGCCGGCCGACGCCGGTCGACGCGGACCTTCACCATCCGAGCGGCGGCTGCGGCAGCAGCGGAGCGCATTGCCAGCAAGGCAGCAACAGCAAGCACGAGCGCGCTTGCAAGGATCGGAGTAGACAAGGTCATGGCGTTGTTCCTTCTCGTCGGGCTCGCCGCTACGAGCGAGACCATCATCAGCTTCCTTCCATATTGTGGCGGCACCATCGACATTCTCTGAAATGACCAAAATGTGATGGGCGCGTTCGGCGGGGCGGCCGCATCGTTCGATGGCGCAAGCGTCACCCATCCGAGACTGGACCGTGCGAGCTTGCACCCTATCTTGATCCGCGAGTCATCCCGGAGTGACCGCGAGGTCATCCCGGAGTGACCATGAGGTCATCCCGGAGTGACCGTGAGATCATCTCCTAACGAGGAGCACGCCATGACGAAACCCACCGCCGAAGCCGTCAAACCTGCCAAACCTGCCATCACCCAGGCGATGATCGATGCCTATGACGAATACACGCATCTGACGCTCGACCGCCGCCGCTTCATGGAACAGCTGACCAGGCTTGCCGGATCGGGCGCGGCGGCGGCCGCGATCGCGCCGCTGCTTGCGGCGAATTCGGCGCAGGCGGCAATCGTCGCCGACAACGATCCGCGCGTGAAGGCTGAAGATATCACCTATTCCGGCAGCAGCGGTGAGATGAAGGGCTATCTGGTCAGGCCGGCGGACCAGTCCGGCAAGCTCGGCACCGTCATCGTGGTGCATGAGAACAGGGGGCTCAACCCGCATATCAAGGATGTTGCGCGGCGCGTTGCGCTGGAAGGGTTCGTGGCGCTGGCGCCGGATTTCCTGTCGCCGCTCGGCGGCACGCCCGCTGACGAAGACAAGGCGCGCGACATGTTCACCAAGCTCGACGCCAGCCAGGTCACCGCCGATGGCCTGGCGACCATCGCCTATCTCAAGGGCGAGAAGGACGGCAACGGCAAGGTCGGTGCTGTCGGCTTCTGCTGGGGCGGCGGCACGGTCAACAATCTGGCGGTCAACGCGCCCGATCTCGCCGTCGGCGTCGCCTATTACGGCATGCAGCCGAAGGCCGAGGATGTGGCGAAGATCAAGGCGGCGCTGTTGCTGCACTATGCCGGGCTCGACGAGCGCATCGACGCCGGCATCGATGCCTACAAGAAAGCGCTCGACGCCGCCCATGTCGAATACACGCTCTATGTCTATGACGGCGTCAACCATGCCTTCAACAACGACACCTCGGCCGCGCGCTACGACAAGAAGGCAGCCGATCTCGCCTGGGGACGGACGATCGCTTTCCTCAAGGAGAAGCTGGCGTAGGCTTCAGGCCGCCGACGACGCCCATACGCTTTCATAGGCCGGCGACAGCGTAAAACCGGCCGGCAGCACCGAGACCGGGGGCGGGCGCCGCACGCCCTCCTGCAGATAGCGCAACGCCGACACCAGTCCGTTCATCGTGTAGGGCTTGGCGATGACGCCGATCGCGCCGGCGAAATGGTCGGGGATGCGTTTTGGATTGGCGGTCATGAACACCACCATGGAACGGTTACCCTCGCGGATATGCTCGGCAACCTCGACCCCGGTTGGTCCGTCGGCGAGGTGGATATCGACAAAGGCAATATCGGCATCGGCGGTATCAATCATACCTCTTGCTTCGGCCAAGGATGTCGCCCAACCCACAACGCTGTGGCCGGCTTCCTCGACGAGGCTTTCCAGTTCCATCGCCAGCAACGCCTCGTCCTCGACGATCAGGACCTTGAGCGGTTCGTTCATGACAGCTTCCCTTTCTGCTGCGGTTCGTTCGGCATCGAGATGACGACCTTTGTGCCCGGGCCGGCGTCGCGCCATTCGATGTCGGCATGCAACTGCCGGGCAAGCGACTTGATCAGCCGCATGCCGAAGGAAGCATCGCCACTGGCCTCGGCCATGCCGACGCCGTCATCGGAAACCTCGATGTTGAAGTGGCCGTCGGGCTGGCTCATCTTGATGCCGATGCGCCCCGCGGTGGTGCCGTCCGGCTTTGCCTTGAAGGCGTGCTTCAGCGCGTTGGTGACAAGCTCATTGACCATCAAGGCAACAGGCGTGGCTTTTTCGGCCGGAATGACGATGGGTTCGAGGTCCAGCGTCGGCTTGATCTCGGCGCGTCCGGATGCGGTCAGCAGGTCGGTGACCAGATCCCTGGCGAAATCCGAGACATCGAAGCGGCTGACATCCTTTGACTGGTAGAGACGGCGATGCACCGTGCTCAGCGCCTCGATGCGCTCCAGCATGGTGGCCAGCGATCGCTTTGTCGCTTCATCCTTGATTGCCCGGCTTTGCATGATGATCAGCGAGGAGATCATCTGCAGGTTGTTTTTCACCCGATGGTCGACCTCGTGCAGCAGCGTGGTCTGCGCCTCAAGGGCGGCCTCAAGCTCGCGCGTGCGTTCCTTGACAGCCTTTTCAAAGCGGTTCTTGTCGGCGGTGATGCGATCCTCCGAGCGCTTGCGATCGGAGACATCGAGCTGTGAGGCAAAGAAGAACAGGAGTTCGCCTTTGTCGTTGGAAACCGGGCTGATGTAGAGCGCATTCCAGAATGTCGAGCCGTCCTTGCGGTAGTTCAACAGATCGATGGCGATATCGGTTCCCGCTGCTATCGCGTCGCGCACGCTAGCCACAGCTGCCTTGTCTGTCTCTGGCCCCTGCAGGAAGCGGCAGTTCTTGCCCATGACCTCGTCGCGCTCGTAGCCGGTCAGGCGCAGGAACGCGTCATTGGCAAAGACGATCGGATTGTCCGCCTGACGGGGATCGGTGATGACCATCGACATGCGGGTGGCGCGGATGGCGGCCGCGAACGGATCGCCCTTGCCGTGCTCGGCATGCAGATTGTCCGTCATGTGCCATGCGTCGGCCGGTTCCCTGGTCCTTTTCCAGTCCATGCTTTCACTCCAAGCCGTTTTTCAGGGGTCACAACGGCTTAGACGTGGAATTGGTTCAATCTTGATCTTCTTGTCGCAGGCAGCCGTTTGCGAAACCGAATCGCCGGTTGCGCAAACTGTCGAAATGAACGGTTTTTGAAGGTTGTCGGATGCAGCCGATTCGCTGAAAGCGGGGCTGGCGCAGACCTTTGGAAATGATCAGGTCGCAATGGTCCGTGGCGGCGCTCGCCGGTGGCGGCTTTCTCAGAACAGCGGAAACATCAGGCGTGGCCACGCTTCATGCGCGCCTGCTTCAGGATGGCGCGCCAGCGGATCATGTCGAAGGGGATAGGCTCGTTGTTGTTGGCGATGTGGAAGATCTCGTTGTTGACGTTCTTCAACGAGCGCCAGAAATCATAGTCGGTGATGCGCGGATCGGCAGCCAGCCTGTCCACCTCGACCTTGATGTCGGTTTTCATGCACGTTCCTCGAACCGCCTGTTGCCCGCCGCCCGCGTCACAACTCGCATGGCACCGTTCTCAAACGGTCAGCTGAGTCGTTCAATGGCCCAAATGGGTTGTTCACGTTAAAACCTTGGTAAGGTTAACGCGGGCGCGGCAGCGCTTCAAGCGGTCCTGCGGCGAATACCGATCGAACGGCCGGCGCGCTCGGGCATCGGCAGTGCAGAATGGGCGGCGCGCATGGCTTCCACCTTGGCCTGCACATCGGCGGGGAAGGGCGCGACTTTCGGCCCGGACATGTCGACATGCAGCGACAGGGTTTCGGAGGTGGCGGCAAGCCAGCCATCGACATGGCGGATTTCCTGGTAGGCCCTCAGCCGCTTGTCGTCGTGATCGATCAGCTGGAAGGATACGACGACCTTGTGTTCGAGGTGCAGTTCCTGGACATAGCAAACATGGACTTCGGCCGTGTAGATGGTCAGGCGCCGCTCTTCGACATAGTCCAGCCCCATGCCCATCGCCTCGAACGCCTCATCCGAGCAGCGGTCGAACAACACGTTGTAATAGGCCATGTTGAGATGGCCGTTGTAGTCGATCCAGTCCTTCTCGATGTCCATCGGTTTGGAAACTAAGGGGGCGGGAACAGGCATGGAAAGTTCCTTGTTCTGGTGCTGGACAGAGCGCGGCAGTCGAGACTACGCATCCATAATCGCATAACAAGCGTGGACGCTGGTCCATTCGCGGAGGAATTCATGGCTCTGAGCGACCTCAATCCGGTCGAACGCAACGAGGAAGGCATCGCCGCCGTGCTCGGCATTCTCAAGCAGCAGCTCGGCGAACGCTTCCAGACAGGCGCGGCGATCCGCTCGCAGCATGCGCATACCACCACCTATATTCCGACGCAGGCGCCTGACGGTGTCGCGTTCTCGGAGACGACAGAAGAGGTGCAGGAGATCGTACGTGCCTGCGCCGCGCACCGCGTGCCGGTCATCGCCTTCGGCGTCGGTTCCTCGCTGGAGGGCCACACCAACGCGCCGGGTGGCGGCATCTCGGTCGACACCTCGCGCATGAACCGCATCCTGTCGGTCAACCCCGAGGATCTCGACTGCACGGTCGAGCCTGGCGTAACGCGCGAGGATTTGAATCGGCACCTGCGCGATACCGGCCTGTTCTTCCCCATCGATCCCGGCGCCAATGCTTCGCTCGGCGGCATGGCGGCAACGCGGGCCTCCGGCACCAATGCGGTGCGCTACGGCACGATGCGTGAAAACGTGCTGTCGCTGACGGCCGTCATGGCCGATGGCGAGACGGTGACGACCGGCAAGCGGGCGAAAAAGAGTTCGGCCGGCTACGATCTGACGCGGCTTCTGGTCGGCTCGGAAGGCACGCTCGGCATCATCACCTCGCTGACCTTGAAGCTGCAAGGCATTCCGCAGGCGATCTCCGGCGGCGTCTGCCCGTTTCCAAACCTCGAGGCGGCCTGCAACGCGGTCATCGCGACCATCCAGATGGGCATTCCGGTGGCGCGGATCGAACTGGTCAATGGACTGCAGATGCGGGCGATGAAGAATTACTCGAAGCTCGATTATCCCGAGAGCCCGTGCCTGTTCGTCGAGTTCCACGGCAGCGATGCCGGCGTCGCCGAACAGGCCGAGACCTTCGGTGCCATTGCTGAAGACAATGGCGGCGGGCCATTCCTTTGGACCAGCGTCGCCGAGGAGCGCACGAAACTCTGGAAAGCCAGGCACGATGCTTATTGGGCGTCGCTGACGCTACGGCCGGGCGCCAAGGGCCTTTCGACCGATGTCTGCGTGCCGATCTCGCGGCTGGCCGAATGCGTTGCCGAAACCGAGGCCGACATTGCCGAGATGGGCCTGGTTGCGCCGATCGTCGGCCATGCCGGCGACGGCAATTTCCATGTGCTGGTGCTGATGGACGTCAACGACCCCAAAGAGATCGCGCTGGCGGAGAAATTCGTCTCGCGGCTGAACATGCGGGCGATCGCCATGGACGGCACCTGCACCGGCGAACACGGCATCGGCCAGGGCAAGATCGGCTTCCTGCGCCATGAGCTCGGCCATGGTGTCGACATCATGCGCTCCATAAAAAAAGCGCTCGACCCGCAAGACATCATGAACCCGGGCAAGATATTACCTGCATAGCCGAAATGTGAGGAGCGGCAATGGATACCCTGATTATAAGGGCATCGCTTGGCAAGACACTGTTACTGCTGTCGGCCAGCCTCTTCTTTGTCCTGGCCTGCGCTTTCCTGATTTATGTCTCCGAGGACGGCGACACCGCCGGCCTTTGGTGGTGCGTGGCCTTTTTCGGGCTGGTCGCGTTGGTGTTTGCCTGGCAGCTTGTGCGGCCGCAGATTCTGGTGCTGAACGGACAAGGTTTCAGTCTCGGCGGAGGCCTTGTTCGATCGCCCAACCTGGTCCCCTGGAAGAATATCGAAAGCTTCTTCGTCGTCCATCGCCGGCGCAGGATAGGCGATATGATCGGGTACAATTTCGCACCGGGGGTCAAGAAAAGCTCCGTCATGGGCAGCGTGACCAAAAGCCTCGGCGCCGAAGCCGCATTACCGCAGGGCTGGACATTGTCGCCCGAGGAGATGGTGGTGCTGCTGAACGAATATCGCCGACGGGCCATGGCAGGATAGTCTCTTGCGCACAGGCCGGACCGCGGTCAAAGGCGTCCAAAAATCTCTGCTCTTCCAGATACATCAGAGATCAAGCAACTCTGGATGAATTGCCTCTTTATCGACACGCTGATGCGGGTAGAGTGCGGCTGACTTTCAATCAACCCGTTCGGAGCTGATGCTCGCACGCCTGTTCGTGATCTTCGGTGGCTTGTTTGTGCTGGTGCTGGTTGCGGCGCTGGTGGTGCCGTATTTTGTCGACTGGACCGGGTACCGCGCCCAATTCGAGCGCGAGGCGAGCGCCATTCTCGGCCGCAAGGTGACGGTGCAAGGCGACGCCACGGCGCGCCTGTTGCCGTTCCCCTCGGTGACCTTCTCAAACGTCACGGTCGCCGGCGGCCCCGGCGGCCAGCCGGCAATGACCGTCGAGACCTTTTCGATGGACGCGGAACTGGCGCCGTTCCTGCGCGGCGAAGTGCTGATTTTCGACATGCGGCTGGTGCATCCGAAGGCGACGATCGACATCGCCGATAACGGCACGGTCGACTGGGCGATACGGCCGTCCTCGCCCTTCGATCTCAACCAGATCTCGATCGAGAAGCTCACGGTGACGGAGGGAGAAATTGCGCTCCGCCATGCCGCAGGCGGGCGCAGCCATCTGATTTCCGAGATCAATTCGACCATCTCTGCCAAGTCGCTGGCCGGGCCGTGGCGCATGGACGGAACGTTGCTGCTCGACGGACTGCGTTCGACGGTTGCGGCTTCGACCGGCAAGGCCGAAGGCAGCGGCCAGATGCGGCTGAGGCTCAAGGTCGATCCCGATGCCTATCCACTGGTCATCGAAACCGACGGCAATGCCGGCATCGTCAATGGGGCTGCCGTCTATTCCGGCCAGTTCAAGATTTCCGGCAACGACAAAAACAGCGCCGAACTGCGCGGCGGCGATGGCGAGAGCGTCAAAATCAGAGCCGGCAAACCCGATCCGGGGTTCAGGCTGAACGGCAAGTTCTCGCTCGACCACCAGAAGCTTGGCGTCGACGAATTCCGCTTCGAGACCGGGCCGCTCGACAATCCCTACACAGCCGACGGCAAGGCTTCGGTCGATCTCGGCCTTAGGCCGAACTTCGCCATCGAGGCCAATGGCGCGCAGGTGCAACTGGACGAGGCGGTGGGCGCTGAGAAGGGCGCCGGCCTGACGCTGGACCAGCGCATTGCCGGAATCGAGCAGGCGCTGCTCGTCCTGCCGAAGCCGAGCATCCCCGGCACTGTCGAGGTCAAGCTGCCGGCGGTGGTGGCTGGCGACACCACGGTGCGCGACGTGCATCTCTCGGCCGAGCCGGTCGAGGGCGGCTGGTCGGTGAAATCGCTGGCCGCGACCTTGCCCGGGCGCACGACGCTGGAAGCCAGCGGCATGCTCAGCGTCGAAGATCATTTCCGTTTCAGCGGCTCCATGCTGCTGGCGGTGGCGCAGCCTTCCGGCTTTGCTGCCTGGTTGTCGAAAGATGTCGACGAGGCGATCCGCCGGCTGCCGGCCGCCGGCTTCAAGGCCAAGGTGGACCTGTCGGAGAAGCGCCAGGCGTTCAGCGATCTCGAACTGATCCTCGGCAAGTCGAAGTTCACCGGCCGCATCGATTCCAACCAGCCCGACGACGCCAAGTCCTCGGTGCTGATGCGGCTCGAGGGCGGCGAACTCGATGTCGACGGGCTGACGGCCTTCGCCTCGATCTTCGTCAGCGACAAGGGCGCCAACCGCTTTTCCGACCGTGACCTCGATTTTCAGATCAAGGCAGGGCCGGTCAATGCCGGCGGGCTCACCGCCGACACGGTCGATACCGCGCTCCGGCTCCGCGACGGGCTGCTCGAAATCGACCGGCTGTCGATTGGCGGCCTTGCCGGCGCCTCGATCAGCGCCACCGGCCGGATCAAGGATTTTCCGGCAAGCCCGACCGGCAAGCTCGATGCCTCGGTGGTCGCCGTCGATCTGAAGCCGCTGATCGACATTGCCGCGCAACACTATCCCGACAATCTGATGCTGAAGGGACTGGCTGGCCGCACGGCCGCCTATCCTGAACTGTTCCAGGACGCGCGCGTCGATCTGGTGGCGAGCGCCGCCGACAATGGCGACGGCACGACCGGGCTGGCGGTGAGCGGACAAGGCAAGGCCGGCGGTTCGGCCTTTTCGGCGTCGCTGTCGGGCAAGGGTGCCGTCGGCCAGTTGCTCGACGCGCCGGTGACGCTGACCTTCAACGCCAAAAATCCCGACGCCACCGTGCTGCTGGCGCTCTACGGCCTGCCGGCGCTGCCGCTCGGCATGCTCGGCCAGGCAAGCACCGATATTTCGGCCAAAGGCACGCTCGGCGGCGGCCTGGCGACGAGCTTCAATTTCGCCGCCGATGACTTCAAGGCGACGTTCGACGGCACCGTCGCTCAGACGCCGCAAGGCGCCACCGCCAAGGGCAAGATCGGCCTCGACGCTTCCGACATCGAGCCCTGGCTGATGACGACCGGCGCCGGCCTGCCGGGTATGGGAACGGGCACCTCGACCTCGCTCAGCGCGGATGCCGATTTCGGCAACGGCCTGCTGGTGTTGAGCGGCCTCAGCGGATCCATCAACGAGTCGGAGATTTCGGGCGACGTCAACATCGATGCGAAGCAGGGGCTGCCGCATTTTGCCGGTGCGCTGGCGCTCGACGAACTGGACCTCGACCCGATTGCGGTTGCGCTGTTCGGTGACCAGTCGTTCCTCAGCAGCAACGCGAACTGGCCGACGGCGCCATTCAGCCAGAAATCCAGCCTGCCGTTCAGCGCCGATCTCGACCTGGCGACGGCGACGCTTGCCGCCGGACCGCTGGCGACAGCCTATGACGCGTCGCTGTCGTTGAAACTGGACCAGGAAGGCATCCGCGTTTCGGACCTGAAGGCAAAACTGCTCGGCGGCGCGCTCACCGGATTGTTCGAGTTGAAGAACACGGACGGCACGGGGCTGTTCTCCGGCCAGATGAGGCTTGCCGGCGCCGACCTGGCGACTGTGCTGCCGGCTGCCGGCTTGAGTGGCAGCGGCGACTTTTCGACAGGGCTGTCGACCAGCGGCAAATCGGTCGACGCGATGATTGCCGCACTCTCCGGCTCGGGCACGGCGGCGCTGAAAGGCCTCACCATTGCCGGCGTCAATCCCGATGCCTTCGGCGCGTTGATTGCCAAGGCCGATGCGATCGGGCGCGACATCGACGTGGCCAAGACTGCGGGCTTTGCACCTGAGATCGCTGGCGACGGCAGCTTTGCTGCCGGCGATGCCGACATCGCCTTCACGGTCGCCGGCGGCACGTTGCGGGCACCACCGATCAAATTCGAAAACCAGGCGGCGACGCTGTCTGCCGACATCACGGCCGACCTCAACACCGGCACCGTCGCCACCAAGGGCGCGGTCACCTACAAGCCTGGCGACGAGGCGCTGGTCGGCTCCGATCCGACGGTCAATTTCAGCGTCGATGGGCCGTTCGGGGCGCTGAAGAAGCAGTTCGACAGCGAGCCGCTGGCGCAATTTTTGACCCAGCGCGCGCTGGAAAAGGAGCAGCAGCGGGTCGAGGCGATGCAGGCAGCACTGCTCGAGAAGCAGCGGCTGCGGCGCGAGGTGCGCTACTACGCCGCCCTGCAGACCGAGCGCGACAACGCGGCCGAGGAATTGCGCAAGCAGGAGGAAGCGGCACGGCTCAAAGCCGAGGCCGACGCCAAGGCGAAGGCACAGGCCGACGCAAAGGCACAGGCCGAAGCGGATGCCAAGGCCAAGGCGGATGCCAAAGCAAAGGCCGATGCCGATGCGAAAGCGCAGGCAGAGGCTGACGCCAAGGCCAAGGCGGATGCGGACGCGAAGGCGCAGGCCGAAGAGCAGGCTGCCGAAGACGCCGCAAAGGCCGAGGACGAACGGAAGAAGGCTGAGCAGGCGATGCGGACCGCTTCGCAGGAAAAAGCCAGGCTGGAGGCCGAGCGCAAGGCTCAGGAGCAGGCGCCGAAGGTCGACCGCTCACTTCCCGGTGTCAACGACGGTTCGGCCCCGGCGCCGCCGAAGCCCAGGACAAATCCGTTCTCCGTCGACAATTTGCTGAAGTCGCTGGGCAATTAAGAACCATTCAGACCGCGCCGCGCTTGGCCCAGTCCAGCACGTGGAGCCTGAGCGCCGAGGACAGATTGGCATCGCGCGGTCTTGTCTCGTCGATCTCCGCGACCAGGGCAGCAAGGGTCAGCTTGCGCGCGGCGGCGATGGCGACGAGATCGTCATAAAAGGGTTTTTCGAGGGAATAGCTGGTGCGATGGCCGCGGATGGTCACGGAGCGTTTTTCGACCGGGCTCACCGCAGGCGGTCCATCAATCGCCCTGGTCTTCCGGGCGTTCGCGGCGGTGGCCGGCGACGAATTTTTCGGCCTTGTCCGATGTCAGACGGTCACGAGTTCTTTCGGCTTTGGAACGGCCGTGCAGAGCGCGGTTCTCGCCGGCGAGCTTTTCCTTTTCGGTGCGCGCCTTCTGCTTGCGGACCTGGCGAAGGTTGACGATTTCGCCCATGTCGCGCCGACCGTCCCGCTACTTCTTGCGGAAGGCGTCGAGCGACACGACGTCGGCGCCCTTGCCGGCGGCGGCATCGGCCACGGCGGGCTTTTTCTCCGCCTCAGTGGCAGCTGCCTTCTTCTCGGCCTTTGGCTTTTTCTCGGAGACGATAGCCAAAGGCTCGGCAGCCGGCTGGGCGGCTGCATCGTCTTCCGCCGGGACGTCGGTCTTGACGTCGAATTCGAGTTCGAAATTGACCGATGGGTCGTAGAAGCCGCGTACGGCCGAGAACGGGATTTCCAGCTTCTCCGGCACGTCGGAGAAGGACAGCCCGACCTCGAAGCCGGTATCGGTCACCTTGAGGTCCCAATACTGGAACTGGATGACGATGGTCATCTGTTCGGGATAGCGCTCGCGCAGCCTGGAGGACACCCGCACGCCCGGCGCGCCGGTCAGGAATGTGATGAAGAAATGATGATTGCCGGGAAGGCCGGTGCGCGCGACTTCGGCCAGGACCTTGCGCATGACGCCGCGCAATGCCTCCTGGGCCAGAATGTCGTAGCGGATGTGGTCGTCGGCCATGTGCTGGTCGGGTTCCGTTGAATCGTCCGCATAGCTGTAATCAAGCTTGAGCGCGGCGTAAACCGGATATAGATCGCTGATGCGCCGAAGCGAAGCCCGTGACGAACGATTTGATCGCCGGCTTTGACGTTCAGGCGCTGGCCAGCTGTTTTTCCACCGCTGCCGCGGATCTGCGCTTGCCAAAAGCGCGCAGGAAGGTGCGCACGCCGTGGGTGGCGGATTGCAACACTTCGTCTTCCGACGGCATGCCGCCTAGCATGAAGGTGGTCTGCAGTTCGGCGTTGGCTAGCGCCAGGAACTGGCGCGCGGCGACATCGGGATCGTCGACCGCGAGATGGCCGGCATGGGCGAGGCGGGCAAAACGGGCGGCAAGTGCGGGCCAGGTCCGGCCCGGCCCCTGGTCGCGCCATTCTGCGAAGAGCTCGGGATAGCGCTCGCCTTCGGTCTGGATCAGCTTGCGCAGGAAGCGTCCGTCGCGGTTGCAGATGCAGTTCTGATTCAGGCGCACGGCAAAGCCGATCAGGTCGGCTTCCAGATCCTTCGGCTGGTCTGGGAAAGAGGCGAAGGTGGCGAAGATGCCGGCATTGCAGCGCTCCGTCAGATCCCGCACCACAGCCATGAAGAGCCTTTCCTTGTCGCGGTGGTGATTGTAGATGGTCTGGCGCGACACGCCCGCCTCCACCGCGATCAGGTCGATATTGGCGCCGGCAAAGCCTTCCCGGCAGAAGACCGAAGCCGCCGCATCGATAATCGACATACGCTTGGCCTCGTGGCCGCGTGGCGAGAAAATGTCAGGAGAAACGGCAAGCTTCATAGAAATCTATATAGAGGTGATTGACGAATTAGACAAGGCTGTCTAAATTTGTGGACACAATAAATGGGAATTCGCTCCGTAGAGACGAATAATCTCGCTCTGAGCCGTCGGATTTCAACGGGATGGAACGTCCTAGGGTTAGTCGTCGCGTTGGCGGCGCCAACCAGACTTGAAAGAAGCCTTTATCATGAGTCCCAAATTCCTCCGCATCGCGGTCGTGCTCGGCCTGTTGTCCGCTATCGGCCCCTTCGCTATCGACATGTATCTGCCGGCGTTGCCTTCGATCGGCGAGGATCTGCATGCCGGCACCGCCGCCGTTCAGATGAGCCTTTTGATCTTCTTCCTGTCGATGGGCTTCGGCCAGATCGTCGTCGGACCGATCTCCGACATGGTCGGCCGCAAGCTGCCGCTTTACGGCGGCCTTGCGCTGTTCATGGTCGGCGGTATCGGTTCGGCCATGAGCCCGACCATCGAATGGCTGATCGCCTTCCGCTTCCTGCAGGGACTGGGCGCCAGCGCCGGCATGGCGGTGCCGCGCGCCATCGTGCGCGACCTGCACACCGGCACCGAGGCCGCCAAGCTGATGTCGCTGCTGATGCTGGTGTTTTCGGTGTCGCCGATCCTGGCGCCGCTGACCGGCAGCCAGATCATCGAGAATCTCGGCTGGCGCGCCGTGTTCTGGACGGTGACGGGCGCGGCCCTGCTGGCCACCATTCTGCTGGCGACCTCGCTGAAGGAGACGCGGCCGGCGGAAGAACGCGTCGGTTCCTCCTTCGGAACCGCACTCGCCGGCTATCGCTTCCTCATGGGTGACCGCAATTTCCTCGGCCTGGTGGCGATCGCCGGCTTCGGCATCGCCAGCTTCTTCGTCTACCTCTCGAGTTCGTCCTTCATCCTGATCGACCATTACGGGCTGTCGCCTTCCGTCTACAGCGTGTTCTTCTCGATCAATGCGGTGGCCTTCATCGGCATGTCGCAACTGACGGGGATGCTGTCGGAGCGCTTCGGGCTGAAGCGCGTCGTCTGGGTGGCGGTAACCGGCTATGCCACGACGATGGTTGTGCTGTTCGCAGTCATGGCGACCGGCGTCGACCGGCTCGATGTTATGGCGGCACTGCTGTTCGTCGGCTACGGCTTCCTTGGCCTGGTCATCCCGACGACGTCGGTGCTGGCCATGGAAGAGCATGGCGAGATCGCGGGCACGGCCTCGGCGCTGATGGGCACGCTGCACTTCGCCATCGGTGCGCTGGCGATGGGCGTCGCCGGCATCTTCTTCGACGGCACCCCGCTGCCCATGGTGGCCGGCATCACGCTCTGCGCGGTGATCTCGTTCACGCTGGCCAAACTGACGCTTGGCCGCTCGCGCGAAGCCGTTGAAGCGCCGGCCGAGTAAGCTGACCGCAATCGACCGGAAAGGCCGGGTCATCCCGGCCTTTTTCACGTCTGGGGTAATCCGGCCCCGGCCAGAACCACGGCCTTCGACCGACGCCGGCGGCAAATTGCACCAGCTCATGGCTCAATTTGGTGTAGGCTTCGCGGCCCATCGTCATGCGAAATCCGGCCAGCGGCAGCCGGCATTGAGCGTACGATATCGAGGAGGGGAGAAGTGGAGGTTTCTGTTGCCAGGTACCTCCGAACCCCGCCTAGAAGTGCGAACCTCTAGGACTTGATTTGAAGCTATCGCACCGCTTACGCGGCGAGACGTGCTTCCGCATAGTTGTCATTTGCAACTACAGGTTTAGCCCGATGACGGTGGTACCATGCCGGGCAAAAGTACGATCTTTACACCTTCGTCGATCCTATTTCGCCCCCAGCAACAGCCGCTCTGATCACAGAGCGGTTCTTGGTGGAGGCGCCGGGTACCGCCCCCGGGTCCGAACGGCTTATTACATCGCCCATTTATCGCCATAGTCGGTCAAGCCGACAAAACGAATATAGGGGGCGGGCGCACAAAATGAAAGGCCGCAATGACACTTCTTGGCCGCACCAAACTGCGGCGCCGAGGGTTGACTCGCGCGCGGTCTCAACCGAAGCTTTGCGATGGTGAGGAGTATCGACCGAGCGCACAAGTTGCGGCAGCGCGCCACAGCCCTCATCGATCGGATCCCGTGGCGCCGACATGGGGAAATTTGATGGCCGATTATCTCGCAGACGTGAAGAAATACGACGCCGCCGCAAATGCCGATGTGGTTGCCAAGATTGTGAAACATCTGGGCATCGCGCTGCGCAACCGCGATTCCTCGCTGGTATCCTGCACCGACCCCAAGGAATTGGAGCGCGTCAAGACCAACTGGGTTGCCAAGAAACTCGGCGTGACCGACGGGGCGAAAGCCGACTCAGCGATCGAGAAGACCTGCAAGGCGTTGGCCGCCGACAGCTCCAAGAGCCGCGTGACTTTCTACTATCTGGTCGCCAAGGATCTGGGCAAGCTCGGCTCTTTGTAGAGATTATTGCCGATAGGCAGAGCGCGCGTTTGATTTTGCTCCTCACCGGAGGTCGGCACCGCCCCTCATTGCCCTGCCGGGCATTTCTCCCCGTATAGTGACGGGGAGAAATGGCTGACCGCAGCCTTGGCTCTCTCTCTCGAACGCTTGTGATTGGCGAAACCGCTGATCACAGCGCCCCTCTCCCCGTCCCTATACGGGGAGAGGATGCCGGCAGGCAGGTGAGGGGCAGCGCTAACCCTTGAAGAGTGATGGGCAAGCCGCGTTCTGGTCCCTTTTGCTGTGTTCGGCCGGCGGCCAGTCGGTTATGATGGCGGTAACCCCGAATCGAGGCGAAGCCGATGCGCCAGTATCTCGACCTTTTGCAGCATGTGCTGGACAATGGCGCCGACCGTGGCGACCGCACGGGCACCGGCACGCGTGGGGTGTTCGGGTACCAGATGCGCTTCGACCTGTCGTGCGGCTTTCCCGTCACCACCACCAAGAAGCTGCATCTGAAGTCGATCATCCATGAACTCCTGTGGTTCCTGGCCGGCGACACCAACATCAAATACCTTAGAGATCATGGCGTTTCGATCTGGGACGAATGGGCCGACGAGAATGGCGATCTCGGCCCGGTCTATGGCAAGCAGTGGCGCTCCTGGCCGGATGGCCGTGGCGGGTCGATCGACCAGATTGCCAATGTTCTGAAGGAGATACGCAGGAATCCGAATTCACGCCGGCTGATCGTTTCGGCGTGGAACCCGGCCGAAGTGGAGGCGATGGCGCTGCCGCCCTGCCACTGCCTGTTCCAGTTCTACGTCTCGGACGGCAAGCTGTCCTGCCAGCTCTACCAGCGCTCGGCCGACATTTTTCTCGGCGTACCCTTCAACATCGCTTCCTACGCGCTGCTGACCCTGATGGTGGCGCAGGTGACCGGGCTGAAGCCCGGCGAGTTCGTCCATACGCTGGGCGATGCGCATCTCTATTCCAACCATTTCGAGCAGGCGCGCGAGCAATTGCGGCGCACACCCAAGGCGCTGCCGACGCTGTGGATCAATCCGGAGGTGAAGGACCTGTTCGCCTTCCGCTTCGAGGATTTCCGGCTGGAAAACTATTTTGCCGACGCGTCGATCAAGGCGCCGATCGCGGTCTGATCCGTCCACCGTCAATCAATTCCGACCCTCAATCGATGTCGACCATGACGTCGGTTGCCTTGATCATGGCATAGGCTGCTTGCCTTTTTCGAGCTTGAGATCGGCAACGGCCTCGTTGGTGATCGAAGCGTGACGACGGAGCCGCCGACATCACCGCGGACAGGCGAGGTGCTTTGACGATCTCGACGATCGTTCCCTTGAGGATGTTGCGGGCGCTGATCTTCATCGGAGTTCCTTTCCGGGTTTCGGTGCACGTCCAAACCAGAACAATCGATGCCGAACATACGCTTTCGCAGGAGGCGGCCTTCCCTTGTTATATTCATCCAGATATATCGGTCGGCAGGAGTCGAGCCAGCAGATTTCAAGCCGGGAGAGTTTTCATGTTGGGGCACAAAGGTTTTGGTATGAGGGCAATCGCGATTGGCGGCTTTGCCGTAGCTCTGATGGCCGTGATGCCGGCGGCTCACGCGGGAGACAAGGTGATCGTGTTTGCCGCAGCCAGCCTCAAGGACGGGCTCGACGCCGTCACCAAGGCCTGCGAAGCCGATGTCGGTGAAGCGGCGACCGTCTCCTACGCCGCGAGCTCGGCGCTGGCCAAGCAGATCGAACTCGGGGCGCCCGCCGATGTGTTCATTTCGGCCGATCTCGACTGGATGAAGTACCTCTCCGACAAGAGACTGACCAAGCCGGAAACCGAGGTGAAACTGCTCGGCAACCAGATCGTGCTGGTGGCGCCACAGGATTCCAAGGTTGAGACCAGGATCGAGAAAGGCTTCGACCTGGCCAAGCTGGTTGGCGACGGCAGGCTTGCCATGGGCGACGTCAAGGCGGTGCCGGCCGGCAAATACGGCAAGGCGGCACTTGAATCGCTCGGCGTCTGGTCGTCGGTCGAAGGCAAGGTGGCGCAGGCCGAGAATGTGCGCGCCGCGCTCAAGCTGGTTTCAACGGGCGAGGCCGCGCTCGGCATCGTCTATGCCACCGACGCGCATGCCGACAAGGGAGTCAAGGTGGTCGGCACCTTCCCGGAGGATTCGCACCCGCCGATCATCTATCCGGTTGCCCAGACCACCGATTCGAAGGACAAGGATACCCCGGCTTTCCTGAAGTGCCTGCAGTCCGCCAAGGCGGTGGAGCTGTTTAGGGATCAGGGTTTCACCGTGCTCACGCCGAGCAATTAAGGTAGCGGCTGACGCATGAACTGGCTGCTGGACCTCACTCCCGACGAATGGAATGCGGTCCGGCTGTCGATCAAGGTGGCGACGGTGGCGATGCTGTTCAGCCTGCCGCCGGGCATCTTGATGGCGCTTTTGCTGGCCCGCGGAAAATTCTGGGGCAAGACGCTGCTCAACGGCGTGGTTCACCTGCCGTTGATCCTGCCGCCGGTGGTGACAGGTTATCTCTTGCTGCTTACCTTCGGCCGGCGCGGGCCGGCGGGAGCGTTCCTGGCCGAGCATTTCGGCATCGTCTTCTCGTTTCGCTGGACCGGCGCCGCACTGGCCTGCGGTATCATGGGCTTTCCCCTGATGGTGCGGGCGATCCGGCTGTCGATCGAGGCGGTCGACCGCAAAATGGAGGCAGCGGCGGGAACGCTCGGCGCCAACCCGATTTGGGTCTTCGCCACCATCACGCTGCCGCTGATCCTGCCCGGGCTGATCGCCGGCTCGATCCTGTCCTTCGCCAAGGCGATGGGCGAGTTCGGCGCCACCATCACCTTCGTCTCCAACATTCCCAACGAGACGCAGACGCTGCCTTCGGCGATCTACACCTTCACGCAGGTGCCTGGCGGCGATGACGGGGCGCTCAGGCTGACGCTGATCTCCATCGTCATCTCGATGGCCGCATTGGTCGCCTCGGAAGTGCTGGCGCGGCGCGTCGGCCGGCGGATGGACATCGAATGAGCGTGCTGGTGGACATCAGCCATCGGCTCGGCGGTTTCGCCGTCGACGCGCGTTTCGAAAGCGCCGGGCGGCTGACGGCGCTGTTCGGGCCATCGGGCTCCGGCAAGACGACGCTGATCAACGTGATCGCCGGCCTGATCCGGCCGACCAAGGGCCGTATCGCGGTCGACGGCTGTGTGCTGGTCGACACCGATGCCGGCATTTTCGTGCCGAAGCACAAGCGCCGGATCGGCATGGTGTTCCAGGACGCGCGGCTGTTTCCGCATATGAGCGTGGCCGGCAATCTGCGCTATGGCCGCTGGTTCACGCCACCGGCGGAGCGCTATGCGGATATCGACGCGGTCGTCGAACTGCTCGGCATCGGTCCTCTGCTCGACCGGCGACCGGCAAAGCTCTCGGGCGGCGAGAAGCAGCGCGTGGCGATCGGCCGGGCGCTGCTTGCCAGCCCGAAACTGCTGTTGATGGACGAGCCGCTGGCCTCGCTCGACGATGCGCGCAAAGCCGAGATCCTGCCCTATATCGAGCGGCTGCGCGACGAGACCAAGCTGCCCATCGTATATGTCAGCCACTCCGTCGCCGAGGTGGCGCGGCTGGCCAGCGACGTGGTGGTGATGGCGCAAGGCAAGGTCGCTGCCTCAGGCCCGACCGGCGCGATCATGCAACGGCTCGAATTGCTGCCGGCGGAGGAACGCGGCGAGGGCGGCGCGGTTCTCGACACCAAGGTGCTGCGCCATGATGAGATCTTCGGGATGACCGTGCTCGGCTCGGCGGCGGGCGAAATCCGGGTGCCGCAATTGGCGGTCTCGGTCGGCGCGCCTGTGCGCATCCGAATCCGCGCCCGCGACGTGATGATCGCCACCGAACAGCCGAAAGGTCTCAGTGCGCTCAACATCCTGCCGGGCGCCATCGTCGCAATCGGCTCGGGCGAGGGGCCGACGGTCGAAATCGGCATCGACTGCAATGGCGCAACCGTGCTTGCGCGCATTACCGAACAATCCAGGCAGGTACTGAACCTTCAACTCGGCGGCAAGGTGTTCGCGGTGATCAAGACGGTCAGTTTCGACCGCGCCAACACCGGCGCCGGGCTGCCGGCCGAAGCGGATGGCTGATAGCCGCTATATCGTTTTGGAATAGCGCTATGGGTCGAGAGGGGCTAGTGTGACCGTGGAGGACAAGAGATGCCGTCGCTGAGCCTGCGGATAAATCTCGATCCGGACGGGCGCATAGGTCCGGGCAAGATCAAATTGCTGGAGCAGATCGCCACTTTCGGCTCGATCTCGGCTGCGGCACGCGGCATGGAGATGTCCTACAAGCACGCTTGGGATCTGGTGGAAGATATGAACCGTGTGTTCGGCAAGCCGCTGGTCGCGGCGCAGACCGGCGGCAAAAAGGGCGGCGGCGCGCAGCTGACATCAGTTGGCCTTGCAGTCGTCAGCCGTTTTCGCGCTATCGAGCGCGCTGCGGCGGCAGCGGCGGCCACGCATATGGACGCCTTGCAGGCCGAGATTGATGCTGGGTGAGGGGAGGAAATGAAGAACTGAAGAACTGAAGAACTGAAGAACCTTACTGCCTACTCCCGCTTTCGCAGCAGATACGTATCCATGATCCAGCCCTTTCTTTTCCGGGCTTCTTCTCTCGTCCTCTCAATCTCTTCGCCAACATCACCCAGGCGACCGGAAACGAGGATCTCATCGGGTGTGCCGAGATAGGCGCCCCAGTGGATGATCAGATCCTTGTCTGCCAGCGTGTTGAAGGCGCATTTGCCGTCGAGCATGACCACGGCGCTGCCGGCATTGTGCGGCATGCCTTGTTCGGCGAGGCGGCGGCCGGTGGTGATCAGCACGGGGTCGCCGATGCGGTTCAGCGCCATCTTGTGGCCGGCGGCTAGCGCCTGGACGGCGGTGATGCCGGGAATGACCTCCAGTTCGAATGCGACATTGCCCCTCAGTCGTACGCGCGCGAGGATGCGCAGCGCGCTGTCATAGAGCGAGGGGTCGCCCCAGATCAGGAAGGCGCCGCAGCCGTCCTCGGCAAGTTCGTCGCGGACCAGGCTCTCATAGATCTGGGCGATGGCCTCGTGCCAGTCATCGACGGTCGAGCGATAGGAAGGCGCCGGCTCGGCGCGCACCGGCACGTCGAACTCGACGCGGCGCGATTTCGGATTGCTGACGAAACGGTCGCAGATCTGGCGGCGCAATTCGGCAAGGTCGTTCTTCTTCGCCCCTTTGTCGGGAATAAACAGGACGTCCGCCCGGTTCAGGCCATCAATCGCCTGCACGGTCATATGATCGGGATTGCCGGCGCCGATGCCGATGACGAGAAGCTTGCGCATGACGCGAACTCCTGCCCGATCGAAACCTGTTAGTCCAGACCGCCGATTGGCGTGTCCAGACACTGTGGCGTCCTGTTGGGAGACGGAAGGCTTTGAAACGCCACACTGAAACGGCTAGGGTCGCGGCATTCTTGGCGAGGGGCTTCGATGTTGCAATATGTTCTGACCGTAGCGCTGGCGCTTTCAGCAGCGCCCGCGCTGGCCAATGATACGACCGCCGAACTCGGCACAGGTGGCCTGATCCTGTCGCGTAGCGACGCGGTGTCGATGCAAAGCGAGGACCTCTATATCTCGCCGGAAAAGATCACGGTCGACTACGTCTTCCACAACAACACCGACAAGGATGTAAATGCCATCGTCGCTTTTCCGCTGCCGGACATCGAAGGCAATCCGGAGGAAATGCCGGCCATCCCGGAAAACCAGAGCGACAATTTCCTTGGCTTCGAGGTGACGATCGACGGAGCGCCGGCAAAGCCGCAGCTCGAGCAGAAAGTGTTCGCTGTCGGCATCGATATCGGCGCCGATCTGAAGGCGCAGAACGTGCCGTTCAATCCGTTCGGCGATGCGGCCAAGGCGGCCCTGGCGAAGCTGCCGAAAACGGTCGCCGAGGATTGGGAAAACCGCGGCATCATCATCGAGGATACGGGCAGCGACGGTACCGAGGCGAACAAGGTCTATACGCCGTGGTGGCAGTTGCGCTCGACCTATTGGTGGCGCGCGATATTTCCGGCCAACAAGGATGTCCACGTCTCGCACCGCTACAAACCGAGCGTCGGCGGCACGTCATCGGTGAATTTCTTCTATGACGGCAAGTTCACCGAGGGCAGCCAGTACACGACCTACAAGACCCGCTACTGCATGGACAACAGCTTCGAGAATGCGGTGCGGCAGGCCGCCAAGGCCGACGGTTATCCGCATTTTTACGAGAACCGCATAGCCTATATCCTGACCACCGGCGGCAACTGGGCCAATGGCAGCATCGGCAAGTTCAAGCTAACCGTCGACAAGGGCAATCCGAAAGCGCTGATCTCGTTTTGCGGCGACAATGTCAAGAAGGTCTGGCCGACGACCTTCGAGACGGCGGCGCAGGATCTCTATCCCGAGCACAACATCGACATATTGCTTTTGGAGCCGTCGGATGACGGCGCCGGGGGAGCCAACTGATGGACGTCGCGATCTATGTCGCCATTGCGCAGAACGGCGTCATCGGGCGCGACGGCGGCTTACCGTGGCGGCTGTCCACCGATCTCAAGCGCTTCAAGGCCGATACGATGGGCAAGCCCGTCATCATGGGCCGCAAGACTTATGAAGGCATCGGCCGGCCGCTGCCGGGCCGATTGAACATCGTGGTGACCCGCGACGAGGCCTGGCGCGCCGAGGGCATAGAGGTGGCGCACTCGCTGGAGGCAGCGATCCAGCTGGCCACGGTGCGCGGGCGTTGCATGGCCGGCGTCGACGAAATCTGCATCATCGGCGGCGGCGAGATCTATGCGCAGGCGCTGCCGCTGGCAGACCGGCTGCACGTCACCCATGTGCTGGCGGCGGTCGATGGCGACGCGCATTTTCCCGACATCGATCCGGATTTGTGGCGCCTTGTCAGCGCTCAGGACGTTCCGGCCGGTGAAAAGGACAGCCATGCGACGCGCTATTCGGTTTACGAGCGACGCCGCGGCGTGCATTGAGACGATAAAAGGGTCGCGAACGTCCAAAACGGACATGCTCGGCAGCGGATCGCGTTGAAAGCGCATCGCGGCATCCCTATAGAAGAACAACTGGATTTTGCGCCGCAACGCCGGCGCCGAGGGAATTCCAAGCGAAAGGACATTCATGCCCTGGAACGACAAGAGCGGCGGTGGCGGCGGCCCATGGGGTGGCGGCGGCGGCAACAATCAGGGACCCTGGGGGCAGGGACCGAAGGGGCCTAGCGGCCCGCCGGGGTCACCTCCCGATCTCGAAGACATCATCCGCCGCGGCCAGGACCGGCTGCGGCGCGCGCTGCCCGGTGGCGGCGGCGCCAGCCCGGCCGTGTTTGCGCTGATCGCAGCGGCTCTGATCGTGCTGTGGGCGTTCAAGGCGGTCTACACCGTGCAGCCGGACGAGGTTGCGGTCGAGCTGCGCTTCGGCAAGCCGAAGGCGGAGCTGTCGCAGCCAGGTCTGCATTTCCATTGGTGGCCCGTCGAAACCGTCGAGACGGCCAACATCGCCGAACAGCTCGTCGATATCGGTGGTGGCGGCGCGACGAGCGGCAACTCGTCGGGGCTGATGCTTACCGGCGACCAGAACATCGTCAACGTCCAGTTTTCGGTGGCCTATCAGGTCTCCGATCCCCGGGCCTATCTGTTCGACGTCTCCGATCCCGAAGGCATGCTGCAGCAGGTCGCAGAGAGCGCCATGCGCGAAGCGGTTGGCCGGCGACCGGCGCAGGACATCTTCCGCGACGACCGTCAGGGCATCGCCGCGTCGGTGCGTGAAATCATCCAGACGACGCTGGACGGCTACAAGGCCGGCCTGAATGTCAACGCGGTTTCGATCGAGGACGCGGCCCCGCCGCGTGAAGTTGCCGATGCCTTCGACGAAGTGCAGCGCGCCGAGCAGGACGAAGACAAGTTCGTCGAGCAGGCCAACCAGTATTCCAACCAGAAGCTCGGCCAGGCGCGTGGCGCCGCGGCGCAGATCCGCGAGGACGCGGCAGCCTACAAGAACCGTGTCGTCCAGGAAGCCGAAGGTGAGGCGCAGCGCTTCATCTCGGTCTATGACGAATACGCCAAGGCGCCCGACGTGACGCGCCGCCGGCTTTATCTGGAAACGATGGAGAAGGTGCTGAAGGATTCCAACAAGGTCATCGTCGAACAGGGCAATGGGCAAGGGGTCGTTCCCTATCTGCCGCTGCCGGCACTGCAGCCGAAGGCGCTGCCGCCTGCGACCACGGGAGGAGCCCAGTGATGGCCAATCGTCTTCCCATCATCGCGGTCATCGCGGCCGTGCTTCTGTTCCTGCTCTACTCCTCGGTCTTCGTGGTCAACGCGCGCCAGCAGGCGCTCGTGCTGCGGTTCGGCGAGATCGTCGACGTGAAGAATGAACCCGGCATCTATTTCAAGGCGCCTTTCGCCTTCTTCGACGCCGACAGCGTGCAATTGATCGAAAACAGGGTGCTGCGCTTCGATCTCGACAACATCCGCGTCCAGGTTTCGGGCGGCAAGTTCTACGAGGTCGACGCTTTCATCGCGTACCGCATCTCGGATCCGCGGGTGTTCCGCTCAGCCGTGTCCGGCCAGATCACACTGGCCGAAGCACGACTGAGGACGCGTCTCGATGCGGCGCTGCGCCGTGTCTACGGTCTGCGCGACTTCGAGGCGGCGCTTTCGGAAGAGCGGGCCGTGATGATGCGCGAAGTGCGCGATCAGCTTCGGCCCGACGCCACCTCGCTCGGCCTGCAGATCGAGGATGTGCGCATCCGCCGAACCGATCTGACGGCCGAGGTTTCGCAGCAGACCTTCGACCGCATGAAGGCCGAACGTTTGGCCGAGGCCGAACGGCTGAGGGCACGCGGCAAAGAGGCCGCGCAGCGCATCACCGCCCGCGCCGACCGCGAAGTGGTGGAAATCGTCGCCGAAGCGCGCAAGGAATCGGAAATCCTGCGTGGTGAAGGTGAAGCCCAGCGCAGTGCGACCTTTGCCGACGCCTACAAACGCGATCCGGCGTTCTTCGACTTCTACCGGTCGATGAATGCCTATGGCACGGCGCTGGACAACTCCGGGACGACGATGGTGCTTTCGCCGAACTCGGAGTTCTTCCGCTTCTTCCGCAATCCGGACGGTACGGACGCGAAGCCGGCGACACCTGCGGCTCCGGCGACGGCACCTGCCGCGCCGGCGACGGCACCTGCCGCGCCGGCTGCACAACCTGCACCCGCCCAGTAGGGCGGTGCAGGATTTCCTTGCGGCCATAGGCCTGGTCCTCGTCGTAGAGGGTCTGGTCTATGGCGGCTTTCCCGGCCTTGCCAAACGTCTTGCCGGCGAAGTGCTGTCGACGCCGGAAATTGCGCTGCGCATCGTCGGGCTGGTGGCGATCGCCATCGGCGTCGGCATCGTCTGGTTGGTGCGTGGCTGAGGACCGCTGATCTGCAATTCCAGGAAAGTGTGAGCGGTTTTCCGTCCGGAATTGCGTAAAAGCAAAGGGATTGAACGGTTCGCCGTTTCCGCGAAACGGCGAACCGCTCTAAGGTGTAACGGAGGATTTATCCTCCTGATGTGGCCATAGCCGCAAACGTGCCGTATTTCTTGCCAACATGACGCGACGCGGCGTTTTGCCGAAGCGCTTTTTCTTTCCGGGAGGCTTTCGATGACATCCAACACCCTTCTGCGCGCGGCGCGGCGGACGTTCATCGCAGGTGCTGCGGCACTTATGGTCTGCGCGCTTGCCGTTCCGGCTTTGGTGACGCCGACGGTGGCCGCGGACGGACCGGCTTCGGTTGCCGACCTCGCCGAAGGCCTGCTCGGTGCGGTGGTCAACATCTCGACCTCGCAGACCGTGAAGGGCACGGAAGGTCCGGGCGCGGTGCCGATGCCGCAGCTGCCGGAGGGTTCGCCGTTCCAGGATTTCTTCGACGACTTCTTCAAGAACCGTGGCGGCGACAAGGATGGCGGCGCGCAAAAGGTGCAGTCGCTGGGCTCCGGCTTCGTGGTCGACGCCGAGCAAGGCATTGTCGTCACCAACAACCACGTCATCGCCGATGCAGACGATATCGAGGTGAATTTCTCCGACGGCGTGACGCTCAAGGCGACGCTGGTCGGCACCGACACCAAGACCGATGTGGCGGTGCTCAAGGTCGACCCGAAGGGCCACAAGCTGACGGCGGTGAAGTTCGGCGATTCCAACAAGATGCGCGTCGGCGACTGGGTGATGGCGATCGGCAATCCGTTCGGCCTTGGCGGCACGGTGACGGTCGGCATCGTCTCGGCCCGCAACCGTGACATCAATTCCGGCCCCTATGACGACTTCATCCAGACCGACGCCGCCATCAACCGCGGCAATTCCGGCGGACCGCTGTTCAACAGCCTGGGCGAGGTCATCGGTATCAACACGGCGATCATCTCGCCGTCGGGCGGCTCGATAGGCATCGGTTTCTCCATCCCCTCGCAGCTTGCCTCGGGCGTCGTCGACCAGCTGCGCCAGTTCGGCGAGACCCGTCGCGGCTGGCTCGGCGTGCGCATCCAGCCGGTGACCGACGACATCGCCGAGAGCCTCGGCATGGCCACCGCCAAGGGCGCGCTGGTGGCCGGCGTCATCAAGGGCGGACCGGTCGACAACGGCACAATTCTCGCCGGCGACGTCATCATCAAGTTCGATGGCAAGGACATCCATGAAATGCGCGACCTGCCGCGCGTCGTGGCGGAAAGCCCGGTCGGCAAGGCGGTCGACGTGATCATCGTGCGCAAGGGCGTCGAGCAGACGGTGAAGGTGACGCTCGGCCGGCTTGAGGACGGCGAGAAGGTCGCTGCCGGTGAGGACGGCACTACCGATGAGGACAAGGGCGGCGACAAGGCGCCCGCGGTCTCCACGGCCTCGGTGCTCGGCATGACCGTCGGCGAGCTCAATGACGACACACGGAAAAAATTCGGCATCGCGGCCGACGTCTCCGGCGTCGTCATCACCGACGTCACCAAGGATTCGGCCGCCGCCGAGCGCGGCATCCAGGCCGGCGAGGTGATCACCGAAATCGCCCAGGAATCGGTCGCGACCCCGAAGGACGTGATGGACCGGATCGGCGCGCTGAAGGAGCAGGGCCGCAAGAATGCGCTCTTGATGCTGGCGTCCAAGACAGGCGAGTTGCGCTTCGTGACGATCCGGATGGATTGAGTCCGGTCAGGCCTGCAACGATCTGATTTCGAAATGAAAAGGGCGGCTAGTTAGCCGCCCTTTTTTCTTGCCTGCCAGTCCTTGCGCGACAGGGTGTAGAGGACATGCCGCTTGAGGTGCGGGTGGCTGTCAGGGATGGATGGGTGGTCGAAATCGCGAGCCGGGTCAGGGCTCATGCCAAGACGCTCCATGACGGCCGTCGAGCGGCGGTTGGCCGCGACGGCGAAGGAGACGATCTCGTCCCGGTCAAGCGTCTCGAAGCCATAAGAAAGCCATGCCTCGGCTGCCTCGGTGACGTAGCCCTTGCCCCAGAACTCGGGCGCCAACCGCCAGCCGATCTCGATCGTATCGGAGGGCAGGGACGGCACGTGATCGGTCTTTAAGAGGCCGACGAAACCGATGCATTCCCCAGTCGCGGCGATCTCGGCGGCGGCAAAACCAAAGCCGTCCTCGGCGATCCAGCCCTGAAACTCGTCCATCTTGGCATCCGTCTCGGCGCGGTCGCGGCGAAATGGAAAGAACTCCATCACCCGCTCGTCCGAATTGATGCGGTGGAAGAGTTCGCGATCACGGTCTTCCCAATTGCGCAGGATCAGGCGCTCGGTGCGCATCGGTTTCATTGGGCGAACTCTTCCTGGCGGTAGCCCTGGAGATAAAGCAGCGCGGTGAGATCGCCATGGTCGATGCGGACCTTGGCTTCGGCAGCAACGGCCGGCTTGGCGTGGAGGGCGACACCGGTGCCGGCCAGGCGGATCATGTCGAGGTCGTTGGCGCCGTCGCCGACCGCAATCGCATCGAATGGCGTCAGGCCGAGGCGGGCCGAGATCTCGTTCAGCGCATCGGCCTTGGCGGCACGGCCGAGGATCGGCTCGGCGACAAGGCCGGCAAAGCGCCCGTTCTCCTCGATCAGGCGGTTGGCACGGTTTTCCTGGAAGCCGAGCATGGCGGCGACACGGCTGGTGAAGACGTCGAAGCCGCCCGAGACAAGCGCCGTCCAGGCGCCATTGGCGCGCATCGTCCGCACCAGGGCGCGGCCGCCCGACGCCAGCGTCAGGCGGTTCGCGATGATGCGGCCGACGACGGCGGCATCGAGGCCTTTCAGCAGCGCCACGCGTTCACGCAGCGCCGGCTCGAAAGCGATCTCGCCGTTCATCGAGCGTGCCGTGATGGCGGCAACGCGGTCCTTGACGCCGATCTCGTCGGCGAGTTCGTCGATGCATTCCTGGTCGATCATGGTTGAATCCATATCGGCAAGCAGGATTGTCTTGCGGCGGCTTTCGGCCTGCTGAACGATCACGTCGACCGGCTCTGAACCAAGTGCTGTGCGCAAGGCCGCACTTGCCTCAGCGGCTTCTGCCCCCTCGGGCAACACCAGGTCGCAGGCGACGCCTTCGCCCAGCCAGCGAACAGCGCTTGCGCCGACCGACCGTGAGGCCATATTCGCAAGCGAGGCCGACATCGCGCGGCGGACGGGGTGAGACACAAGCGTGGCAATGAGCGGCATCGAGACTTCCAAGCAGCTAGGCGAGGGCGGGCAGGCGGGCGAGGGCCGCGTGAAGAACGCGATCCTGATAGCCGGGCCGACCGCCAGCGGCAAGTCGGCGCTGGCGCTCGATCTCGCCGAGCGCAAGGGCGGCGTCATCGTCAACACCGATTCCATGCAGGGCTATTCGGTGCTCGATGTGCTGACGGCGCGGCCGAGCGCCGCCGACCTCGCCCGCGCGCCGCACTTTCTCTATGGCCACGTGCATCCCTCCACCGCCTATTCCACCGGCGCCTGGCTGCGCGACGTGATGAAGCTGATCGATGACGGCACGCTCGCCCGACAGCCCGATGACGCCGGCTTTGAACGTCCGGTGATTTTCGTCGGCGGCACCGGGCTCTATTTTCGCGCACTTGCCGAGGGCATTTCGGAAATGCCCGACATTCCGCAGCAGGTACGCGACCGCTGGCGCTACGAGTTAAAGGAGCAAGGCGCAGCCAAGCTGCACCGCATCCTGATGCATGAGGATTCGGCGGTCGCCATGCAGCTGAAGCCGACCGACGGCCAGCGCATCGTGCGGGCGCTGGAGGTGCTCGATGCATCCGGCCGCTCCATCCTCGAATGGCAGGCAGCGCGCGGCCGGCCGCTGATCGACCGCGACAGCGCTCGGTTCTTCGTTATCGAGCCGGACCGCGCCGCCCTTGTCGAGCGGATCGAAACAAGGTTCGACCGCATGCTCGATCTCGGCGCGCTCGATGAGGTCAAACGGCTTGCGGCGCTTGGCCTCGATCCCGAGCTGCCGGCGATGAAGGCGATCGGCGTTCGCGAACTTTCGGCCGCCATGGCCGGTGACATCAGCTTTCCTCAGGCCATCGAGCGCTGCAAGGCAGCGACGCGGCAATATGCCAAACGGCAAACGACGTGGTTTCGCCATCAGCTGGGACCGGAATGGCTGAGATTGCAGCCCGGCGACGGCCTGCAAGCCGTGATTTGATTTTCGTGCTGCTAATACAATTAAAGAAACAGAAGTAGGAATGAACATTCCCGCTCCGGTTGTCTGGATTAACCGTCCGTAAGGCGCCGGCATGCCATAGATCCGGGGGGTACTTTTCCAACGGGGAGCAGATGCGTTTCCACAAGGCGGAATCCGCATTTTTCGTCTTTATTTTCGTGATCCTGGCCGCAGGCCTGGTGACGCTTTATGCCTATGGTCAATTGCAGTCCATCGCGGTCGGTCACGATACGACTTCCCGAGTCGAGAGGATCGCTTATCTCAACACGCTGCTGTTTGTCACCGGGGTGCTGCTGGCGACAGCGCTGTTCTTCGGCGTGTTCTTCATCTACCCGTTGATCCGTAGGCAGGCGACGGAAGAGGGCAAGCTGCGCGCCATGACGGTTTCGCTCAGCGCCCGCTCGGAAACGCTGCAGCATGCGGCATTGACCGACGGCCTTACCGGCATGCAGAACCGGCGCTATTTCGACGATGCGCTGAAGGAATATCTCGAGGAATTCCGCCGCATCGAAAAGCCCGTCGGGCTGATGATCCTCGACCTCGATCATTTCAAGCAGGTCAACGACACGCATGGCCACGATGTCGGCGACGAGGTGCTGAGGGCAGTCGCCAATTGCCTCAAAAGCATGACGCGCTATCACGACGTGGTGGCGCGGCTCGGCGGCGAAGAGTTCGCCGTTGTCACCCCCAACATGGACGCGGAGTTGTTGGGGAAGTTCGCCGAACGCATCCGCAAGGCGATTGCCAACATGTCGGTGCTGTCGGGCAATGTCCGCCTCAAGATCACCACCAGCGTCGGTCTTGCCGTCTGGGATCGGAAGGAAACGGCCGAGGAATTCTACCGCCGCGCCGACCGCCAGCTCTACGAGGCGAAGAGGCAAGGCCGCAACCGCGTCTGCGCCTAAAATGCCGGCATTAAATCCGTGAGGCTGGCCGTTTGATGCCGTCTTCTGCGCTTCCGGCCTTCGCCGGCCGAAGCACTCATGAGGTGATGGCGGCAGCTATGGCTACGGCCGGCGTAGGCCGGTGCTCACGGACTCAATGCCCGCTCCGCTCCGGTTCTCGAAGTCGACACCAACCGACTCAGCCTGACGAATTTTCTGGCGTGATTTACCCAAGCGGCCAACGAAGCCGAGCCCTGGCGCTCCGGCGGCTTCTCAATTGGCCGGCAAAAAAGTCGCTACGCTGAAGGTCAATCGTTCTGCGGGCGCATGCCGAAGGTTGTGGGCTTGAGGCCGTAGCGCAGGTCGAAATCGTCGTCGGGCTGGACGCGCTGGGCGGTGGCCGGCTTGCGGTAATCGGGATCGCCGGCCTGGCGGCCGGAGTCCACGACCTCGGCGAAGGCCATCTGCTGCTGCGGTTTCGGGACGTTGCGCAGCCGCTCGACGATGGCGGCGAGATCGACGTCGTTGCCGTCCTGCGAGAACTCGTCCTGCTCTCGCTTGGCGGTGCCGGGGATCAGGTTCTCCGCCAGTTTCTCGAACTTCAGCCGCATGGTCGTCGCCACGCCTTCACCGAAGGCGATGGCTTCGCGCTGGCCCATGGAGGACAGAAAGGCCAGCGTCGAGGCGGAGGAATCGGCGATCGCCGAGCGGATGATTGCCTGGTCCTGCTCGTTGGCCAGCCGCATGGCGAAGAAGGTCGAGCATTGCGACAGGATGGTCGGATCGAGTTCACCCGGGCGCTGGGTGACGACGCCGAGATAGCAGCCATATTTGCGGCCTTCCTTGGCGATGCGCGACAATGCATGCCTTGTCGGGGCGAAGCCGAGGCGCGGATCGGCCGGCATATAGCGGTGCGCTTCCTCGCACAGCAGCAAAAGCTTCAGCCGGCCCTCGCTCCACAGCGCAAGGTCGAAGGCCAGGCGCGCCAGCACCGAACAGACGGAGTTGACCACTTCGGACGGCATGCCGGCCATCTCGAAACAGGTCACCGGGCGGCCATGATGCTGCACACGGAAAATATTGCCGATCGTCTCGTGGATCGTGTCCTCGATCAGCCGCGAATTGAACATGAAGCGATAGCGCGGGTCGGACGCGGCGGACTCGATGCGCGTCTTCAGCGATTTCAGCGTCGGGCGGTCGTTCTTGCTTTCCAGGAGGCCCATGCGCTCGTCGATCTGCTTGATGAGATCGACCATGCGGTAGGGCACCGGCGTGTCGGCGGTCAGCGCATCGCTGCCGCGGCGCACGTAAGAGCCTGAATTGGGATTGCGATAGAGGTTCTTGGCGGCGGGGATCAGGTCGCGCAGGACATCGACTTCTTCCGGCACGACCTCTCGGCCGCGAAACAGCACTTCGGCGAATTCTTCAAGCCTGAACATCCAGAACGGCAGGTCAAGCGTCTTGGAATCGACCCGGACGCAGAACTCAGGCAGGGATGCCGCGAATTCATTGTGCGGATCGAGAATGAGGATTCGCAGATCGGGCCGGGCGGCGATCGATTTGCGCAGCAGCAGCGAGATGGCGGTGGATTTGCCGACGCCGGTTGTGCCGACAACGGCAAAATGGCGCGCCAGCGTGTCGTCGATGGCGATGTTGGCGTCGATCGACTCATCCTGCGACAGCGTGCCGATGGTGATCGAATGACGCCCGGCGAGATCGTAGACCGCCTGCAGGTCACGGGTACGGATGCGGTGCGCTATGGCGCCGATATGAGGATAGGTGGTGATGCCGCGGTCGAACACCGGTTTGGCGCCGGGCTCCGCGCCGTCGCGCACTTCGCCGATCAGTTCGACGCTGACCTCGATGGGATTTTGTCCCTCATTGCTCCAGGCGCGATCCGACTTGCCGATTTCGTAGACCAGACCAACGGTGCGCGATGTCCCGAGATTGATGGAGATCATCTTGCCGACGGTCCACAGGCCGGTGACCGCTCCTTCGATGTCGTCGGCATAGGCGCTGATGGTGGCGCGCGCACCGTCGCACTGCACGACGTTGCCGAGAATGCGCTTGTCGCTCTGCTCTGCGCGGCGGCGCTCCTGCGAGGTCGGTTCGCCGACGGAGGCTTCGCGCTCGACAAACATACGATCCGATCCCATTCCCGTGGAGCCTCGATCCTACACAGACGGGGTTAAGGTGGCGTGATGCGGGATGGTGTAGCAGGGGTTAACCCGTCAGCGAAAATTCAACCGGCCGTCCTCTTCCCCCAGTCCGAAGATTCGATATATTGGACGAATGACTGATATAGCGAATGACATGTCGGCCACGATAGGCAGACGAATCCACGCCGAAAGAGCCTTGCGGGACTGGTCGTTGGCCGACCTGGCGAACCGCTCCGGCGTCTCCAAAGCCATGCTCAGCACTATCGAGCGCGGCATGACCAGCCCGACGGCCGCGCTGCTGGTGCGCATCGCCGCTGCTTTCGGCATGACGCTGTCGACGCTGATTGCACGCGCCGAGCAGCAAGGTGGCGGCCTGCTGCGCGAGAGTGAGCAACCGGTCTGGAGCGACCCCGGTACGGGCTATGTCCGCCGGCATCTGTCGCCGGTCTCCGACATGCCGCTCGAATTGATCCGGGTGCAGTTGCCGGCGGGCGCCAGTGTGAGTTTCCCGGCGGCGTCCTATGCCTTCATCAAGCAGCAGATGTGGCTGATCTCCGGGCGACTTGAGTTCACCGAGGGCGATGTCGTGCACAGGCTCGAGCCCGGCGACTGCCTGGCGCTCGGCGCGCCGTCGGACTGCACGTTCCATGCCGTCGGGCAGCTGCCCGCCGACTATCTGGTCGCGCTGGTCAGGGGCTGAAATCGTGGCAAGACGTCCCAAGCGCTCCGACAATGGCGGACCGCCGCTCGATGATTACAAGGGCCCACCATGGGGCAAGGGCGATCCCTACATCTTCCTGGCCTGGCAGGCAGCGCATGCCAAGGCGTGGAAGGCGCCAAGCCGTGACGTGATGCTGATGCGCATGGAAAAGGCCGAGCGGCTTGGCCTGACCTATGAGGAATACACGCTCGAAATCCTCGAACGCGGGCTGCATCTGCAGCCGAAAGACACCGATCGCATCGCCGCGATCAAGGCGAGACGAAAGCGGCCCCGCGTCGCGCGTCTGGATTAGCAAGGGAAAGTGCAGGTGAGTCCCATCGAAATCAGGTCGCTGACTGCGGAAACATGCGACAGGCTGGCCGACCTCCTGATCGAGACGGTCGCGGCCGGCGGCTCCGTCAGCTTCATGCATCCCTTATCCAGGCAAGCGGCGGAAACTTTCTGGAGCAACTCGTTGATGGCAGCAGAGAGAGGCGAAAGAGCGGTGCTGGGCGCTTGGTATGGCGACGCGTTGGTCGGCACCGTCACCTTGCTGCTCGACTTTCCTGATAATCAGCCGCACCGGGCCGAGATCGCCAAGCTCATGACCCGCGTCGAACACCGCGGCAAGGGCATAGCGAGCCGGCTGATGCGGGCGGCCGAAACGCTCGCCGTCGAGAAAGGCCGCACGCTTCTGGTGCTGGACACCGCAACCGAGGAGGGCGCTTCCGGCCTTTACGAAAAACTCGGCTTCACGCTCACTGGCGAAATAACGGACTTTGCCCTGAAACCGCATGGCGGGCTGACCGGCACGCTCATCTACTGGAAGCGCATCGGCGGCGCTGCCTAAGCCTTGTGATGAACCTGTTGCAGCGCGTAGACCGGCGTCGCGATGCCTTCCATGCGCGCCTTCAGCTGCAGCGCCAGGAACTGGGAATAGTGGCGTGACTGGTGCAAATTGCCGCCATGGAACCACAGCGCCTCCTGCTGCGTCGGCTTCCACATGTTGCGCAGCTCGCCTTCCCAGGGGCCTGGGTCCTTGGTGGTGTTGGAGCCGAGGCCCCAGCATTTGCCGACCTTGTCGGCGACCTCCCGTGAGATCAAATCGGCCGCCCAGCCATTCATCGAGCCATAGCCGGTGGCGTAGACGATGAGATCGGCCGGCAGTTCCGAGCCATCGCTGAGCAGGACCGAATGCTCCTTGATCTCCTTCACCTCGACGCCGCTCTTCAATTTGATCGAGCCGTCGATGATCAGGTCGGAGGCGCCGACATCGATGTAATAGCCCGAGCCGCGTCTCAGATACTTCATGAACAGGCCGGAGCCATCGTCGCCCCAGTCGAGCATGAAGCCCGCCTTCTCAAGGCCCTTGTAGAATTTGTCGTCGCGCTTCTTCATCTCGGCATAGGCCGGGATCTGGAATTCGTGCAGGATCTTGTAGGGCAGGGAGGCAAAGACGAGGTCGGCCTTGGCTGTGGTCATACCGCTCGCGACCGCCTTTTCCGAATAGAGCGAGCCCAGGCCGATCTCCATCAGCGTGTCCGACTTGACGATGTGCGTGGTCGAGCGCTGCACCATGGTGACGTCGGCGCCGGCCTCCCAAAGGGCTGCTGCAATGTCGTGGGCGGAGTTGTTCGAGCCGATGACGACAGCTTGTCTGCCGACATAGGCATCGGGTCCCGGATGCTTCGAGGAGTGATGCTGGTCGCCCTTGAATGTGTCCATGCCCTTGAAGTTCGGCATGTTGGCCTTGCCGGATTGCCCCGTGGCCAGCACCAATTGTTTCGGCTTCAGCGTGATGTCCTTGCCGTCGCGGCGCACCACCACCGTCCATTCCTTCTTCCCTTCGTCATAGACAGCGCTCATGGCCTCGGTCGACGACCAGTAGTTCAGCTCCATTACCTTGGCGTACATTTCCAGCCAGTCGCCGATCTTGTCCTTGGGCGCGAAGACCGGCCAGTTCCTGGGAAAGTCGATATAGGGCAGATGGTCGTACCAGACGGGGTCGTGCAGGCAGAGCGACTTGTAGCGCTTGCGCCAGCTATCACCGGCCCGTTCGTTCTTCTCGACGATGATGGTGGGCACGCCGAGTTGCCGCAGCCGGGCGCCGAGCGCGATGCCGCCCTGGCCGCCGCCGATGATCAGCGTATAGGGCTGCGTCTTGAAGCCGAGTTCGGCAGCCTCCTTCTCGCGCTCCTCCTTCCAGGTCGGGCGGTTCTTGCCATGCCCGTGCTTGGCGCCGAGCGGGCGGTCGAAGCCGGCCGGCTCCTCATGGCCCTTGAGTTCGACCATGGTGGTGAGCAGCGTCCAGATCTTGCCGTCCTTCAGCCGGATGTGGCCGAAGCCGCGCGCCACGGACGTCTCGAAACTGATCCAGCCGTCGACCACGCCGTCGCTTTCCGTGGCACCCTCGCCCCTGGCGATCGCCCAGTTCGACGGTTTGGTCCTGGCCAACTGGCTGACCAGCATGTCGCGCACCTGATCGCGGCCTTCCATCGTCTTGATGTTCCAGGTGAAGGTGACGAGATCGCGCCAGTAACAATCCTCCTGGAAGCAGGCGACCGCCTTGTCGATGTCGCCGGCGGTGAGTGCCGCGCCGAAGCGATCGAGCAGGTCGGAAAGCTTCTTGTTGGGGGCCTTGTCGAGCATTGAATTTCCTCCGCGATTTTTCCTGGCCGCCCGTAGCGAACGGAACCCTGCCGAAGCTTGACGTCCGGCCTGGCGCAGTATCGCGGCAAATTATGCGCCGCGTCACGTCGTCCAATAGTTTGCCGCGTATTCAGGGGCTTATCGGGAAATCGGGACGCCGAAGACCGTCACGAACCAGCGGCGGACCGCTTCCTCGGCCGGGCTCAGATGCGCGCCCGAAGGTGCGGTCAGATAGTGGCCGGCACCGCTCGACAGCGTAAAGCCGGACAGGGTGACGAGAGATCCTTCGCGCAGTGCCGCGTCGGCCAACGGTCGCGATCCCAGCACCATGCCGGCGCCGTGCTTCGCCGCCTCCAGTGCGGTAACGAAACTGTCGAATTTGTGCGTCGGCCCGAGCGCCGGCTTCATCCGGGCGACGGCGAACCATTCGCCCCACATTTCCCGTGCGCCGACCACTGTAAGTCTCGGCAATCCCGTCCAATCCTTGACGTTGGCGAGATGTGGCGATGCCATCGGCGTCAAGGTTTCGCGGGTGAGGCGGTCGGCCTGCCGTCCGGCAAAGGAGCCGGAGCCAATGCCGAAACGGATGTCGAGACCCACAAAGCGCTCGCCGTAATCGGCCGGTGTGTGGATGGTCTCGATCTGCAGCTGGACGAAGGGCAGGTCCTTGGCCATTTGCGGCAGCTTCGGCGCGATCATCAGCACGGCAAAGGAAATCGGCGAGCGGATCGTCACGCTCTGGACGGTCTTGGGTTCAAACAGCTCGCGCGTGCTGTTGGCGATCACGGCGAAGGCCGATTGCAGATGCGGCAGGTAGGCGGCACCCTCCGGCGTCAATTCGACGCCGCGCGCCAGGCGGATGAACAGCGGCTGCTTCAACCGCTCTTCGAGAGAACGGATGTGCTGGCTGACCGCAGCCTGGGTCAGGCCAAGCTCGGCCGCGGCGGCGGTGAAATTCGACAGCCGCGCGGCGGCCTCGAAACTCCGCAGCCAGTCAAGCGGGGGCAAGGGCAGGGTTGTTTCAGTCATAAACCGTTTAGGGCCTTTGGCTGCAAAATGATAATTTGAGTTATGCCTTCGACATCATCACGATGCAATCGGAAACCCTGCGGAGTTGGCTGCGGGGCGCAGCGGACAGGAACGGATCTCCATGCTTACCCAGGCGCTGATCGGCGACGAAGGAAGAACGATCGACCTCGGTTGGAAGGACGGCGCGCGCACTCGCTTTCACGCCATGTGGTTGCGCGACAATGCGCTCGACGACAAGACGCGCAGCGCCGGCAACGGCCAGCGGCTGATCACCATTCTCGACATTCCGGCGCAAACGCGGATCGGCGCAGCCGCGATCAAGGGCGATGCGCTTGAAGTCAGTTTCGAACCGGAGGGAAAGACGGTGCGCTTTCCTGCGGCATGGCTGAGCGCCAATGCCTATGACCGCGATGCCGCCCGACAGCCCGGCTGGACAGGCGAGGGCACCGTGCGATGGACCAGGGCCTCTATGCAGAATTCGGTGCCGCGCGCCGGCTATGTCGCGGCCAGCCGCGACCGCGCCGTCTTGCGGCAATGGCTGTCGGCGGTGAAGACCTACGGCTTCGCGGTGATGGACGATCTGCCGGCCGAATCCGGGGCGCTGTGCAAAGTGTCCGATCTGTTCGGCTATATCAGGGAGACCAATTACGGCCGCTGGTTCGAGGTGCGCGCCGAGGTCAATCCAACCAATCTGGCCTACACCAATCTTGGCCTGCAGGCGCATACCGACAACCCCTATCGTGATCCGGTGCCGACCTTGCAGATCCTGTCGTGTATCGAAAACACGGTCGAGGGCGGCGAATCCAGCGTCGTCGATGGTTTTGCCGTGGCGGCCGCGCTGCAGGCCGAAAACCCCGAAGGCTTCCGGCTGTTGAGTTCATACCCGGCGCGCTTCGAATATGCCGGCTCGTCGGGCGTGCGATTGCAGGCCAAGCGGCCGATGATCGAGCTCGGGCCGGATGGCGAACTCATCGCCATCCGCTTCAACAACCGCTCGCTGGCGCCGACCGTCGATGTGCCGTTCGCGGAGATGGAGGCCTACTACGCCGCCTATCGCCGGTTTGCCGAACTGATCGAGGATCCGTCCTTCGAAGTGACCTTCAAGCTCGAGGCGGGCCAGGCCTTCATCGTCGACAACACCCGCGTCATGCATGCCCGCAAGCAGTTCTCCGGCGCCGGCAAGCGCTGGCTGCAGGGCTGCTACGCCGACAAGGATGGCCTTTTGTCGACGCTGTCGGCGATCGAACACGAATTCAAGGAAGCAGCGGAATGAGCAGCCAGGATTTGAACGCGAGCAACATCGTCGAATTCATCGCCGATATTTTCGAACGCCGAGGGGCTGAATCCTATCTCGGCGAACCCGTCACCATGTCGGAGCACATGTTGCAGGGCGCCTGGTTCGCCGAAAAGGACGGCGCGCCCGATGTGCTGGTGGCGGCAGCACTGCTGCACGATATCGGCCACTACACCAGCGAGTTCGGCACCTATTCGCCCGACGATGTCGAGGACAAGCATCATGACGAAGCCGGCGGCGAGGTGCTGGCGCCGTTCTTTCCACCGGTGATCGTCGAATGCGTCAGGCTGCATGTCGCGGCCAAGCGCTACCTCTGCGCTACCGACCCCACCTATTTCGGCAGGCTGTCGCAGGCCTCGGTCCACACGCTGTCGCTGCAAGGCGGGCCGATGAATGCCGAAGAGGTGGCCGAGTTCCGCAAGAACCCGTTCCACGAGGAAGCGGTGCGGGTTCGCATCTGGGACGAGGCCGGCAAGATCGGCAATATGAAGACCCGGGCATTTCGCGACTACGTGCCGCTGTTGCAACGGGTTGTCCGCGACTTCGCCAATCGCGCCTGATCATAATCCGGGGAAGAAACGGCATGTGCTCCTGCTTCGACGGCGAGCATGCGCTAACCGTATGCCGGAGACCTGCCGCAAGCGTCTGCGTGCCGCAGGCGCTCGCGCCTCGCTGCCGATCCCTACCGGTGACGAGCCTTGTCACCGCGGATTTTATTGCGACATCCGTCGGCGCGGCCAAGATCAGTAGGTCAGACTTCGGTGTATATTTGACTCAGACGAAGGTCTGAGAATCGAGCTGAAAGCACGAAAGGAGAGTTTCCTCAGCGTTTGTAAGCCGCAATTTTGGGCTGTTCATTCTTGAATACCGTGACACATCATGATGTGATGGTGGCATGAATGGAGAAAGGCAGCCCCTGTTTTCATCCGTGCGTCGCTGGGCGTACTTTAGCTTGCGCGTATTCGCGGCGGTTGCGGTGACGATGCCGGTGCTTGGTCTGCGGTTGAGCCATGTCGACGGCTACAAGATCGAATTCGCCGCTGCCAGCGCCAAGAGCGGAAACAATGGCAATGGTAACGGTGGTGGCAACGGTAGTGGTAATGGTAATGGCTCAGGCGGCAACGCCGGGAATGGCAACGCCAACGGAAAGGGAAAAAATGGTGCCGGCGACAACGCCCCCGGTAGCCAAGCTCCCAGTAGCCAAGTCAATGCCGCTGGCGACACGGTGACGGTACAGGGCGCCAAAATCCAGGTCGTGCATCGCGATGGATTCAGCGAAAGCATCGAGGCCGGCCGCTTCACTATGAAGGATCCGCTTGGAAGGACAATTGTCGAACGCGCCGTAAGGGCCTCCGACATTGCTCGTCTGAAAGGGCTGTAACTGTTGGTTCGCCAACCAGCATCCGACCTTCAGACAAGCCCCGATCTCCCTATACAAGACCCGTTTTGGGCGCGTGCATAAGAATGGCTGCTTCGGTGCGGTTTCGCACCTTTAGCTTTTGAAATATCCGAGTCATGTGGTGTTTTACCGTTTTCTCCTGCAGGTTGAGACGTTTGGCGACTTCTTTATTGCTCAGTCCTTCGCCTACCAAGGAGATTATCCCAAGCTCGCGTCCCGAGAGATTGGCAACGAGATCGGTTGTGCGCTTTTCCGGCCGGATCAGTTCATTCAAAAGCTGCGCTGACAGGGTCGGCGAAACATATTTTTTTCCTGCGGCTATATAAGTCAGCACCTCGGCCAGCGATGCCGCCCCAATCCCTTTCAGCACATATCCGCGTACGCCCAGCCTGAGCGCCGTCGCCAAATCGGCGTTCGCCTCCGAGACGGTGAGCATGACGATCTTGCAGTCAGGCTGAGTTGCAAGAATATTTTCCGCTGCCGCCAGACCCCCTCCCGGCAAACTGATGTCGAGCAGCAATATGTCGGGATTTGCCAAGGCCGCAAGCTGTTCGGCATCCGCCGCGGTTTCGCCCGCACCAACGACTTCGAAGCCGCCGATTTCGGCGAGGCTGCGAGCCACACCCTCGCGAAACAGCGGATGATCATCAACAATGGCAATCCTTATGGGAGCGGTCATTTCTGGTCCTCGATGTTGAGCGTTATGGTCAGCCGGGTCCCCCTGGGGCTCGAAAAGGTCTCGAAGTGACCTCCGATACTTTCGATACGTTCCCTCATACCGGCGAGTCCAAGTCCTTCACACGATCCCGACTGGAATCCAGGGCCGTGATCAAGCACTTGAATGAGGAGCTTGCCCTGCGTCACTCTCGCCTTGACAGCCTGCCCCTTGCCCAGACCGTGTCGCCAGGCATTGTTTAGCCCCTCCTGCGCGAAGCGAAAGATGCTTATTTTCTCGGACGTCCCCAGGTCGGGCAGGCGAGATGGCAGTGAAAGCGATACGGAAGAGGCTGTACGGCGTTCATGTTCGGCAACCGCAAGCCGCAATATCTCCGCGACTGTCGAAGCTTCGATCTGTGGCAGCACGAGGCCGGTGCAGATGGCGCGGATCTCCCGCATCGCCTCATCCAACGTATGATGGATATCGGCGATCTCGGTCTTGCGGTGGCTTGGGGATGCGGCGGGATCGAGCAGTAGAGGGCTGTCCATGCGCAGCGCAGCCAGTGCGACGAGCTGAGCTGGACCGTCATGCAAATCAGACCCGATGCGACGCAAGTAACGTTCGTTGATTGCCGTTGCGCGGCGCGACGCCTGCTGGACGCGCTCCCGCAAAGCGGAATTCTGCTCCAAAAGCAACTGAAGCTCCGCCACTTGTGTCTCAAGCGCTGAACGCTGCGTTTCGATAGTGCTGCTGCCGCGAAGCACGATTCCCGAGAGCATCGCCAAGGCGACCGCGGTCGCGCCAGCCACGAGCAGCCAGCTCGACCATAGTGCCGAGTTTAAAGTGCCCTGAAGATCGTCGGCTATCTCGTAGAACTCGGAAACGGCCACAACATCGCCCGACCACGGCTCTCGAACCGGATTGTAGATCTCGAGCAGCGAGGCGGTGGGGCTCTTGCGTTCCTTCCTTTCATTTTCGTCCAGATCATTGAATTGCGCCACCACGTTTCCGCCGAACGCATGCAGCAAGTTCGCATTTGGCTCGAAGGTCTGGCCAATAAGAGCCGCGTCTTTGGCGTACAGCACCTTGCCATCACGCCGCCAAAGCACGAACGACGCCAGTTTTTTTCCGAGAGCACCCTGGTCCAGGGTTTCATCGAGTGCCCGTTTAACGGTGTCGCTGAGCTGCTGGCTTTTGCGCATATCCGGCAGGATTGGCGCGATGACACTGTCGACGTAAAGCGCGGTCGTGCTTGCAGAGTTGCGGATCACTCCATCTCGTATTTGCGAGGTGACCCATAGGCCGACGACCAGCATCAGCGACAGCAGCCCAATGCTTCCGACTATGATGAACTGCCAAGCCAACGATAGCCTGTTCCAGTTTTGATAGAGACTATCAATGTAGCGCACGTCTCAACCGACCCCGCGACTTTGGCCGTGCCAAAATGCCTAAGCCATCCTACATCTAGAACGGTCGATGGTGCGAGCAAGCGCTAGGTTGAATGCCGGGGAAACCGCAATTTCAGGGCATGATCCCACCGCCACCCGCGGGGAACGGCGGTGGGATCAGCGTTACTGTATGATCTTGACGATCTTCCGCGTGCCGGGGTCGACCAGCACGGTTCGCCCGTCGACCACAACGTAGCGATACTTGACGCTCGGCACTTCATGCAGTTCCACCGTGTCGGGAATGGCGGTCCCCACGTTCAATTCGACACCTGGAATCTTCACCGACGCAAGGGGCTGCTTTTTCACGTATTCGCGCACAACCGTTTCCTGCTCCGGCGCGATGATGACGTCTTGAGCGGCAACTACGCCCGCGCTCGCGAGCAGCAAGAATCCGGCAATTGCGGTCGACTGGTACATGGTCGTCATGATTCTCTCCTTCATGCGAGCAACGCTCATGCATCTTGCGCGAGCTCGATTCCGATACGGGGGGTGTTGATGAGGTTGATGCACACCGGGAGCCGAACGGGCTTTTCGCGGCTGCGTTCCCGCGTGGGGCTTCGGTCCGGGCGTCATCGGGCCAATGGACGATAGGGGGAGGGACCAAAGTCTGGTGCCAGGCTGTAGAGGTCCTAGAGCCTCCTCAGGGCGGAACACAGGGTTCTCGGCATCGTTGAGATCAGCACTTGTGGGAGGCGTTAATGGACAACAGCGTCCATCAGGCACGATGGTTGCTCTTGCCTGTTTTCGGGGTAGCCATCCTGGTCATGACGACGGGAGTACTTCTAAGCTTGTGAGGCTGGTGTCATCGCTATGGGATCACAAGCTCAGGAAAAAACAAAATGTTGCGTTGCATTAATTGTTTGATGCAATTTGTAGGTGATTGTTGCAAAATTACTGCCAACATTCATTGGTCTTCTTAGAAGCCCGATTTTATTCACAAAATGTGGAACAAAGTATTTTTGGCAGAGTTGGCTAGGCTGAGGGACCGACTCTTTAAAGGAGAAAGCAGATGAAACATGTGTTGATCACGAGCATGATTGCGCTTGGCGTCGGGTGCGGCGCCGCGATCGCCCAGACCCAGGCCGTGCAGCCGAGCGGTGGCGACAACTGCGCCGCCGGCGCGGCCGATTGCCAGAAGGGCGGCAAGGCCGGCGAACAGGCGCAAGGCAAGATGAAGTCACAGACCGATCAGAATGCACAGGGCCAGGCTGGCGCCACGACCGATCAGCAGGCTCAGGGCAAAGCCAAGCTCAAGACGGATGAACAGGCACAGGGCAAGGCCGGGACCAGTACCGAGCAGAATGCTCAGGGTCAGGCCGGCGCCACGACCGATCAGCAGGCTCAGGGCAAGGCCAAGCTCAAGACGGATGAACAGGCCCAGGGCAAGGCCGGGACCAGCACCGAGCAGAATGCTCAGGGCCAGACCGGCACCAGCACCGAGAAGCAGGCTCAGGGCAAGGCCAAGCTCAAGACGGATGAACAGGCCCAAGGCAAGGCCGGGACCAGCACCGAGCAGAACGCTCAGGGCCAGACCGGCACCAGCACCGAGAAGCAGGCTCAGGGCAAAGCCGGGACCAGCACCGAGCAGAACGCTCAGGGCCAGACCGGCACCAGCACGGACCAGCAGGCCCAGGGCAAGGCCGGGACCACCACCGAGCAGAACGCTCAGGGCAACACAAACGTTCAGACCGACCAGGGCAATACGGCCTCGATCAACAACGTGACCGTCGAGCAGAAGACGCAGGTCACGCAGATCATCCACGAGACCAGGGTTGAGCCGGTGAAGAACGTAGACTTCGACATTTCGGTCGGCATCGAGGTGCCGCGGCACAAAGTGCGCCTGCACCGTCTGCCGGCGCGCATTGTCAAGATCGTCCCGGCCTACGAATCCTATGAGTACTTCGTGCTGGCCGACGGGCGCATCGTCATCGTCGACCCGGATACGTACAAGATCGTGCTGATCCTGACGTGACACGGCAGTGACTCTTGTTCCCGGCGCGGTGCGATTGAGGGGTATCGTATGCGCCGCGGTGGCCCGCCGACCAGAGGCGGCGGGCCACTTGCTTTGTCTTTCGCATCGCGCGTTTTTCCCGTTGACACCCTGCCTTTCACCCTCGTAGTGTCCGCCACGATGAAAAAGGCACTCATTCTCGTAGGAAAGCGCGTGGGCAAGGCGGTGTAACCGCCGGGCGAAAACCTCCCATGCGCAACACACAGGCTCCCATCGGGGGCCTTTTTTATTGCCCGAAACACGACTAAACGACCAGCAATCGCCTCATGGCTAGAAGTACGGGACCAGACCGATGAGCAACGGACAGAACGAACGGCGCGAAATGCCAAACAGGGAAATGACTGGCGCCGAAATGGTGGTGCAGGCGCTGAAGGACAATGGCGTCAAGCATGTCTTCGGTTATCCCGGCGGCGCGGTGCTTCCGATCTATGACGAAATCTTCCAGCAGGACGAGGTCGAGCACATCCTCGTCCGCCACGAGCAAGGCGCAGGGCATGCGGCCGAAGGCTATGCCCGCTCGACCGGCAAGGCCGGCGTCATGCTGGTGACCTCCGGCCCGGGCGCCACCAATGCGGTGACGCCGCTGCAGGATGCGCTGATGGATTCGATCCCGCTGGTCTGCCTGACCGGGCAGGTGCCGACTTCGCTGATCGGCTCCGACGCGTTCCAGGAGTGCGACACGGTCGGCATCACGCGCCCCTGCACCAAGCACAACTGGCTGGTGAAGGACGTCAACGAATTGGCCGCCACCATCCATGAGGCCTTCCATGTCGCGACGACCGGCCGCCCCGGCCCGGTGGTGGTCGACATTCCGAAGGATGTGCAGTTCGCCAAAGGCATCTATGTGCCGCCGCAGGCGGCGCCGCGCACCAGCTACCAGCCGAAGGTCCAGGGCGACCTGGAAAAGATCAAGGCCGCCGTCGAACTGATGGCCAGCGCCAAGAAGCCGATCATCTATTCGGGCGGCGGCGTCATCAACTCCGGTCCGGAGGCCAGCCATCTGCTGCGCGAACTGGTCGACCTCACCGGCTTCCCGATCACCTCGACGCTGATGGGCCTCGGCGCGTATCCGGCATCGGGCAAGAACTGGATGGGCATGCTGGGCATGCACGGCACTTATGAAGCCAATATGGCGATGCATGATTGCGACGTGATGATCTGCATCGGCGCGCGCTTCGACGACCGCATCACCGGACGGCTGACCGCCTTCTCGCCCAACTCGAAGAAGATCCACATCGACATCGATCCATCGTCGATCAACAAGAACGTGCACACGGAAGTGCCCATCATCGGCGATGTCGGCCGGGTGCTGGAGGACATGGTGCGGCTGTGGCGGGCGAGCGCCAAGGCCGACAAGAAGGCGCTCCATCCCTGGTGGGAGCAGATCGCCAAATGGCGCGCGCGTGACTCGCTCGCGTTCAAGATGAACCACGATGTGATCATGCCGCAATATGCCATCCAGCGGCTCTACGAACTGACCAAGGACATGGACACCTACATCACCACCGAGGTCGGCCAGCACCAGATGTGGGCGGCGCAGCACTATCATTTCGAGAAACCGAACCGCTGGATGACGTCGGGCGGGTTGGGCACGATGGGATACGGCCTGCCGGCGGCGCTCGGCGTGCAGATCGCGCACCCGGATGCGCTGGTCATCGACATCGCAGGCGATGCCTCGGTGCAGATGACGATGCAGGAGATGAGCGCGGCGGTGCAGCACAATGCGCCGATCAAGATCTTCATCCTCAACAACCAGTATATGGGCATGGTGCGCCAGTGGCAGCAGCTGCTGCACGGCAACCGTCTGTCGCATTCCTACACCGAAGCGATGCCCGACTTCGTCAAGCTGGCCGACGCATATGGCGGTCATGGCATTCGCTGCGAGAAACCGGACGAGCTGGACGATGCGATCAAGGAGATGATCGCGGTGAAGAAGCCGGTGCTGTTCGATTGCCGGGTGGCGACGCTCGCCAACTGCTTCCCGATGATCCCGTCGGGCAAGGCGCATAATGAAATGCTCCTGCCCGACGAGGCGACCGACGAAGCCGTGGCCAACGCCATCGACGCCAAGGGCAGGGAACTGGTCTAGGTCCAAGCCGGGGCAGGGCTGTCGCGAGAAGCCGTGCGCAAACAGAGAATTAGCTCAAAGTCTGAAATCGAGATTCATGTCATGAACGCACAGCTTCAACCGACCGGCTCCGCCTATTTCATCGCCAAGGAAACGGAAAAGCCGGAGAACCACACGCTCTCCGTGCTGGTCGACAATGAGCCCGGTGTGCTTGCCCGGGTCATCGGCCTCTTTTCCGGCCGCGGTTATAACATCGAGAGCCTCACCGTCTCCGAGACCGAACACGAGAAGCACCTGTCGCGCATCACCATCGTGACGCGCGGCACGCCGCATGTGCTGGAGCAGATCAAGCACCAGCTCGAACGCATCGTACCGGTGCATCGCGTCGTCGATCTCACCGTGCGCTCGCACGAGTTCGGCCAGGAGCGGCCGCTGGAACGCGAGTTGGCGCTGGTCAAGGTCGCCGGCACCGGCGAAGCCCGCGTCGAGGCGCTGCGTCTGGCGGACGCTTTTCGCGCTTCGGTCATCGACGCCAACACCGAGCACTTCATCTTCGAGATTACCGGCAAGGGTTCGAAGCTCGACCAGTTCATCGCCATCATGAAGCCGCTCGGCCTGGTCGAGATCTGCCGCACCGGCGTGGCGGCGATGAACCGCGGCCCGCAAGGGATGTAGTCTCAGTCCAACTATTTTACCGGCTTGGGATCGACCTTGCCGCTCGCCAGATTCTTACTCTCCCTTTTGATCGGGCGCGATACCGGACAGACGTCCTGGACGAAGCCGTTCAGCGTGTTAACCAGATTGTTCTGGACCAGCGAGTAGCGGATGAATTGTCCCTGCCGCTCCCTGGCGATGAGGCCGGCCGTCTCCAGGATGCTCAGATGCTGCGAGATCGACGGCTTCGACATGTCGAAGCGCGCCGCGATCTCGCCCGCGGTCAGCGAGGAGTGGGCGAGATAGGCGAGGATCTTGCGCCTCGGCTGCGATGAGAGCGCCTCGAACACGCGCTGTATGGCGCTGCTTGCCCCGATAGCCGTGTCGCCATCCGCTGCATTGTCTTCGATCACCGCCTGCCTCTGTCGTTTCGCTTCCGGTATTTAGTCTATTGCCTAAATACCTAAATCGGAATAGTAGATAGTTAGCTTATTGCCTAAATAAGCGCCGGCGCGCCGGAAGGCAAGGCTCTTTGGTCCGGAAATGTTTCCTGCAGAGGAGGGGTGCCGATGAAGACCATATCCACAGGCAGAATGATCTCGCAGCCCTTGAGCGATGCCGAAGATGGCGAGGTCGTCTGGATGCCGGCCAAGTCGATCTGGGTCGGTGCGATGACGCTGATTGCGTTGGTGTTCGGGCCGCTGACCTTCAGCTGGAGCGCTTTCGCCCTGTTCGTAGCGACGACGGCGGTGACGATCTGCGCCGGACACTCGGTCGGCATGCATCGCCTGCTCATCCATCGCTCGTTCAAGGTTCACATCTGGCTCGAACACGCGCTGGTCTATCTCGGGACGCTCGTCGGCATGGCCGGTCCGTTCGGCATGATCTATGCGCATGACATACGAGACTGGGCGCAGCGCCAGACGGCTTGTCACGACCTGCACGCCCACCGCCGGCCTTTCTTCACCGACGCTTTCTGGCAAATGCATTGCGCCGTAGCGTTGCGCAATCCGCCTGACTTCGTCATCGAGCCGTCGATCAGAAACGACCGCTTCTACAAATTCGTCGAGCGGACCTGGATGCTGCAGCAACTGCCGTGGGCGATCCTTTTCTTGCTCCTCGGCGGGTGGAGCTGGGTGGTCTGGGGCATTGCGGTGCGTATCTCCGTGTCGCTGACCGGGCATTGGCTGGTCGGGCATTTCGCACATCGCAGCGGGCAGCAGGGCTGGCGCGTCGATGGCGTTGCCGTGCAGGGCTACAACCTGCCGCGTTTCGGCCTGGTGACCTTTGGCGAGAGTTTCCACGGCAATCACCATGCGTTTCCCGAATCCGCAAAGCTCGGCCTGGAACTCGGGCAGATCGATCTCGGCTGGCTCTTCATCCGCATCCTGGCTGCCCTCGGCCTCGCGCATGGCGTGAAGCTTCCCGGGAACACGCCGAGGCGCAAAGGCCTGCGGCGTGTGGCTGGCCGTCAGGAGGCGGCCGCCGCTCCCAGCCTGTTGTCGGCGCGGGCCCACGGCAGGTAGACTGTGCCGGCCTGGCTGGCTCGGGATAGACGGATCACGGCGGAGCGCTTTGGACCAATGGAATGAGGTTGCGTCCAGCGCTCTGTCGATTTAAGTCAGCATTGCTGACCTTTGTGAGCCGTCATGACCCTCGACGCTTTCCTTGCCCTTTTGGTCTACGCCTTCGTGACCTCGATCACGCCGGGGCCGAACAACCTCATGCTCTTGGCGTCGGGCGTGAATTTCGGCCTGGTCAGAACCATTCCGCATATGCTGGGCATCAGCATGGGTTTCCTGGTGCTGTTGCTTGCTGTCGGCTTTGGCCTGGGCGCGGTGCTTACGGCGTTTCCGGCCTTGCACACCGGATTGAAGATCGCCGGCGCTGCCTATCTGCTCTATCTCGCCTGGAAGATCGCCATGTCGCGCTCGCTGTCCAGCAAGGGTGAGACGGAGGCACGGCCGATGCGCTTCATCGAGGCAGCCGCATTCCAGTGGGTCAATGCGAAAGCCTGGGTGATGGCGATCACCGCCATGGCCGTCTACTCCAATCCGGACCACCCGTTCCTGTCGGTGGCGCTGATCGCGATCGCCTTCACCGTCGTCAACCTGCCGAGCGTCTCGGTGTGGGCCGGCTTCGGCACGGCGCTGCGCGGATTCCTGTCGGATCCGGTGCGGCTGAAATGGTTCAACATCGCCATGGGCGTGCTCCTGGCGGCGACGCTCTGGCCGATGCTGAAATAGACGCATCCGGCCTGAAATCTCAACCGCATCCTGGCTGGTTTTCCGACTGCTGAGCCGGCTGCATAGTCATTGTGCAGTGCACATTAAATCTTCGTAATGCCGTGTTTTGGCCCTTTTCCGACAAATGTGCGTCCTATCTACTTCGGCGAGATCGCGGCAAGGCGCCGTGATTGGGTAGAATGAGACCACCGGGTTCGGCGTGTCGGATCATAGGGCTTTTAGTCGATGCGCGGAAAAGTCGTTCTGGCGGTGGTGGTGGCAGCGGCCTGTGTCGCCGCGGCATGGGTCTATTTTTCGCCGGCGGCAATGAGCAGTCTGCAGCAGATGCTGCCGGGCGCCAGGCAGGCGGCAGCAACGGACAAGCCGGCTGGATCGGACAAGGCTTCGGCCGACAAGGCTGGGGGCAAATCCGGCGCCGGCGGTAATGCCGCCCGTTCGGCCTCGATCGTCTCGGCCACTGCGACAATGGCCGATTTTCCAATCCGCCGTTACGCCATCGGCTTCGTGTCTTCGCCGGCCGTGGTCAACATCAACGCCCGCGTGTCCAGCCAGATCGTATCGATCGACGTCAAGGACGGCCAGATGGTGAAGGCCGGCGACCTGCTGTTCTCGCTCGACGACAGGGCGCTCAAGGCGCAGCTTGCCAAGGATCAGGCGACGCTCGCCAAGGACCAGGCCCTGCTGACCAGTTCGGGCTCCGACCTCCAGCGCGCCAAGGATCTCGTCGCCAAGCAGGCCGGCACGCAGCAGACCTACGATCAGGCGGTGGCGGCGCAAAAGGCTGCCGCGGCGACGGTCGATGCCGACAAGGCGACGATCGACGCCGACAATGTCCAGCTCGGCTTTGCCAGCATCAAGGCGCCGATTGCCGGCCGGCTGGGGGCGGTCAACGTTTCGGTCGGTGACCTCGTCACCTTGAGCAACGGCAACTCGAGCACGGCCACGCCGCTGGTGACGATCACCGAGATGGATCCGCTGCAAGTCAACTTCAACCTGCCGGAGAGCAACCTGGCGCTGCTGCACAAGGCGCTGGCCAACCCGCAGCAGGGGGCAGTCACGCTGACCAAGGACGGCGACCCGACGCCGATCGGCAGAGGCACGCTCGACTTCGTCGATTCCAGCGTCGACACCGCTTCCGGCACCATCGCGACACGGGCGAGCATCCCCAACGCCGATCTTTCGCTGTGGCCCGGGCAATATGTGAATGTCGTGCTCGACGCCGGCATCATGCCGCAGATGACATCCATCCCGACCGTGGCCGTGCAGCCTAGCCAAAAGGGACCGTTCGTCTATGTCGTCAAGCCCGACAACACGGTCGAGATGCGACCGGTGCAGGTGGCGCTGACCGAAGGCGAAAACAGCGCCATCAGCGAGGGCGTCAAATCAGGCGAGAAGGTGGTGGTCGAGGGCCAGACCAGGCTGAAGGACGGCGCCGCCATTCACGAAGGCAAGGCGGCCAGCGGTGATCAAGCTGCTCCCAAGGTCGCCGAGGCCGGCAAGGCGGCTGCCCAATGATTTCCGAATTCTGCATACGCAGGCCTGTCGCCACGCTGCTGATGTCGTTCGCCCTCGTGCTGGGCGGGCTGTTTGCCTACAAGTTCCTGCCGGTGGCGGCGCTGCCGAGCGCCGAATTCCCGGTCGTCAACGTCTCGGCCACCCTGGCCGGCGCTTCGCCCGAAACCATGGCCACTTCGGTGGCGACGCCGCTGATCAAGCAGTTCGCCACCATCGCCGGCATCGATTCGATCTCGACCAGCAATTCGCTGGGACGCACGTCCATTGCCATCCAGTTCGTGCTCAACCGGGATATCGACGCGGCGGCCGCCGACGTGCAGGCGGCGATCGCGCGCACGCAGCGGCAGTTGCCGCCGGAGATGACGTCGCCGCCGAGCTATCGCAAGGTCAATCCGGCCGACGCGCCGATCCTTCTGATGTCGCTGGTCAGCGACACGGTTCCGCTCACCGACCTCGACGCCTTCGCCGAAAACGTCATCTCGCCCTCGCTGTCGACCATCGACGGCGTGGCGCAGGTGTCGATCTTCGGCCAGCAGAAATATGCGGTGCGCGTGCAGATCGACCCGACGGCGCTGGCGGCGCGCGGCATTTCGATCGACCAGCTGCAGACGGCGATCGCCTCGGCCAATTCCAACACGCCGCTCGGGGTCTTGCAGAACGACAAGCAGCAGCTGACCATCACGGCCAACACGCAGCTCACCAATGCCGCCGGGTTCTCCAACCTCATCATCGCCACCAAGAACGGCCATCCGGTGCGGCTGGGCGAGGTGACGCGCGTCATCGACTCGGTCGAGACCACGACGACCGCAAGCTGGTACGACGGCACGCGCGCCATCATCCTGGCGGTGCAGCGCCAGCCCGACGCCAACACGGTCGACGTCGTCGACAAGGTCAAGGCGATGCTGCCGTCGTTCAAGGACCAAATGCCGGCCGCCGCCGACATCAAGCTGCTCAACGACCGTTCGACCTCGATCCGCCAGGCCGTCGACGACGTCCAGTTCACGCTGCTTCTGACGATCGCTTTGGTGGTGACGGTGATCTTCGTCTTCCTGCGCCGGGTGACCGCAACCATCATTCCGGCCGTGGCGGTGCCGATCTCGCTGATCGCGACGCTCGGCGCCATGTTCCTGTTCGGCTTTTCCATCGACAACATCTCGCTGATGGGCCTGACGCTCGCAGTCGGCCTCGTCGTCGACGACGCCATCGTCATGCTGGAAAACATCTTTCGCCACATGGAGGAGGACGGTCTCTCGGCCTTCGATGCCTCGCTGAAAGGCGCGCGCGAGATCGGCTTCACCATCATCTCGATCTCGATCTCGCTGGTGGCGGTGTTCATCCCCGTGCTTTTGATGGGCGGCGTCATAGGCCGCATCTTCAACGAATTCGCCGTCGTGGTGACGGTCGCCATCCTGGCTTCGATGTTCGTGTCGCTGACACTGACGCCGATGCTGTGTTCGCGCTTGCTGTCGGTGACCAAGGCCGATCGCGACAAGCATGCCCCCGGCCACAAGCACGATATCGTCACCCGCGGCTATGACCGGCTTTTGACCTTCTGCCTGCGCCACACTTTTCTGGTGTTCCTCGTCTTCGTCGGCACGGCGGCAGGGTCGGTCTGGCTGATCGAGGTCTCGCCGAAAGGCTTTTTCCCGCAAGAGGATATCGGCCAGATCTCGGTGACGACGATCGCCAGGCAGGACATCTCCTACGACGCCATGGTCAAGCTGCAGAACCAGGCGGCAAGTGTCTTCTCGCGTTCGCCCTATGTCTCGCATGTGGCCTGGTCAGCCGGCGGCGGCAACAATGCGCTGAACCAGGGCCAGCTCTATGTGCAGCTGAAGGACAAGAGCCAGCGCCCCGACATCGATAAGGTGCTGTCGGATCTGCGGCGGCAGCTGGCCGTCGTGCCGGGGATCGATGCCTATATGCAGCCGGTGCAGAACCTGCGACTTGGCGCGCGTTCTTCCGCCAGCGCCTACCAGCTCGTCGTTCAGGGCCTCGATACCGGCCTGACCGACACATGGGCGCAAAAGCTCAACGATGCGATGGCGGCCGATCATGCGAATTTCACCGACGTCACCAGCGATCTGCAGAACAATTCATTGCAGGCGACGCTGGTGGTCGATCGCGACAAGGCGGCGTCGCTCGGCATCGACACCGACACGCTGCGCTCCAGTCTCTATGGCGGCTTCGGCACGGAGCAGGTCTCGACGATCTTCGGCTCGGCCGACAGCTACGAAGTCATCATGGAGCTCGATCCCAACATCGAATGGTCGCCCGAGCGCATGCTGGCCATCCAGGTCAGGACGGCAAGCGGCAGCCTGGTGCCGCTCGGCGCCTTTGCCCGCGTCGACCGCACCGCCGGCGCGCTGACGGTCAACCAGCTCGGCCAGCTGCCGGCGGTCACCATCTCCTATAATCTGCCGCAAGGCGTGGCGCTGGGCGACAGCACGGCCCGCATCGCCGCGCTGAAGGAGCAGATCGGCATGCCGCCGGCGATTTCGACCAGCTTTGCCGGCACCGCCAAGACCTTCCAGGATTCGCTCGCCAATCAGGGCCTGCTGATCGGCGGCGCCATTCTGACCATCTATATCGTGCTCGGCATCCTCTATGAGAGCTTCATTCATCCGCTCACCATCCTGACCGGCCTGCCTTCGGCGGTGCTGGGCGCGGTGGTCGCGCTGCGCTTTGCCGGCATGGACCTGTCGGTGATCGCGGTGATCGGCATCCTGATGCTGATCGGCATCGTCAAGAAGAACGGCATCATGATGGTCGACGTCGCGCTGGAGCTGCGACGAGAAGGCATGTCGGCCAAGGAGTCCATACACAAGGCGTGCCTGATGCGTTTCAGGCCGATCATGATGACGACGTTGGCGGCGCTGATGGGCACGTTCCCGATCGCGCTCGGCACCGGCGCCAGTGCTGAGCTGCGCCAACCGCTCGGTGTCGCGGTCGTCGGCGGGCTGCTCGCTTCCCAGGCGCTGACGCTGTTCGTCACCCCTGTCATCTATGTCTATTTCGAGAATTTCTCCGGCTGGCTGATGAGCTTCTTCTCTTCGAAAAAGAACAGGCCGGAGCTGCATGCGGTCGAGAGCGGCGAGCAGGCCTCGCTGTTCGCTCCCGAGGATCGGCTCGAGCCGCAAAGGGCCGCCGCCGAATAGGCGATGGCCCGTGGCCCAAGCTGTCATGCTTGCGGCCGCGTGCCGCCGATCCTAATCTGAGGTCATGTCCCATGATCATGACCACGACAACGAACTCGACTCGTTTGCGGCGCGCGTGCGCGCGCTGGAAACTATCCTCACCGAAAAAGGCCTGATCGATCCGGCGGCGATCGACGTCATCGTCGACACCTACGAGACCAAGATCGGGCCGCGCAACGGCGCCAGGGTGGTGGCGAAAGCCTGGAGCGATCCGGCCTTTGCCGAGTGGCTGAAGCGCGACGCGACGGAAGCGATCGCGTCGCTGAGCTATAGCGGCCGCCAGGGCGAGCACATGCAGGCCGTGTTCAACACGGACGAGACGCACAACCTCGTCGTCTGCACGCTGTGCTCCTGCTATCCGTGGTCGGTGCTCGGGCTGCCGCCGGTCTGGTACAAGGCGCCGCCCTATCGCTCGCGCGCCGTGATCGATCCGCGCGGCGTGCTGGAGGAGTTCGGGCTGACCTTACCGGCGGAGAAAAACATCCGCGTCTGGGATTCGACTGCCGAACTGCGCTATCTCGTGGTGCCGATGCGGCCTGGCGGTACCGAAGGCTGGAGCGAGGACCAACTCGCCGAACTGGTCAGCCGCGATGCCATGATCGGCACGGCGGTGGCCAAAGAACCCGGGACAAAGAAGGTACCGGCATGAACGGGCCGCAGGATCTAGGTGGACAGATGGGTTTCGGGCCGGTCGCGCCCGAAAGGAACGAGCCTTACTTCCATGCGGATTGGGAGAGGCGGGCGCTCGGCGTGACGCTGACTGCCGGCGCCATGGGCGCGTGGAACATCGACGAGAGCCGGCACGCCAGGGAATCGCTGCATCCGGCCGTCTATTATTCCTCAAGCTACTACCAGATATGGATCAAAGCGCTCGAGGTGCTGCTGAAGCGCCATGGCTTCGTCAGCGAGCGCGATCTGACGGAAGGTCGGGCGGTCGATCCGGCGGCGACGCCCAAAAGGGTGTTGAAGGCCGAAGACGTGCCGGCGGTACTGGCCAAGGGCAGTCCCTGCGACCGGCCGGTTGAGACGGCGCCGCGCTTCAAGGCCGGCGACCCGGTGCGGACAAAGAATTTCAATCCCACCGGCCACACAAGGCTACCGCGTTATGCGCGCGGCAAGCACGGAGTTATCGAGGCCGTGCGTGACGGTTTTGTGTTCCCCGACAGCAACGCGCATGGCAACGGTGAAAACCCGCAATGGGTCTATACCGTGGTCTTCGATGGCTCGGAAATCTGGGGCGAGGGCGCCGACTCGACGCTGACCGTCTCGATCGATGCCTGGGAGAGCTATCTTGAGCCGGCCTGAAGGTGCATTGCCGGCGGGTCTGGACGAACCGGTATTCGCCGAACCCTGGCAGGCCGAAGCCTTCGCCATGACGGTGGCGCTGCATGACAAGGGCCTGTTTTCGTGGAGCGAATGGGCCGATGCGCTGTCGGCGCAAGTGAAGAAGCCGGGCGCCGCAAGCGACGGCCACGACTACTACGAGCATTGGCTGGCGGCGCTGGAAACGCTGCTGGCGGCCAAGGGCGTCGCCGGCAAAAACGATGTCGACACGCTCGCCGCCGCCTGGGAACGCGCCGCGCATGCAACCCCGCACGGCAAGCCGATTTTGTTGGAGAACGATCCCGTGGATTGGTGAGGGATGAAGTCCTCGCGATGTTTGCGCCGCCCCTCACCTGCCTGCCGGCATCCTCTCCCCGTACGACGGGGAGAGGGGTCGCTCGCGTCCATGGTTTCGCCAATCTCAAGCATCTCATGATGGCGCCGAGGCTGCGGCCAGCTGTCCAGCCGATAGATGGGTAACACTTTGAACCGGATACATAGGTGACACTTCTCTCCCCCTATGCGTCCGCCGCAGCGCCAAGCGGATTGGTTGGCGCGGCGCTGCGGCGGACAAGCTTCATGTGCCGTGTGTCGATGATGCCGAGCGGGTGGGCATGGAATGAGAGTGTCCATTGTCCGTCTTCGGTCTCCAACGCAGCGACCGGTTCGCCCGCCAGCGCTTGCGAGACATATATGAAGCCGCCATTCCATCGGATCTCGCCATTGTGGCGCACGCGGCGGACCGAGGCCTCGGCCGGATAGACGGGCTCGGGTGGTGTCCTGGGCATGGCGCGCTGTGAGGACCGGTAGTGCTGGGCGGGCGTATCCATGCCCAGCGCCTCATGGGGACGTTCCTCATTGTAGCTTTGCCGGAAGGTCTCGAAGGCCTGGCCCTGTGCCGTTCGGTCGGCTTCCGGTGCCTCGGCCATCGGCAGCATGGTCAGGTGAAAGCGCTCGTGACGTCCGTTCTGCTGTGGCCTGCCGGGTGCGATCCGCTCCAGCGTGATGCCAAGCTTGATGAAGCGCACGACAAGCGGCGTCAGCCCGCTGACGCCGGCTGATGCGAAGGGCGGGCCATTGTCGCTTCTGAAGCGATCCGGCAGGCCATGCTGTTCAAACAGCCGCTCAAACACCGGCCAGGCTTCGCTATCGGCCGTCGACCCCGTCGCTTCGAGCGCCAGAAGATAGCGGCTCGACGCATCCATCACCGTCA